>NZ_CP036313.1:4614166-4945000 GCF_004319545.1 Desulfobacter hydrogenophilus | reverse complement strand
GATATCCCATACGTAAGTACTGAAGACCCCTTGAAGACTACAAGGTTGATAGGCTGGGTGTGTAAGCATGGCAACATGTTGAGCTTACCAGTACTAATAGGTCGTGAGGCTTAGCCACTTTTTTCCATGAATAATTTTGAACGTTTTGATAGAACATAGCAAGCTTGAATTTACTACAACAGATTAAATATTATCAGTTTAATCCGGTGACGATGGCAAAGAGGCCACACCCGTACCCATCTCGAACACGGAAGTTAAGCTCTTTAGCGTCGATGGTACTGCATGGGAGACTGTGTGGGAGAGTAGAACGTCGCCGGATTATTTTTTGAAAGCCCGGGTCAATTTAAAATTGGCCCGGGCTTTTTTATTTGAATATTTGGGGGTTAGAATAAAAGTAAAAATTCTGACCCAAGAAACAAGGCTTGCTCTCCCGAATTAAGTGTAACTATTTAGTTTTTATGAGTATATTTTTTTGAATTAAAATTCATCGGAATTAATAAAATCACTTGAATTATTACTTAAAGATTGATATAAATATAAAGTTTTTGGCGCCCGTAGCTCAGCTGGATAGAGTACTTGACTACGAATCAAGGAGTCGCAGGTTCGAATCCTGCCGGGCGTACCACAAACACCAAGGGTTTTCAGGGCATAACTTGAGAGCCTTTTTTATTTGGAATGGAGTTTGTCCCCCCACATAGTTCCACTTTCTAAAGTATAGGGGGCTTTTTTTACATGGTTCATAAAAGGACCGTGCCAGGAATGAAAAACCCCCTGTCATCATCAAAGATACACAAAAAAGCGATATACTTCAGTATCCTGAAAAAGCCGAAGAGGAGAGGATAAGGGCCATTGTATCCCTTCCCATAAATCTTCGGGGTAAAATGATCGGTGCTCTCAGAATCTATCATTCAACGGTGTGGGATCTCTCAGAGGAGGATCTCTCCTTTCTACAGGTGCTGACTCATAATGTCGGCATAGCCTAATGTATTTTAGACTTTCAATTACGGTTCTGGAGATAAAAGAAAGTGTCAATGAGATATATCCTATTTGGTTATAGCAGGGAGAGGTACGGGGTGGTGTTGAAGTGGGTAAATCCCATATCTGGACATCTACCGTGAGGAATTGCTTCTTTTACCCAGGCAGAATGCAATGGTTACAAATTAAGGCTGAAAAGTATTTTAAAAGAAAGTGGCACTTTGGGTGCCAATGAAAATAAAAAACGGGTGCCGACTTTCCAGCACCCGTAAATTTTTAAAAGCCTTTATTGGTGGATTATTTCACCGTTATTGTCATATACTTTGATATCAATCATTTTACCGCCATCCAGGCGGTGAGTGGCGCAGCTGATTCAGGGGTCGTACGCTCGCACCGACATCTCTACCTTATTTAATATTGTTTCATCCACATGGCCGTCTTTGATAAGCATTTTTGCGGACTGCTCTACGCTCATTGAAATAGGGGCCAGGTTGTGGGTGGTACCAACAATCATGTTGGCTTTTTCAATGAGTCCGTTTTCATCGGTTGTGTAGTCATGTATCAAGGTCCCTCTGGGCGCTTCCACATGGCCTACGCCGCGACCGGCTTTCGGGGAGACTTCAAATCGGGTTTCTTTTCCGCAGATGGCTGTATCCATAAGCAGCTCAAGAGTCTTTTCACAGGCATATACCAATTCGATAAGTCTGGCCCAATGGTAGAGCAGAGTATGCTGGGCAGGGCGGCCGAATTGTTCCCTGAACGCTTCCAGTTCAGCCTGGGCAAGGGGGGTGGATATATGATCGCAGGTATTCAGTCTTGCTAGGCAATTGGAGCGGTAGACACCTTTGGGATTGTCAATATCCATGGAGAATCCCTGGTTCCAGGACTTCGCATAGGGAAATTTGCCATAGGATGTTGGTTCCACGTGTTCTGCGATATAATCAAGGTAATCTGCATCATTAAAATCCTGGAATGATCCGTCTATCATCATGAGTCGGATATTTCCATCATAGAAATTCAATGCCCCGTGGTAGTCCACCGTACCGATAAAACCTGTAGTGATAGAGCCAAGCGTGGTTACGTCATCCATATAAGCCGGGAAAATGTTTTCCTTGGCATGGGCCATGGAAAAGGTGGCAAAGTCCAGCAGGGTCTTGGTGCTCTCGATCAACTCTTTGCGCTGGCTGTCCGACATGGGTTTTGAAAATCCGCCCGGGACAGCTGCTATTGGATGGATGACCTTTCCTGCGAATTTTTCCATCATCATCTGTCCCAGCTGCCTCATTTTAATGACTTTCTTGGCTAACTCCGGTGCTGCCTGGGCAATCCCGATGACGTTCCTGACTTTGTAATCAGCATCCGGACCCATGATAAAATCCGGTGCTGCCAGAAAATAAAAGTGCAAAATTTTGTCGTTGATATGCGCCATATTCTGCATGCATTCGCGCAGCATGTGGCCTGCCGGGGCAACGTTTGCACCGAAACAGGCATCCACGGCTTTAGTGGATGACAGATGATGATGCCAAGGGCAGATTCCGCAGATACGGGTGACAATACGAGTCACCTCCTCAGCCGGTTTCCCCTGGACATATTTTTCAAATCCCCTGATGGAGTTAAAATGAGTGGTGGCCGAAGCCACTTCGCCGTTGTCGTCAAGCTGTATGTCAATATTTGCATGCCCCTCTATTCGTGACAGGGGGGAGATGTGAATTGTTTTTCCCATTTTTATTTGTCTCCTTTTATAGAAGGAACCAGCCGATTATGAGCACCTGAAAATCGCAGTAGGCTGCTTCGATCGGGGATGGATGTGATGTCGATACCGTTGGAAGCCAGGGCATTTAGCATGTCCAATAGCTGGTTTCCGTCTTGGCGAACAGGGCCGTAGCATCCCCTGCAGGGAACCCGGGCGCTGATGCACCTGGGCGCGTCGCCGTCATTGCCTGCGCAACCGGCTCGGGTCACGGGACCTGCACACAAATACCCCTGTTCCAGAAGGCAGCGCATTTCATCTATACCTTTGTCCGGATCGTATTCCGGATTTTCTGTGAAGCGTTTGATCGTGGTGATATTACCTTTGCCTTTTCGAATTGCAGGGCAGGTGTCACACACACTTTTAAAGGGAAGATCCGGGGTCTCTCCATTTAATAACGCTAATATGGCCGTGGCAATTTGGTCCGGGTGGGGAGGGCATCCGGGCAGATAAATATCCACATCTATCTTTTCATCCAGGGCATAACAGCGATCCAGCAGCGGGGAAATTCCTTGATCGGGGATTTTGGCGCCTGGTTCTGTGCTGTCTGTGGAATAATAATATTCCAAAAACTCATCGTTGGTGAACGAATTTATCAGCGCAGGGATACCGCCATGGGTAGCGCAGGTGCCAAGGGCAATGAGAATGTCGCATTTTTTGCGCATTTCATGGGCCACCTCAAGGTGTTCTTCATTGCGGAGGCCCCCGGATAGTAATCCCACCGTAGCCTTGGGGATATCAATTTCCCTTTTTTCTCCAAGTTGTCCATAGTGCTTGTGGTCCATGAGAACCGGAATATGAACAAATTCAATCTGGGGCAAAAGATCCAGAAGGGTTTCACCCAGATTCAATATGGCAATTTCACACCCTGAACAGGAGTTGAGCCATTCATTGGCAACTTTTACCGGCATGGGATCACCTCCTTTTTATGGATATTGAACATATTGGGGCCAAGCGCCCTTATTTTATTGGTGAACTCAGTGACTTTTTCGGCAAATCTTGGGCCTTCGGCGCCAGACACCCATTCAATGGTGACCCTGTCAGGATCAATGCCGGCGTCTTCGAGCAGTAGTTTAATCACAGTAATACGGGACAATGCTTTTTGATTACCATCCAGGTAATGACATTCGCCGGGGTGTCAACCCATGACCATGACGCCGTCCGCACCTTTTTTAAGGGCAGACAGCACAATATCAGGGTGGACCATGCCCGTGCACATGACCCGGATGGCTTTCATGTTGGGTGGATATTCCAGTCTGGACACGCCGGCGAGATCGCCGCCGGCATAGGAGCACCAGTTGCACAGAAATCCAATGATCGTGGGTTCAAATGTATCTTTCATTTTATGTTAAAATCTCCATTGATTATGCGTTTAAAATGGCGTCAACCTGGGCGCGCAACTGGCCGTTGGTAAATCCGTTTACCTGTACACCTTCCTTGGGGCAGGTGGCGGCACAAAGTCCGCATCCTTTACAAAGGGCTTCCTGAATCTGAACGCGTTGGTGTCGGTGTCCGTCCTGTGATGTGAACGAGACAAGGGATATGGCATTGAACGGACAAATATCCACACAAAGAGCGCAGCCGTCACAATTGTGTGTGACACAGGATTTGATGGCATCCAGTTTCAGGATTTTTTGGGACAGGATTACCGAGGCACGTGAGGCTGCAGCGCGGCCCTGGGCAATGGCTTCGTCTATGGGTTTGGGGTAGTGGCACATGCCTGCAAGAAATACCCCGTCCACGGTTGAATCAACCGGTCGAAGCTTGGGATGGGCTTCCATGAGAAAACCATCGGCATTGGATGAACATTTAAACAGGTCCACAAAAGGGGCCGTGTTGTTGGGTTCTATGGCCGTTGCAAGAAAAATTGCATCAGCCGAAATGCTTACCGGCATCTGCAATACCGGGTCAAATGCATTCACTGTGAGTTCGCCGTTTTCGTTGGAGACAGATGGCTTTTTGTCCCGGCTGTACCGGATAAAAATGACCCCAAGATTCCGGGCTTCCCGATAGAGCTCCTCCTTGTCTGCATAGGTGCGAATGTCCCGGTAAAGGATAAAAATATTTATTTCCGGCTTCTCTTTTTTCAGACGCACGGCTTTTTGGATGGAGTGGGTGCAGCACACCCGTGAGCAGTATGGGTGATTCTCATCCCTTGATCCCACACACTGGATGAAAACTACGGAATCCAGACTGCCGGGGTATTCTGGACTTTTTTGGGTCTTGGCACTGAAATCCATCAGCGTCATAACTCTGGGATCTTCATTATAAAGATATTGGCTTGGACGGGTTTCATGGGCGCCGCTGGCAATGATGCAGGCACCGAACTCAATGTCACTGGTCTGTTCACCTGTTGTCAGTTCTCCGGTAAAACTGCCCACAAACCCGGATACCCGGGTAAGTGTCGTGCCGGTCATGACCTGGATGCGTTCGTGATTTTCAACATCCTGAATTAACACCTTTAAGGCTGCCTGGATATCTTCGTTTTTCCAGGTGAATCCCAGCGCATTGGTCTGACCGCCCAGCTGTTTTTGTTTTTCAACGAGAATGGTGTCATATCCTTGGTCGGCCATATTTTTGGCCGCACTTAAACCCGAAAGGCCGCCGCCGATGATCAGTGCCTTAGGCGTGATGTTGACTTTAATGTCCGTGAGCGGAAAATTTTGGGTTACCTTTGCAACAGCCATTTTTACCTGGGTCTTGGCTTTTTGCGTTGCCTTTTCCGGTTCATGCGGGTGAACCCAGGCATTCATGTTTCGGATATTGGCCATCTCCACCATGTATTTGTTTAGGCCCGTATTCTGTAAAGTTTCCTGGAACAACGGTTCATGGGTTCTCGGGGTGCAGGCAGCAATCACCACAGCATTAAGTTTTTCTTTTTTAATGGTTTCGGCGATTAGGTCCTGGGTATCCGCGGAGCAAGTGAACATATTGTTTCCCACATGCACCACATGGGGTAGGGTGGCTGCATATTCGGATACGGCATTGACGTCCACCACCGCCGCGATATTGGTGCCGCAGGCGCAGACAAATACACCGATGCGTTTCTCCTGGCCTGAAATATCAAATTCATCGACAAATTTTTTCTCGATGGTCTGGGTGTTTCTTGCCGATGCCAGCACTGCCTTGGCCCGGGCTGCTGCCGTAGAGGCCACGGCCACGGACTGGGGAATGGCCTTGGGACTTTGGAAACTGCCGGTGACAAAAATGCCCGGACGGCTGCTTACAGAAGGGGAAAAGCTGCTGGTTTTCGCAAATCCGTATTGATCCAGTTCAATGCGGCAGGCATTGGCCAGATTTTTCGTGCTTTCAGGATTCGTAAGCCCAACGGATAAAATCACAAGATCAAAAAACGATTCATGATTTTTCCCGGTTTCATCCACCCACAGCATGCTGACGCCGTGTCCTTGCGGACCTTTAAGCAAGGTATGGGGACGGGATCTGACAAAGGATACACCCGTCTGCCGGGCTTTTTCGTAGTAGCGCTCGTATTCCTTGCCATGGGAGCGGATATCCATGTAAAAAATGGTTTGTTCACCGTCTCCATCGGTCATGTGGGACCGGGTCATTACCGCCTGTTTGATGGCATACATGCAGCAGACGCTCGAGCAGTATCCATTGTCGCCACAATTGATGTTTCTGGATCCCACGCACTGAATCCAGGCAATCTTTTTAGGTTCTTCGTTGTTTGATGCTTTTTTAAGATGACCTTCCCATGGACCTGAGGCGGAGAGCATACGTTCATATTCAAGACTTGTGACCACATCTTTATTTGTGTCATACCCGTAATAGTCAATGCCTTTCGGGGAAAAAGCCTCGAACCCCGGTGCCAGAATCAGAGCACCGACATCAAGTTCAAGAATTTCTGCCTTCATATCGTGGTTGATGGCCCCGGCGGGGCAGACCTTTGCGCAGATCCCGCATTTGCCTTTAGTTAGATAGATACAGTTGTCCGGATCAATGGCATATTTCAAAGGAACGGTCTGTCCGTACTTAATATAGGCGGCTTTTCTTTTGTTTAGACCTGCATTGTATTCATCATCTACTTTTTTAGGGCATTTTTCAGCGCAAAGACCACAGGCAATACATTTTTCTTCATCCACAAACCTGGGATTCTTTTTTACCTTAACCGTAAAATTGCCAAGCTCGCCGGATACGTCCGTAATTTCCGACAGCGTTAAAATTTCAATATTCAAGTGCCGACCGCACTCAACCAATTTGGGTGAAATAATTCACATGGCACAGTCGTTTGTGGGGAAGGTTTTGTCCAATTGTGACATGGCCCCTCCTATGCCGGCGGTTTTCTCAACAAGATACACGTAAAATCCGGAATCAGCTGCATCCAGTGCGGCCTGAATTCCGGCAATGCCTCCCCCTGCAACAAGTACAGAGCCCTTTACTTGACTAACCATGTTCAAACACCTCTTTCAAAATAAAAAATTGATGGATTATAAATTAAAAGCAATGCGGCTTTTTAATTTTTCAAGAACCAGTTGTGCAGCTTCTTCCACTGCTTTTTGTGCCACCGGGCAAAGCCCCGGACAGATTTCATCGGGAATAAATTCTGTGTTCATTGCAATGACCTCAACTTTAGTCCCCCGTTGGGCAAGCTGGGCCAAGAGATTTGATGACGGGCATTGGTGCAGGGAAAAATCCGCAAGTTTTTTTTTCGGTACCTTGGCCACATCAATGGTGAATATTTCTCCATGACGACGATCAGGCACGGTGATGGCGTCAATGACCACGACTAACTCCGGGGGGGTGTCCATGAGCAGCAGGTCAAAAACAAGATCACGAATTCCCGTTCCTGCGTCCATCACCAGAACGCTGTCCGGAAGGGTATCCGCTTGCTCTATTTTGTAAATAACCTCAGGGCCAAAGCCGTCATTGCCAAATAATATATTACCACAGCCGAAAACCAGGGTTTTTTTTGTATAAACTTTAGATGTCACTGAATTTCTTCCGTTTTTAATTTTGAATGCGGCGTTTAAAAAGCATTCAATTATTTATTATCAATATTTTTTATTAAAAAGTGATGTGAGTAGCAAAAATAAAATGGGGTGTCAATACGAAGAGGGTAACGTTATAAAATTAATATAAATTTTTTGTATTATATAACCTATTGAATAAAAATGATTTTATGATTTTATAAAGTTATTTTATCTATAGGATTAAAAATAATGTATAAAAATGTTTTATAATTTATACAGATGTATCATGCTGAGAATAATTCAATTTTATTGAATTATATGTTCAAAAAAAATTTTGTTCTCGGGTTTTATTTAAAAAAAAATAATCTTTATTGACACCCCCAGATGGAAGTGATAAATACACCGACGTTGCTTTAAACGGGACGTAGCGCAGCCTGGTAGCGCACTTGTCTGGGGGACAAGTGGTCGCTGGTTCAAATCCAGTCGTCCCGACCAAAATAAAAAAAGGCTTTCAGTTAAATTACTGAAAGCCTTTTTTGTTTGTGTATGCCTGGGTTGATTGCGGCTGTATTCCAGAAGTGAACTTTCCAGAGATGGAACCTATTGTATTTTTAAAAGGTTCTAAGAACTCATTTGAAATTTTCGATCAATTTTTATTTGGCGTAACCGGTAAATACGCAAGATATCCCTGCCCATGGCATCCATGGTGTAGTGTTTTTCAACCCTGGACTGGGCTTCCCGGACCAGGGTCTGAATCGTCTGAGGAGTATTCAGGACCCAGTTAATGATTTTTGGCAACGATTCAGATTGCCTTGGGTCAAAGACCCTACCGGTTTTATTATCAATAAGAATATCTCTGATACCGGGCGCATCCGGACCGATCACCGGGCAGAAGCAAGCCATGGCCCTTATTACTTCCCAAGGTACCCCCTGGTAAAAATTTTGGGAGTTGGGGAAATAAAGACAGCAGTCCAAGGCCTGGTAGAAGGCATCCTGTCCTTCTGGCAGCGCCGGTATATGCGCCAGGGAGATGAATCTTTTATCCATGGTATTCTGGTTTTCGGGGATACCGGCAATCACCAGATGATGAGAAGGGAAGTGCCGACTAAGTTGGTCAGCGATTTTGTAAAGCTGCTGTTTACTTTGGCGTGCTGTTTTACCAAAAATACCAATAAACCGGGCATCTGTTTCCAATCCCAAGCTGTTTGCCAGCTTTTGTCTGGCCGCTGTTTGGGGTGTTTCGTTTGGGGGAGCGGTAGCATCAGGCATGATAATGCCGTCGGGAATGGAGAAAATTTGCATGTCTGAAAGGGAAAAGGTCTGCTTCAAGTGCTTTGCGCTGTCTTTTGAAGTGGTGAAAATGTAGTGGCAAAGGGTTTTATAAATTTTTTTGTTGGGCCAGGTGCTTTTAACCCGTTTCCCATTGTGGCGGGACATGATCCGGCAGGGGACGCCCATGGTCTGGGCTGCCTTCAAAGCAAGTTTGGCATCGCCTTTTCCGTGGGCATTGACCACAAAGGGTTGTTCTCCGGCAAATATCTGTTTGATCCGCCCATACTCACCGATTCCGGCCAATGATTTGAAGGACATGGGATAAACCATCAATCCATTTTGTTTGGCTTTTTTGAACAAAACACTATCCCCAGGTGCAATAATGGCTACCTGGTGACCATTTTTTTTCATCCACAATGATTCACAAAGAATTCGTTTTTCCCTGTTTCCCCATAGGATTCGACTTGACGTATGGATGATTTTATAGAATTTATTCATGTATAATCAGCCGTGTTCGCGCAGGATTGCTTCAACACGTTCAATATCTTCGGGCAGATCAATCTCAGGTGAATCATATTGGGTGACAGCCACTTTGATGGGGAAGCCGTATTCCAGCACCCGAAGCTGTTCCAGCTTTTCCACCTGTTCGCAGGTGCCGCTGTCAAGGGTGACGATTTGGTCCAGAAAGGCTTTCGTATAGGCGTAAAACCCTAAATGCTTATAGTAGTCTACATCTGTCTGGCCGTCCCGGGGAAAGGGAATCTGGGCCCGGGAAAAATACATGGCAAAGCCCTGGCGATTGAACACGACCTTTACGTCCTTGGGATCTGTAATTTCCCGGGGATTTTTGATTTTATACGCCAGGGTGGACATGGCAAGGCCGGGATCTTCGTCAAAGGGCCTGATCAAATCATCAAGGCTTATAGGATCAAACATAGGCTGATCCCCCTGGATATTGATGATAATATCTTTATCATCCGCACCAAGCATCTTGGCGGTTTCAGCCACCCGGTCCGTACCGGAGCGGCAGGTGTCCAAGGTCATTACGGCGTCTCCGCCAAATGCCTTGACGGCACTGACAATACGTTCATCATCCGTGGCAACAATGGTTCTTGTCACCACGGATGATTTTTGGGATTGCTCAAATACCCGCTGGATCATGGGCTTGCCTGCAATGTTAATCAACGGCTTGCCCCCAAGTCGACTGGAACCGAAACGAGCTGGAATCACTGCGATGGGCATGGCTACATCTTCTCAAAAAGGCTGCGGGCCTTGTCACGGGTCATGATATTTTTCCAGTCTTTACCCAGGCAGTTTTCCCACAAGGGATCAAGGCCTAATGCTACACGGATCATGGTTTCCATTTGATCCCCGGTAAGGTCCTTTGTTAGCCCTCTGGGAATGTCCACCCCTGTTTTGTTCATAATGGCTCGAAATTCTTTCACCCCGTCAGGATAGTATTCATCCAGGGTGTCAAAGGTGATGCAGCAGCCTACACCGTGATGGGTGCCAAGCACATAGGATAGGCCATAGGACAAGGCATGGCAGGCACCCACCTGGGAGTACGCAATGCTCATGCCGCCGAAAAAGGAGGCCATCATCAGCTTGTCAGCCGAATCTGGATGGTTATCCACAAATACCTGGCGGCAAAGATCCAATGATTTTTCCCCATAGGCTTTGGAAAATTCATTGATATAGGTGCCCTGCAAAGACTCAATGCAGTGAATATAGCAGTCCATGCCGGTGTAAAAGTGCTGTTCCTTGGGCACGTCTTTGGTCAGTTCAGGGTCCAGGACCACCTGGTCAAACACCGTATAATCGGAGTTCAGTCCCAGTTTTTTCTCGGGTCCGGTGAGCACGGCCGTCCGGGAAACCTCGGCACCCGTACCGGAAAGGGTGGGTACGGCTGCATGCCATACGGCCGGGTTCTTGATCAGATCCCATCCCTGGTACTCGGTGGATGAACCCTCATTGGTGAGCATCAAAGAGACGGATTTGGCAAGGTCCATGGCGGAGCCGCCCCCAATACCGATGACAGCACAGGGAAAGGCAGCGTTGAAATTTTTTGCTTCCAGGGTGAGCTTATCCACATAGCCTGTTTTGGGCTCATCCGCGACATTGACCCACAAAAGAAAATCGTTGTCATGCAAGGGGATGCGTTTTTCAAGGTCCTTGCCTTTAAATACATCATCCACAACAAAAACTGCCCAGTCTTCACCGGACTTGCGCCGACCGCCCACTACCTCGTCAAGCTGGGCAAAACAGCCCCGGCCGAAAAGAATTTTGGGAACCAGCTTAAAATTTCTGAACATTGATAAATCCTTAGGTTAAAGCATTTAATACAGCCTGTATACGTTTGTCCATATCATCATCGGTCCAGGACAGCATGATCTGCATGGACAGCGCCCGTTTCATGATGTCTTCACTTTGTTCCAGGACAAGGCCTTCATAATCCGGCAGGTCGGCACTCAATTCAAAAGGCAGTTTGGCTGCACGTTTCATTTTCTTGAGGTGGTGCCATTCTTTATAATAATGCCAGTTGTTGTTATACCAGTAGGCACAAGGTGCCCCGTTTTTTGCAAGTTTTTTTGCCGCCTGTTCGGCCTGATCTTGTGTGGGCATAAAAAAGCTCAAGAAGGTAGCCGAGTCCCCATCCGGGTCGGGAAGTGCGCGGAAGGTAACGCCTTCAATTTTTTTCATGGCATCTTTTATGGCGGCTTTATTTTTTTTCTGGATTTCAACGATGCGGTCAAGTTTGCCTAACTGGGCAACCCCCACTGCGGCATTAAGTTCGGATATTCTGTAGTTGGTGCCCATGATGGGATGGTCGTCCGCGCCTCGGTCCGGCCCGCCTAGGTGGTCATGGCCATGATCGGCATACTGGCAGCACCGGGTATAAATATCTTCGTCATTTGTAATAATACCGCCGCCTTCACCACAGGTCACGGTTTTAACCGAGTCAAAGGAAAAACAGCCGGCCTTGCCGAATGTGCCCAGATGACTGCCCTTAAAACTTGCGCCCAAAGACTGGCACGCATCTTCCAAAAGTATCAGACCCTTTTTATCGCAAAAGGCTTTTATCTCATCAATCCTTGCCATGGCCCCGCACATGTGCACCGGTACTACTGCCTTGGTCCTCGGTGTTATAGCCGCTTCCAGGCGGTCCGGGTCCAAGCAAAGGGTCTGGTCAATGTCTGCAAACACAGGGACTGCACCTGCCTGGATCAAGGCTTCAAATGTGGCCACAAAGGTAAACGGCGGAACAATAACCTCGTCCCCAGCCCCGATGCCGCAGGCGGCAAGGGCCGTGCAAAGGGCTGCTGTTCCGCTGGAACATAGGTGGCTGAACCTCGTACCTGTTATTTGGGCCAGTTTTTTCTCAAATTCCAGGGCTTTAAAATGGCCGTTTCTGGCCCCTTCAAATCCGTATCTGAATAAAACGCCCGTTTCCAGTACATCATTGACCTGTTTACGTTCCTCATCTGAAAATAATTCAAAGCCAGGCATGCGATCTCCTTACGTGTTGCACATATCTTTCCGCCCAGTGCGGAAAAATTTGATAATTAACTATAAAAATTAGGAATAAATAACAAAATCGGGATATCTTTTCAAGACAGATCCAAATATTGACTTTCATTTTTCTAATGCTTATAACCCTTTTATCGGAAAGGTTCAATATGAGGCAGAAACCGTAGCTCTTTTTACCAAGTTTTTTTACTATGACAGACGATAAACAGACACAGACATACCAGGGATATGAACAGGGAACCATTTATCCGGCCAATGATGCATACAGCCTGCTGCTGCGTCTGATCCGGAACTGCCCGTGGAATCGCTGTTCCTTTTGTCCGGTTTATAAAAAGCAGAAATTTTCCATACGCCCTGTGGAAGATATTATTAAAGACATTGACCTGGTTCGTACATACATTGACAGGCTGCTTCAGGAAAATGCCACGCCCATTGCCTTTGATCAGGAGCGGATTCATTCCATTTATACCGCTTTCGAGGTTCGGGACCGGGTTGCATTCAACAATGCTGTCAAGTGGCATGCTGCGGGCATGGCCTCCATTTTCCTCCAGGATGCCAATCCCCTGGTTATGAAACCCAAGGACCTGCTTTTTGTGCTCGGGCATATCAAGGACTGTTTTACTCAAACTGAAACCATTGCCACCTATGCCAGAAGCAGCACCATCCTTCAATTGCCTGACGATACTCTGGAACAGTTGCATAAACTTGGTCTTAACCGAATTCATCTGGGCCTTGAAAGTGGGTCAAATTTGGTGCTTAACCGTATGCGTACAGGAGTTGACAGAGCCGGCCACATAGAGGCGGGTAAACGGATCCGGCAGGCAGGTATTAAGTTGTATACGTATGTGATGCCGGGTTTAGGTGGCGTTGATTTGTCCATTGAGCATGCCCTTGAGACCGCTGAAGCACTGAATGCCATTAATCCGGATGTGATCAAAATTCGGACCCTGGGTCTTTCTCCTTCCACAGAACTTTCCCACTGGCAGCTTCGGGGTATGTTTGAAAAACCGGGTGATGCCATGATTGCCACGGAAGTGCGCCTGATGCTTGAGGCACTGGACAATATCCAGTCCCGTGTAAAAAGTGATCACATTCTGAATCTGTTTGAAACTGTTACCGGTAAGATGCCCCATGACAAGGAGAAAATGATTGGGGTTATTGACCGGTTTTTTGAATTGGCCCCCCAAGAGCGTATCCTTTATCAGATCGGTCGGCGCATGGGTTTTTTTAAGGGGCTTGAAGATATGGATACAAGCCCCCAAATGGACCAGGTGCGGCTTGCCTGTGAAAATTACGGCGTCACCCCAAAAAACGTGGACCAGATTCTTGACCGGCTGATGACGCGGTTTGTGTAAGCACCTTTATATTCACGTTCCCTTTTGTATAAAAAAATGCAGGTATTGCGATTTTTATTCCAAAACCAACCTCTCTTTGATTTCTGATTATGTCACGGCCCTAGTCCAGGAAATTCGGCTGCGTTCACCTTCAACTGTATTACAGCCCAAAGGCAACGCTGCAACTGTGTACTTCGGTGGCGGCACGCCGTCTCTGCTTGGACCTCAGCACCTTGAAGCCATTCTGCGAGCTTTGGACAACGCCTTTGGCCTTTGTCGTCAGACCGAAATCACCCTTGAAGCCAATCCCGGTACCCTGGACGAGATCCATTTGAAATCGTTCCAAAGTATGGGGATTAATCGTGTAAGCCTCGGTGTCCAGTCACTTGATCCGGTACAGCTTGCCCTTTTAGGGCGTATTCATTCAGCAGATGATGCCGTACATGCCGTGGAAAAGGTCCGTGCTGCCGGTATTGAAAATATAAGTCTGGATCTTATTTACGGCCTTCCCGGTCAGACCGGAGAACACCTGATCCGGGAGCTGGATGCTGCCTTGGATCTATCGCCTGCGCATCTTTCCTGTTATATGCTTACTCTGGAACCGGGCACGGCTCTGCATGCCATGCATGAACGGGGTCAGTTTTTACCTATGGCACAATCGGATCAGGTTGATCTGTTCTATGCGGTTGCCACATATTTGAAGGCCCGTGGATGGGATCATTATGAAGTATCCAGTTTTGCAACGCATACAGCCCTTCGTTCCCTGCACAACCGTGCGTATTGGCAGATGTTGCCCTACCATGGATTCGGGCCGGCCGCCCATTCCTATGCCGTAAAGGGCGATACGGATGGATCGGCTGTGTATAAAAGGTTCTGGAATGCCCCGGACCTGAATGGATATATCAGAGCCTTGAAAAAAGGAGAATTTCCCGCATTTGACAGTGAAATCCTTACCCTGGAACAGCGGCAGATAGAATTTGTTATGGTGGGGCTGCGGACATCCATGGGCCTTGACATTAGAACCGGGCAAAGCCTGTGGCAGAATCGGTTTTTAACCGTGTTTCAACGCCTAATGGACAACCTTGAAGATAAAGGGTTGGCCCGATTCCAGGACGCCGGGCAACGATTTGTTTTGACCCTTGACGGCTGGATGCGCCTGGACAGTATCGTTACTTCTTTTGTTGAAAAAATTTGATGCTCAGGCCAGTTTCTTCCTTAACTGCCGGTGGTCCTCAACCCGTATGGTCAGGTGCATGGCGTCAAAATATTCAATCAAAGGGATAACATATTTTCTGGAAATGCCGGTCATATCCTTAAATTGCGGTGTGGTGATCTTTTCATTGGCTTTGAGGAATTCAATGAGTTCTGTTGCAAGATTATTGACGGCAACGGCATCAAAAAATAGGTCATCTTTTGTTTTGATCACCTGTTTTTCATCAATGAGCATCTGCATCACATCCTTCCCCGTTTTCTGGTCCAGGTCCAGATCTTGGCATATGGTGCGGAAAAAGGGTGGGGTCAGACCAGCTTTTTTGTAAATGTTGGCAATTTTTTCTTTGGTTTCATGCTGGTCCACCTGCAGGGCCACCTTGAATTCTGAAAGTTTCACAAGGTTTTTGTTCAGAACAATGAGGTTTTCCTTTTCCAGGCGGTGGAACAGGATGTTGAAAAACCGGGCATCATCCACATATTGAAATTTGGATTTCAGCTCCTGGGCCGGCATGCCTTCCTTCAAAGGGTTTGCCTGGTGATAGATGGTCAGCCGTTCCAGTACTTTTTCCTTAAATTCATCAAAAATAGTGCCATGTACATAGATCTGCTTCTCCTTGTCCGTTATGACAGCTTCCTGTTTTGCAAGCATTTTCTGCAAAGCGGCAGCCAGTTTTTTGTCCGGGACATTGGTCATGACCCTTAATTCATTTAAGGTCAACCCGGAATATCCCTTGATGGAGAGAAAATAGGCAATGGTTTTTTCATCATCCTGTGCAGCAAGGTCATAAAGTCCTTCAATCGTAGCCGTGTCTTTAAGCTTGTATTTCTGGGACACCGGGTTGAGGATGGCACCGCCCCCGATGGTTTTAACAGGAGAGTAGGATCGGATAACGTATCTGTCGTCTTTGATACAGCAGACCGGGGATTCCAGGCGGAACTGAACCGGTGCCGTGTCCCCGGGCAAAAGCGTTTCCCTGTCCAGCAGGATCATGTACCCTTGTATTTCACTTGTGCCCGAATGGAATCTTACCCTTGTCCGGGCTTTGGCCGGCTTGGCATTGCTTTTCAGGTAATGAAACTGTGCATCCACCATATAGCTTTCAATCAAAGCCCCCGGCGTGGAGAGTACATCGCCTCTGAATACGGCTTCCCGGTCAAGACCCTGGAAATTGATGGCCGTCCGGGTACCGGCTATGGCTGTTTCCACCGAGCTGGAATGCACCTGCAGGCCCCGGACCTTTGATGTGATTTTCCTTGGAAACACCATGATGTCCTGGCCCACGCTCACCTGACCTGAAATCAGAGTTCCGGTGATGACCGTGCCGAACCCTTTCATGGAAAATACCCGGTCCACGGGAAGTCGGAAAATGGAAGAAAATTTACGGGGCGGGATTTGTGTACATATTTCTTCAAGGGTGCTTAAAAAGTCCTCCAGCCCTTGGCCTGTGGCAGAGGACACGGGGACAATGGGTTTGTCTTCAAGGAAGGTGTCTTGGATAAAGTCATGGATGTCGTCCATTGCAAGTTCCAGCAGATCGTCATCCACAAGATCCGTTTTAGTCAGGGCAATCATGCCGTGGTTGATGCCCATGAGGTTGCAGATCTCCATGTGCTCCCGGGTCTGGGGCATGACGCCTTCATCTGCCGCAATAACCATGACCACCACATCAATGCCCGACGAACCGGCCACCATGTTTTTTACAAATTTTTCATGACCGGGCATGTCCACGATGCCGATGTGCTGTCCATTGGGAAGATCCAGGGAGGCAAACCCAAGTTCTATAGTGATACCGCGTTCTTTTTCTTCCTTGAGACGGTCTGTTTCAATGCCTGTCAATGCCTTGACCAGGCTGGTTTTCCCATGATCAATGTGTCCTGCTGTGCCCAGAATTATATTGTCCACAAATGCCTGCCTGTTACCCTTTGGATTTTCTGTAATAGCTCATGCCATAAGCCAGGGCCACAAGAATTATGCCTGTGGCAACACCATGGAAGATGCCCCAGTCCGGTTTGAACAGCCGGGTAAGGATGATTCCGAATGCAAGGCCTATAATCAGACGTATGGTAAAAATGATCAGCGTATTCATATTCATTATATTAACCGCCTTGTTGCGTGTTTTGTTTGTAAATATTTAAAGAATAATAATCAAAGGGGCAGGGCAGGTCAATCACAATATGTAACTCAAATTTCATTAATAGTGCAAAAAAAGACTTGAAAAAGAAAAGCAGTTCTGATAGTTATGCAGAGTTTTTTGTGGTGGGTGTAGCTCAGTCGGTAGAGCACCAGGTTGTGGCCCTGGTGGCCGCCGGTTCAATCCCGGTCACTCACCCCACAAAGATTTCAAAAGCAGCCGATTGGCTGCTTTTTTTATTGGTGAAATGCGTTGTCTCGGCTAAGAGCTTGTTTGATAATTAGGGGATCGAAGCGAAATCTCATGAAAATGGCCCCAATTCCCAAACAAGCTCTAAGGTTTATGGTCATATATTGTGGAATGGATTAACGGCATGGTGGTCATCGGTTTTTTTGTTCATACTTATAATAACCTCTTTAACGCCTTCGACATTTTCAGCAATTTTTTTTATTTCATTATATGCATCATTTTTTATGTCCAACGAAACTTCCGGATCACCGATCCTTACAACACCGTCATCGGCTGTGACAATGCTTTTTGGAGATAATTTCACAAGAGCCGCATGAACTTTTGCGGCAAGAAGGGCATCATCAAGCATTTTTTCCGATTTGGGTGTGGTTTTAAAATTGGGTTTTCGAACCGCTCGGCAAATCAGGTCTGCGGCATCCTCAACTGAAAGGTTTTTTATATTGATGACCATATCATAAAGTTTACTGTCCCATGTATCAATTCCGTATAACCTCAGGCCCCATTTCCTTCGCTCATCATCATCTTTTTTCAGGATATAGCGTGCTTTTTCCTCGGATATATTTTCCCGCCGGACTTCTTCTTTTACACGTTCCTCTATATCCGATGTGATTCTGATTTTCAGGACATTGGGAAGATCCAGCAAAAAATAGTGCCCCGCCAGTCCGTGATAAACAATATTGTCTTTTTGGATATGCTGTAAGAGCGCCTTCCGGATATAACTTACATAGCGTTCCCTGCCGTGGGTGTATCTTTCAAGAGCGGATGGTGCGTCATGAAGTGCCCTGATCAGTCTGATCTCCGGGATATTGAATTCTTCCGACGCTTCAAGCAGAATATCACGGGAAATACATTTATAACCCAGTTCAGAGGCTACCTTTTCAGCAACTTCCTTTCCGCGACTGTAAGAACCTCTTGAGATGGTGATAACGGACATTGTAACCCCTTTCTTTTAATTTTATAATACGTTTTTTTATATGAAAGTTTCAATAAGTTGTTGAATTACTTTCTTGTTTCGTTGTGGACTGGGCCTGGGTGTTGATAGGCCAGGTCAGTCCGTGGCTGTTATAAGAAAGATCTGTGTAGCCGGCACAGATCTTTCAACTTTCGTTGTGGGCTGAACCACGGTAAAAAGAAAGTTCAGCCCGTGCCTGTTATATATATCATTTATCCTAAATGACGGGGCTAAAATTTCAAGGTAAAAACTGCGTTGCAAATCATAACAGGGGATATATTTTCTGCAATAGGTGCGTATTGTAAATGATATCAGTATGCTTTGGTGCTTTTTGAAAATACCTCTATTTCAAAATGAAACAGCCTCCTGTTTTCACGATCCAGGCAACTTGCCTTTTTCTGATCGCTGAAGGCTCTTGTGGGCGTGGTATAAAGAAAAAATTGAGGAACCTGCATTGTCTGGTATATAAAATGCTGATTCATTCTATTAACATTGGTGTTTCCCATAAATTTTCTCGCACGGGTTCTTAAAAAATAACAGAAAGGGGTAAGATGAAGCAGATACTGCTTGCCATTGACGGGAATGATCCCTCCCGTCCGATTTTTAAATATGCCGCTGATTTGTGTAAGCATATCAGTGCCCGGCTGTGTATTCTCCAGTTTATAAACAATAGAAAAGGCAGAACACTTGGCGCGGATTATACGGCAGATCATACAAATTATTCAAATAATATAGGCGGCAAAATCGGAAATATTGAAATAGAACACCGTGATATGTTCGGCCAGGACACCAAACACCTTGCGGGTATCTCCGGGCCGTTGAAAAAAATGCTTAAAAATTTGAACTGTCCGGTTCCCTATTCTGTCGCATTGAGTGCCGGCAGTCCTGAAAATGTTTTATCCGGCTACGTTGATTCCCACCATGATATCGTTCTTGCCGTATTTGACCCCTCCCATGACCATGCACCTGCATTTGCCCGGATCAAGAAACTTAAAGAAAGGTTAGGCGTTCCTCTGGTGGTTGTGGATCCCGCCGTTACAAAAAAAGCCCATTAAGCAATCCCAAGCCTAATTCGTTAAGAAAGCCTGTGTTGAAAAATCCTATCGCTTTCATTACAGTTCATTGCCAATTCCAGCACCCGTTGATGGTGTGTAAAAAGCAGGACTTGAATGTTTGTTGATAATTGGGCCAGCACTTCCAGGCAGACACAGGTTCGATCATCATCAAATCCGATAAGGATATCATCTACAACAAAGGGCATGGGTTCTTCTTTTTTTATATGCTGCTCAAGGGTCGCCAGGCGCAAAGCAAGATAGAGTTGATCCCGGGACCCGTCACTCATGCCGGCTATGGCCACCTCGTGATCGTCCGGTCGAACACCAAGCAGTATTGGCTTTCCGGAAGAATCCAGTTCGTCCCTCAGCCCTGCGTAGGAACCCAATGTAAGCGTAGAAAATAATTCACCTGCTCTGCCTAATACAGGAGCCTGATTTTCTTTTCTGTAGCTTTCTATTTGCTGTTCAAGGATGAGCGCGCCTATCTGGAAACGCAGATAATGTTCAGCATGCTGGGCTATGCCGGCCAGATGTTCTTCTGATTGTGCGGACGCGTTGGCTGCCAGCGCATTCCCATCTTTTTCTTTGATTTCGTCTTGAATTGTCCGCCGCTGATCTCGTAAATTGTCTCTTTGGGATTGAAGGTCGTTTAGCTCAATGGATATTTTTTCAGTCTCGGCTTCTATGGCGTCAATTTCACAATTGTTTAACTCTTCTTCCAACGCGGCAATGCTTAAACCGTCACCATTGCGATTAAGTTCCTGTTCAAGCGTTTCAATGCGTTCTAACAGATCACGCTTATTGTTTGATCTTTCAGCGGCCTTAATAAGTGCCCCATCTGTTTCAGTCCTGGCTTGCTTTTTTAATTCGATAATTTTTTCTTGTGAATGGCGGATAGTAATATTGACCGCTTGTATATCCTGCTCTTTTTCATCAAGTTGGTCTTTAATTTTGATTAAACTTGCCCGGGCTTCGCGCGCAGCATTCAGATCTCGATGTAAAAGAGCCGCAATTGTCAGTGCATCCTGATCGTCTGTTTTGAATTCAATGCGCTTGGCAAATTCATAAACTTTGCTGTGAAAGTTTTCTTTAACCTTATCCATGCCGTAAATTCTTTTACGCAACTCTTCAGATTGATCGAATTTTTGGAAGAACAGCACCAGGTTGTCAACGATTTCGGTAACTGTTTCCGGGTGTACGTCGGTTTTCAGGCTTAGGCCGTCTATTGCTTTTTTCCATTCATCGGACCAGGCCATCAAATCATTTTTAACCGTTTTCAGCTCATCCTGGGTTCGCTTTAAACGGATTCCTGAATCCTTTAAAGACAGCTCTATTTCACGACGTTTATCACGCTCTTTTTGTTCTTTTTCAATTCGTTGTTCACACAATGAAATCAATGCTTCAAGGCGTTTTTCTTTTGTCTTTTGCAAAGGATTAAATTGGAAAATCTGATTTGAAATCAGTTTTTTTAACTGATCGCACGCTTCAGACAGTTTTTCTTTATTGGTTGAAACGGCCTTTACCGTTTGGATTTTTTCGATCAGCCTTTCTGCTTTCAGCAACCACTGTTTCATTTCCCGGGGGGTGCCGGCAATAATATTTAAAGACTTCCAAATATCCGTCCACCTGATATTAAAATCAGTTTGATCCTTTTTTGTTTTTTCGAGAACCGTTGACAGCTCATTGATTTGAGACACCATGCTATCAATCTGGGCTTCCAGTTCTGCCCGTTTAACCACCTGATCAGCATCCAGCCTCAGGCGGTCTGATATATTATCAGCTTGTCTGATTTTTTTTTCATAAACAGTTGGTAAGTCAATTTCTTGTGTATATGCCGAAAGCGTGTTGCTGATATCCAGTTGTTGGATATATTTTTGTTTTATTAATGCCCATCCCAGATCTCGGTCTTTACGCAATGCCTCTAAATCAGCAATTTGAGGTACGTCTTCTTTTAATAATAAAGCGTTTAACTCCTGTTCAGCCTGTTTTTTTTCATCTTCCAGTTCCTGCTTTTTTCGGGATGCGGTTTTGAATTTTTCTATAAGTTCATCGTTTTCTTTTTCAAACCGGTCTATGGTCTCAGGAACCGGTAAAATCATAGATAACAATGCGTCTGCCGTGCCGTGGTAGTTCCCTAATCTTGCAAATTCATTTTTCCCGGCTGCGTTTTCTTGTGCGGCCTGTATTGTAATGTCATCCAGGCGTTGTTCAATGTCTCCTGCTTTGCGTGCTGAAGCAATTGACGCTTTTAACTGCGTTAAGTCAATTTGACTTTGTGATATATCTTCTAATTTACTTTTAAGTGATTTTTGTTCGTCCAGCAGATCTTTTAATGCGGCTTTGAATCCTGCTTCCTTTTGTATCAATAAACTGTTCTTCCGGACCAATCCCGAGATCCATTTTTTATTGTTTAGAAGGGGCCTGAGTTGATCTGCGTCATCTAAATCCATATCAGGCCGGATACCTTTTAACAGGGTTTGGGCATCATTGCGCAACAACCGTCTTTTTCCATCCTGCTGGGGTCGGTCCGCATTTGTTTTTTCAACCGCACCAAGATTTTTGTAGAGCATTAGGATCGCATCTTCATTTTTCAGCAGATCATCCCGGACACTTAAAGCACCGGATTCTTTATTTAAGGCGGCAAGTTTGACTCCCAGGCGTTCTTTTAAGTCTAATGCATTTTGAAGCGTTTCTACGGCTGTTTTATGTTGGTCGGTAAAATCTTGGGGCAGCAGCAACACAGGGCCTAATTCTTCAATTTTCGCCAGATAGTTTCGACGTTGGGCCAGGGCGCCTTTGACACGGTTGATTCTTTCCAGGCGGTTTTTTTGTTTGTTCGTTTCAGTGATCTTTTGTTCAACACCACTGATATCGGCATTGCTTTTTGATAACTCTTTTTGCAGTGCTTTCCAGTTAGAAACGGGCAGGATGGCATCACGCATTCTTTTTTGCGCATCTTTATAATCTGATATCGCCTTGTTTAACAGAGCCTTGGAACTTCGAGGTTTGAATATCTCCGCTGCACTGTTTTGCATTCCCTCCAGGATTTTTCTGAAATCCGCAGTCCCCACCGCGGCACTGAATAACGCCTGGCCAAGATCCCCGGATTGTTCCAACAGTTCCTGGCCACCGGCAATTAACCGGCCATGGTCAATACCCCATAGTTTAGTAAAAAGGGTTTCATCAATGCCGGCAGGAAGAAATCGTGTGAACCGGTTTTCATCTAACGGCTCATTGCTTCCAAAATTGAGCAGCGTGTCTTTGTTTCCTTTTCTTCTGATAAATTCAAATTTTTGTCCATTTAAAAACTGTAATTCTCCACCTATTCGAAGCTGGGGATTGGAATGAAGAAAGTTGTCTTTGGTTCTGGTTTGAATGCCGAACAGCCAACCGATAAGCGCTCTCAATGATGTACTTTTCCCGGCTTCATTATCTCCGTAAATAATATGTAATCCCAAATTACCATCAGACAGGTCTAAGGATTTTTCTGTGAAGTGTCCGAAAGCCATAAGATCAAGGCGGTTAATTCTCATTATCACCCCCGCTTGAAAGCATTCTGCCGATCAGCATTTTTTGGGCTTCCTGGGTTATTCGTTTGATGGTTTGTTCATCGTTCAAATCTATAATGGTATCGGGCCCAAATGCTTGTGGGGGAACTTTTTGCCGAAGTTCTGCTATTTTATCTGCCAAACCATCTATCATCTCAACATCATTTGGTGTTGAAATGATCGACTTGAGTAATTTCCCCAGTGCATTATCATCAGCCAGGGCCGTTTCTAAATCATATTTTCCCTGGGTTTTGTTTTCAACACGCTCAATCCAAAGTTGATCGCCTGCAATTTCAGCCCCAAGCGCTTTAATTTGTTGTTCAAATCTTTCCGGGAAAGCGGCAAGTTGATCAGACAGCTTTGTTGTACCGATCAGTTTTATTCTCATTGCAAGGGGCCTGTCCTCTGCCGATATTTGTTCTTTTTCAACGGCTTCCCTGATTTTTTCCAGGATATCCCGACGTTCTTCAATATCGGTCATATCAATTTGTATTTGCGTCCAGCGCAGGACATCAAGGGGAATTTTTTCAATTTCCTTTACGGTTTCGTCCTCAACCGTGACAATAACACAACCCTTTGGGCCGCTCTCCCGAATATGACGGCCTTGTATACATCCGGGAAACACAACAAGGGGGTCTTTACAAACGATTTCCTGTTTGTGGATATGGCCTAATGCCCAGTATTGATATCCCTTTGAAATAAGATCATCCAGGGAGCACGGCGCATAGCTTGCGTGTCCTTCCCGGCCATCAAGACTGGTATGAAGAAGTCCTATATTGAACACGCCTTTTTCAGCTTCACAAAATCCCGTTGCCAGGTTTTCGTCAACATGCCGGCTTTTGAAACTGCGCCCATGAATGGCAGTAGACAATTCTTCCAGTTTTACTGTTTCCACTTTTCCGGCAGAAAAAATTTTCATGTTTGAGGGCGTATCCAAGGCTTTGGTCATCCGATTAGCAGCATCATGGTTTCCTGCGACACAAAATACTTGTATATCATGCTGATTTAAGCGGCCCATTTGCCGGCTTAAAAAAATTCCCGTGCTGTAGTCTTTCCAGTCTCCGTCATAGAGATCTCCGGCTAAAAGCACGAAAGCCACTTTTTCTTCTATCGCCAGACCCACCAGATTTTGAAAGGCTCTTCTGCACGCGTTTCGAATGGCATCAACGGGCGCGGACTCATATCTGGATAGACCGCGCAATGGACTGTCTAAATGGATATCGGCTGCATGAATAAATTTAAACATTGTAGACCTTTTATATCTCCCCATTCGCTTATTTTTTTTAGTGTTTTGTTAATTTTTACACACAATATATTGTGTTATAATACTCTTGCTCAGAAAAATTATGTCATATTTGGAATGCAAAATCATAATTTTTATATGCAAAAAACAAACCATATAAGAATTAAAAACTAAAATTATTCAGGATTGTCTTTTTTTAGGCAAATAATGACTCCCCATGATTATAAATTGGCTTTTCTGATTTCAAAATAAGCGAATGGGGAGTTATATGTGAAGAAAAAGTTAACTTAGGACCGCAGATTAAATAAGTTGGGCAGAAATAACGCCGAATTAGGGTTCATCTACAAGGCGCATTAAAGGTTAACTAGCAGGTCTATTGGCCTTTTATGCAACGAAGTAGATGGGCCAAAAGGCAAGCTATTTCGTTCAATTTTTTATATGAAAGAACTAAACTAACCGGTTAGTTCCTTTCATGATTTGTTGTGGCCTGAGCTCGGTGAAAGACCAGGTCGGCCATGGCCGTTATTTAATCTGTGGTCCTTAAGGTTAAATGTCTTATCGTCTATATCTGCGCTCACTTTTCCATGCAAGGGAAAAAAATCTTTCTTGGTTGCAGCGTATTTATTTGCCAGTAAAAAAGGATTGTTTAAAAGTCGAATTGGTTGATATTTTAACAAAGGATTCGACAATTACGAACTAAAATTTTGAATGCGTTATTTAACGGCCAAGGTAACTCTGAACGAAATTATTGCCCCCGGGATGCAAAAAAGATCACCTCAAAACTGAGGAGATATGACGCCGCAAAAGTGCGGAGTCGATCTTTTCATAACAAGGGGGATACTTCATTTTGATTATTTACAAAGAACATTTAAATTGATAGGTTTATTTGGTCTTTTTCAAGAAATCCCAAAAATAGAGAGGAAAATGACTTACCAAAAATCATATGACTGGCGAAATTCTCCAAGGTTTGATTATGGGCTGCCAGTTGATATCCTCTTTAAAAGAAAACTTTATAAAGGAATTAGTATCAACATAAGTGAGACTGGGATTTTTATTAAATCTATCCCATTAGATGATTTCAAAATTTTTGATAAACTCACGATAACTTTTCAGAGACCTGATTTAAAGCCCGTCAAGGAGATTGGCCGGGTGGCAAGAAAGACTAATGAAGGTATTGGAATTCTTTTCTTAGGTGAAAATCATCCAAAGGCAAACTGGCTCAGACCAAACATTGAAGTCCTTTTTACTTCTTAAAAATATTAATTCATCTTCCAATTTTAAAAGATGAAGGGCAGGGCTTTTGGCAAAACACCAAAAGCCCTTGAATTACTTAACTAACCAAATACTTTTTCCAGAAAGGGAATGATCTGTTTTTTACGGCTCATGATGCCGGGCAGCCAGCATTTGCCGTCAACCGGTTTTTCACCAAAGGCTTTTTCAACAACAGATTCGTCGTCAGAAGCGACGAGAAGCTCGGTGCCTTCTTTCATGATGTCGGTGAGCATCAACAGTACAGTGTGATGACCTTTTTCCGCCTTCAGATCACGGATGTCTTTTTCAAGATCAGCCTTGATGCCGTCAACGATAGACAGGTCAACCAGTTCAAGTTGGCCGCAGCCAATGCCGGAACCACTCATGTTAAAGTCTTTGTAGTCGCGCAGAACCAGCTCACGAACCGGAGTGCCGTCTACAGCAGATTTTACCTTGAACATTTCAATGCCCAGGGTATCAAGATCGGATTCGCCGCAGATTTCAGACAGCTTTGCACATACTTCTTTGTCTTTGTCTGTACAGGTGGCGGATTTGAAAATTACGGTGTCGGACAGGATGGCGCACAGCATGGCACCGGCAATGCCTTTGGGAATTTCGACATTGAAGTAATCGTACATGCAAGTAATTACGGTGCAGGTGCAGCCCACAGGCCAGATCCAGCATTCCAGGGGCTGTCCGGTGGTTACATCACCCAGCTTATGATGGTCTACAATACCCAGAATATTGGCATCGCCAAGGTCGTCAGGGCTTTGGGCCAGGTCAGAATGATCCACCAGGTAAACATCTTTGCCTGCATAACTGGTGATAACTTCAGGGGCAGTTAGGCTGAATTTATCCAGGACAAATTTGGATTCGGGGTTCAGGGCGCCCTGAATAGCCGGCGCAATATCTTCACCAAGGCTTTTTTTCAGATCGGCCAGCGCGATGGCTGCGACTACAGAGTCGGTATCTGGGTTTTTGTGACCCAATACGAGAGTTGACATAAAACCTCCTAAAAATTTAGTGTTGTCATCAGGTTATAATCCTCTATGAACGACTCCCACAACCGGCAGCCATCCATTTAAGTTTTAACTTTAATACCACCTGGTCTTATAGAATTAATCGCACTTAACCTCAAGCAAAATTTGAAAAAATATCTGTCGGGCCAGGAATTGAATGATATGTGCGAAGACGGGGCTAATCGGAATGGGGGGCCCGCAGTTCCCTGCGCAGCACTTTGCCGATGTTGGAGACCGGAATATCATCTTTGAATTCAATGATCCTGGGGCGTTTGTATCCTGCCATGTTTTCCTTGCAAAATGCCATGAATTCTTCCTGGGTGGCAGTCTGACCTTGTTTGAGTTTGATAACCGCTTTTACGGTTTCACCACTGTGTTTGTTTGCTACCCCGATCACTGCGCACAATTCAACTTTGGGATGAGTATATATAATATCTTCTACATCCCTGGGGTATACATTAAATCCGCCCACGAGGATCATATCTTTTTTTCTGTCCGTGATCAGGATATACCCGTCCTCGTCAATGTGACCGATATCCCCGGTTAGAAAATAGCGTTTGCCGGCAATGGTGACAAAAGCGTCAGCATTGGCATCGGAATTGTTCCAGTATCCTTTCATGACCTGGGGGCCGCAAGCGGCCACTTCGCCGTCTTTGCCCCTGGACAATTCCTTTGTGGGATTCTCAAGATCCAGGATTTTTATGTCCGTGCCGGGTAATGGAAATCCAATGGAGCCTATTTTTCTGATCTCCCGGTTGGTGGGATTGGCAGACAGCACAGGCGCGGTTTCCGTTAACCCGTATCCTTCAAAAATAACAGCGCCGGTTTTCTCCTCAAACTGACGGCATACATCCGGCGGCATGGGTGCTCCCCCTGAAAAGCATCCCATCAGGGAAGACAGGTCATACTCATCAAGCTTGGCATGGTTTGTAAAGGCCACAAAAATTGTGGGGACGGCCGGCATGAGCGTGGGGCGGTATTTCTGGACGGCCTTGAGGACATCCGTGAAGGGGGGCTTGCCTGTTCTGGGGTCCGGGATGCATACCAGGCTGCTGCCGGAGCCTGCGGCGCACAGCATGGCTACGGATATGCCGAAGCTGTGATACCAGGGTAAGATGCCTAAAAAACGATGGTATCCTCCGTAATATGCTTTTTCCAACGGTTTGCCGTCACCATGGGACAGCCTTAGATATTCCATGATTGCGGTCACCTGGTAGGTGAAGTTGATGTGTACAAGTTCTGCCCCCTTGGGGACGCCTGTGGTGCCGCCGGTGTATAGCATGACCGCCGTATCGTTGATTGGGTCAATGGTGATGTCGGGCGGCTCGGGTCTGGACCGGGCCACCATGTCGTCAAACATGATATGTTCGGGGTCATGGTGATCGGCTTTGGGAATTTTGCCTAACAGTCCGCCTAAAAATCCCTGGAGTTTAGGTAGGTAGCTTTTGATATTACAGACCACCATGGTTTCAATCGCTGTGCCTTCAGCGGCCTTGACTGCATTGGGATAAAAGGTGGAGTGGTCCATGCAGAATACCATTTTTGCAGTGGAATCATTAAGCTGCTGTTTTAATTCTGTGGGGGTGTATATCGGGTTGCAGTTTACGGCCACGGCCCCGGTCTTCATGATACCGAAAAATATTTCAGGGAAATGGGGCAGATTGGGCAAGACTATTGCCACCTTGTCCCCTTTTTTGATGCCTTTTTTTACCAGAAAATAGGCGATCCGGTCAGCCGTGTCTTTAACCTGGGAAAAGGTCTTTTTTGCTCCGTTGAATATGGTGAAAACTTGATTGGGATAACGGGCTGCCGAATCGTCCAGCAGTTTGAAAACCGGATAGTGGTAATCGGTGACATTGTGCGCAACCCCTTCGGGCCAAAATGGGGTGTTCCAGGGACCGGCTACTGTGTTTGCCTGGTTTGCCTGGTTTGTCTGATCTGCCATGGGGGACCTCCTTTTTATTGTATATCAACCCGACTGCCGTCAAGATGGCGCATATCTTTACTCTTGTAATAATAAAGAAATTTTCTTATTTTATCCATCGCAACTTTATATTAAAAGATAGGAACTCCAAATGAGAAGAATGATGATCAGCACCTTTTTCGGTTATCGGCGTAAAAAAAGAAGTTAAGGGGTTCCTATGCTGAGCGAAGCATTTGCTGGTGGAAATTCCATTTTCCACCGCCTTGATCCGAGGTTGCGGATCGTGTTTGCCACCCTGTTTTCCTTTCTGTTGGCCGTTTCAAAATCCTTTCCCACTATGGCGGCAGGGCTGGGGCTGTCAATGGCAATGATCTGGTTGTCCCAAATCCCTTTAAAAAAGGCGTTAAAAAGACTGGCGGTGATCAACGGGTTTAATCTGGTACTTTTTGTGCTGTTGCCCATCACTTTTGAGGGGACCCCCCTGTTTTGTATCGGGCCCGCGGACGGCTCTGTCCAGGGCGTGATTCTGGCTGCCCAGATCACACTTAAATCCAATGCCATCCTGTTGGCCTTTCTTTCACTTGTGACCACCATGACCATTGCCACTTTGGGGAACGCCTTGAACCGCATCCACATGCCTGAAAAAATTGTATATCTGATGCTCCTTGCCTACCGGTACGTGTTTGTGCTGGAGCAGGAATATTTGCGCCTGGCAACGGCCATAAAAGTCAGGGGGTTTGAGCCCAAAACCAATTTGCACACCTACCGGACCTACGCCTATCTGTTTGGGATGCTGCTGGTTCGTGCGACGGCAAGGGCGGACCGGGTATACCAGTCCATGCTCTGCCGGGGATTCAAAGGCAGATTTTACTGCATCCACGGATTTTCATTTTCCGGCCTGGACCGGATCGGATCAGTTGTCCTGGCATTAATTCTGATTGTACTGGGGAGTATGGAATGGCTGAATCCAATGCCTTTCAATGTGATGAATTTTTAATTGATCTGGAAAACGTAAGTTTCTCTTATCCGGGTCAAGGACAGGTTTTGAACGGTCTCAATTTTCAATTGCGCAAAGGGGAGCGCCTGGGATTGATCGGCCCTAATGGTAGCGGTAAATCCACGTTTATGCATTTGCTCATGGGTCTGATCAAACCCGATTCAGGTTCTGTTCGGCTGTTTGGGCAGCCCATGGAAGGTGAAAAAGATTTCAAACAGGCAAGAAAGCGTCTGGGATTTGTATTCCAGAATGCGGATGACCAGCTGTTTTCCCCCACTGTTGTCGAGGATGTGGCCTTTGGATTGCTGAACAACGGTAAAACACCCAAAGAAGCGGTGGCATTGTCAAAAAAAATGCTCCAGGCCTTAGATCTTGACGGCTTTGAGGACCGCATCACATATAAGCTTTCCGGCGGGGAGAAGAAGCTGGTCTCTCTGGCCACGGTACTGGTCATGGAACCTGATGTTCTGCTGTTGGATGAGCCCACCACCGGTCTGGACGAGCAGACCGTAAGGCGGATAGTCGATTTACTCAATGACCTGGATATGGGATATGTCGTGGTGTCCCATGAATTTGATTTCCTTGCAAAAACCACCCGTGACATCTTTGCCATGAAGAACGGGCAGATTCGATTTCAATGCACCTCAGATAAATTCAAACCGGCGGGATGATTTCGGGATGATTTTTACATAAAGGTGGTCAGGCTATTGATTTTCATCTGCGAGGGCGTTAATGAATAGGGTTGGATATCAGATTGCCTTGGGTTTTGAGGCAATGAAACATATACGGACAGTGAAAACAAAGATAACCCATAAACAGAAAGGTAAAAAATGACAGACCAAAGAATTTTCAATTTCAATGCCGGCCCTGCGGCCCTGCCTCTGCCTGTCCTTGAAGAAATTCAGGCTTCTTTCCTGAACTTTAGCAATTCAGGCATGTCCATCACAGAAATCAGCCACAGATCTTCCTATTTTGACGATGTTATCAATGATGCCGTAGAACGGACCAAACGTCTTTTAGGACTGGATGACCAATATCATGTTCTTTTCCTCCAGGGCGGGGCATCTTTACAGTTTGCCATGATTCCCATGAATTTTCTTTCCGGGGATCAAAGTGCCGACTATGTTAATACCGGGACCTGGTCTACAAAAGCCATTAAAGAGGCTAAAATTCAGAATAAAAAACATGTGGTCGTGGCCTCTTCCGAGGACAAGGACTTTTCATATATCCCTGAAAATATCCCCTTCAGCAAAGATGCGAAATATGTCCACATCACCTCCAACAATACCATTAAGGGAACCCAGTTTGCCGATTTTCCCGACACCGGCGGGATTCCGCTTATTGCGGATATGTCATCCGATTTTTTTTCACGTCCCCTTCCCATGGAAAAATTCAGCATGATCTACGCCGGTGCCCAGAAGAATTTAGGACCGTCCGGCACCTGCATGGTAATTTTGCGTAAAGACCTTCTGGAAACAGCCAATCCGGATCTGCCTTCCATGCTCAAATATTCCACCTATGCAGAAAAAAATTCCATGTACAATACCCCACCCTGCTTTGGGATATACACCATTGATCTGGTGCTTAAATGGATCGAAGAGGAGATGGGCGGCCTTGAAAAGATGGAAGCTTTTAATAAGGAAAAAGCCGGGCTTTTATACGATTTTATGGAGGCAAGTAATTTTTATCGGGCCACAGCAGCCCAGGGCTCAAGGTCTCTGATGAACGTAACCTTCCGTCTGCCCAGCGAAGAGCTTGAACAAAAATTTATAAAAGAGGCAACAGCCAAAGGACTTGGCGGTCTCAAGGGCCACAGATCTGTCGGCGGATGCAGGGCTTCTATTTATAATGCCGCCACCATGGAGGGTATTAAAGCCCTGGTGGCATTTATGGAAGTGTTTCAAAAGGAGGCCAAATAATGAAGGTACTGATCAGTGATAAAATGGATGAGTCCGGCATTGATATTTTCAGAAAACAGGAAGGCATAGAGGTCGATGTCAATACTGGTCTTTCCCCCGAAGAACTCAAAGAGATCATTGGGCAATACGATGGCTTGGCCATCCGGAGTTCCACCAAGGTGACTGCGGACCTGCTTGAATCAGCAAGCAATCTTAAGGTTATTGCAAGGGCCGGCATTGGTCTGGATAATGTGGACATTGATGCGGCCACCAAAAAAGGGGTTGCCGTCATGAATACCCCGGGCGGTAACACTGTAACCACCGCCGAGCATGCCATTGCCATGATGATGGCCCTAACCCGGAATATCCCCCGGGGTACCGCATCCCTGAAAGCCGGGCGCTGGGATAAGAAACTGCTCCAGGGCCGGGAACTTTTCAACAAGACCCTGGGTGTCGTGGGTTTCGGAAATATCGGTTCCATTGCCGCAGGTCTTGCCAAAGGGTTGCGCATGAACGTCATTGTGTACGACCCCAATATCTCTTCGGAACATATTGAAAAGGCCGGGTTCGAATATGTGACGTTGGATGAACTCTATGCCCGGTCGGATTATATCACCATCCATGTGCCTAAAATGGATGCCACCATTGACTTACTGGACGCCCAGGCCTTTGAAAAAATGAAGACAGGCGTCATGATTGTCAACTGTGCCAGGGGCGGTATTGTCAATGAAGAAGCCCTGCATGCTGCCATCCAGTCAGGAAAGGTAGCAGGTGCGGCCCTTGATGTGTTTTCCGTCGAGCCCCCGAGCGCAGACCATCCTCTGCTTCTGCTGGATCAGGTGATTGCCACGCCTCATTTAGGCGCATCTACCAAGGAGGCCCAGACCAATGTTTCCGTGGCGGCTGCCAACCAGATTATCGCCTATCTGTTAAACGACACAGTGATCAATGCCGTGAATGTACCGTCGGTGACCGGGGATGTCTTAAAGCAGCTTAAACCCTTTCTCTACCTGGTGGAAAAAATGGGGAAAATGCAGGCTCAGATCACCAAGGGCGGCGTGCGGGAGGTCAACATCGAATACATCGGGAAATTTCCGGACCTTGATCTCAAACCTTTGACCATTAACGGAATAAAGGGTCTCCTCAATGAATATGTCGGGGACGAGGTCAATTCGGTAAATGCCATTTCCCTGGCCAATGAGATGGGGATCAAAATTTCCGAATCCACCGCCAAGGAGGCCGGCAACTTCCTGAACCTTGTTCGGATGATCGTGATCACGGATACCCAGACCAATGTCCTGGAAGGCACCATTTTTGGAAAGGATGATGCCCGGATTGTTAGAATTAATAAATTCCGTTTAGAGGTCATTCCCGAGGGCCATCTGGCTATCATCCATAATGTGGATAAACCTGGTTCCATCGGCTCCATCGGCCTGAAATTAGGCGAGCACAACATCAACATTTCCAGAATGATGGTGGGCCGTGAGGATGACGGGGATAGAAATATTATATTCTTAAGAATAGAGACCCCGGTACCGGCTAATGTGGTCAAGGAGATCGAAGACCTTGACCTTGTGGTCAGTATGACCACCTTTGAGCTATAGAAAGGTAAGTTGTTCGTAAAAGTGCTATCGGGATCGAAAATAATGGATATTTCGATCCCGATAGCGTTCCGTGCAGCGATGCTCAAATAGATGCTGGGCGGATAATTTCAGAAAAAAAGTTTCATTCTACCGGCAGTACTCACTTGAGCAGGTAAAAAGTACAAGATTCATTAATTTTACTTTGACTCAAGAGCCCTTTTGATCTATATTCTCTTTCGTTGTTGCGGGGTGGAGCAGTCTGGTAGCTCGTCGGGCTCATAACCCGAAGGTCGTTGGTTCAAATCCTTCCCCCGCTACCAAAAAAATAAAGGCTCTCAGCTTTTTTGCTGGGGGCCTTTGTAGTTTGTCCAAACCTTTGAATAAGGCTTACCTGCTTGCCTTAAAATTGGGGAGATCTTTCCGGCATCACCGTGGAGAGGGCTATCCGAATTTTCGGTCAACCTTCTGCATTTAACCGCGCCGTTTTGAGCCGATTTTTCAGCATCTAAACCACGACAAGTTGAGCCTGATATGAGTCACCATGCCCTGAATTGGCGTGTAAGGCGAACTGACAGGCGATGGGATAAGCCCCCGGCAGTGGAGACTAACAGAGGTCTGAGCTGATCATTGAGCTTCAAATTGGAAAATCAAAATCATTCCACAAATTTATTGTGGTTCCCTTGAGCCTCCTTGATCTGTTAAAGATATTGTGGAATCATATGGTGTGCCCCACACAGAAAACGGCAGCCGTGTTTGACCGCTGGCCCGCTGATTTTTATTTTGTCGGCCTGACTGGCGGCATACCGTCGGTCGGCGCAGTTGAGTCAACTTTTGATGTCTGCTGTTCCTCTTCTTATGAGGATGCATAAATTACCGACATCGCCGAGCAGGAAGGGCGTATTGTGGTGACTCGGGATTTATTCCCCCCTCCTGAATTTATTGACTCAGAAGGAGAGTTGAACACACTATATCATTTCAGCAATCTCTTTTCCGTAGGCTTGTGCGGTGTCAACGCCGTCTTCGACCCAGGATGCCTTGATCATCAAAGGGCCGGAGGCCATTTTCATTTTGAAAATATAATTCATTGTATCAAATATTCTTTTATTGGCCTCGCCGCTCCATCCATACGCACCAAAGGCGCCACCCGGCTTGTCCTCAAGCTTTGCGTGTTCAGCCATGAATAAAACCTGTTTCATGGAAGGCAGCATTTCTCCGTGATAGGTGGGGGAACCGAAGACGTAAGCATCGAAACCTGTTAAATCTTTTTCGGTTTCTATCTGTTTAGCGGTTTTAACCTGCACCTGGTGCCCTGACTGACGAGCGCCCTCTGCGATTAATTCTGCTATTCCCTTTGTTTCGTCTACTCTGGATGAATACACAATAAGTATGGTTCCCATTTTTTTATCCCTGTTTATTTTGAATTTACTTGAATTTACTTGTTTAAATTTTTATTACGTTATATCGACAGTTATTCTGTCACATGGGTTGTATAATCAAAAACCATAATAAGGTAATATAAATTCATGATAGAGCCAAGAAAAATTAAACTTTTGCTTGCTTATGACAACTCCCACTTTGCAGTAGATTCGCTCGAGTATGTTGGAGAAACTTTTCCAAAGGACAGAACCGAAGTGGTTATTTTTTATGTTGAAACAAAAATTCCCAGGTCTTTTTGGCATATGAGAAAAAACCTTGATTATTGCTTCCGGACATCTGAAATTCGGGCCAGTATGGCACAAAGAAAAAAAAATATTAATATGGGCATGGAAAAGGCAAAAAATCTGCTTTTGGATTTAGGCTTTCCTGCCAATGCCATTCAAACCCGGGTACACATTAAAAAACAGGGGATTGCCAGGGATATTGTTGAAGAGTCTCAACTCGGATATGATGCGTTGGTCATGGGGCGCAAGGGGCAGAGTGCAGTTAAGGATTTTTTTGTTAACAGTTTACCCGTGAGACTGCTTGGAAAAATAAGGAATATTCCGTTGATTGTGGTGGGTAAAAAACCTGCCCATAAGAATATTCTTATCGCCTTTGATGGCACCCGGGCCATTACAAAAGCGGTGAAATCTTTAAGTTCAATGATTAATATACAGGACTGTAAGTTACTGTTATGTTATTCACAACATCGTTCTCGTTTGTTGTCAAATCAGAAAAAATCATCTGAAATGTTTGATTTATCTGTGGCGTATCTGTTGGAGGCCGGCTTTTCTGAAGATCAGGTCTCCTTTGAAATCGTAGAAGGAGAAAAAAATCCCACCCTGTGCATTCTTAATAAGGCCCGCTATGGAGGTTACGGAACCATTGTTATCGGTCGGCGCGGGCTTTCAACTCTGAAAAGACTGTTTTTGATGCGGGTTGGCAATAGAATTTTCAGACATGCTGAGAATCACGTTGTCTGGGTGGTTCAATAGCTTGGTTTTTAGTCCCAATTAACAAGTATTTATTTTTTAAAATTTGGGGCTTGATAAAAATTAAAAAATCTGGAATTCTACATTCTTTTTTTATGGATTTTTTTAAAGACTGTCTTTTAGGCGTTGTATTAGGTAGATCAGAAACAAGGTGTACAGGAATTTATGGGTTTATTTAGATTAAAGGGATTTCCGGGAACCGGCAGTTTTCCCCATGGGATTCACCCTCCGGATAATAAAGCGTTGTCCGCCAATATGGCTGTTGAAGTGATGGAAACACCCGGAACAGTGACGTTACCGTTGCTTCAGCATCTTGGGGTGCCCTGCAAGCAGATTGTCAAGTCCGGGGAAACGGTTAGTTACGGGCAGATGGTTGGTAAGGGAGAAGCCTTTGTTTCCGCCTCACTTCACGCGCCAATTGCCGGAAAAGTTAAAAGAAATATAAAGGTAACCCTGCCCAACGGCAGGCGTCTTGACGCTATCGCCATCCAGGCGGAAGGGGAGCAGATCCCCCCGGAAAGAATCTGGGAAGATGTGAGATTTACACAATGGCCCAGGCCCAAGGACTGCTTTACCGATTACGAGCCCATGGACATTGTGAAAAAGATTCAGGCGTCCGGTATAGTGGGCTTAGGCGGGGCCGCGTTCCCCACCCATGTCAAGGTGATGCCCAATGATACCCGGATGATTGATACCTTAATGGTGAACGGGTGCGAGTGCGAGCCATATCTAACCTGTGATTACAGGCTGATGGTTGAGGCACCTGAGGCTATCGTGACCGGCGCGCTTTTGGCGGGAAGGGCTGTTTCAGCCAGGGAAATTGTCATTTGTGTTGAGGACAATAAACCCGAGGCAATAAGACACCTTCAAGATGCAGCCCGGAAGACTGTGGTGCAGGTTGCCGTGCTTAAGACCAAATATCCCCAGGGAAGTGAAAAGCATCTTGTAAAAGCAGTGCTGGGTCTTGAGATTCCGTTGGGAGGTCTGCCGGCTGATGCGGGTGTTGCCATTAGTAATGTGCAAACCATGGCTACAGTCGCCCGCAGCATTATCAAGGACATTCCCATGACACACAGGGTGATCAGTGTTTCCGGCCGTGGGATCTGCAACCCGAAGAATATTTTTGTGCCCATAGGGGTCTCTTTGGCTCAGGTTGTTGACTTCTGCGGCGGACTGACGCCGGATGCAGCCCGGATTATTTCCGGCGGCCCCATGATGGGCTTTTCATTCTCAGATCTGTCTGCCCCCGTAACCAAGGGCTCATCAGGGCTGACGATCCTTACCCATGACGAGGTCCGCAAGGCAGAGGAGACCCATTGCGTGCGTTGCGGGCGCTGTGTGGACGCCTGTCCCATGAACCTTGTGCCCACAAAGCTGGCGTTAGCGGCCCGGTATAAGAATCCCGAGCTTGCCGGACAATACCATATTCGTGCCTGTGTTGAATGCGGGAGCTGTTCCTATGTATGTCCGGCAAAGTTGAATCTGGTCCAGTTGATTCGTGAGGGCAAGGCCCAGCTAAACGCCTGGGAACGTCGTTGACTTTATGCCTGAAATCGGCTTTGGACCGTTGCGTTATGCTGTTCAGGCACTTGAAGGAAAGAAGAACGAATCCGGCTAAATTCGGATTAATATAAAAACAAAAGATCAATTGATACAAGGAACAAAACGTGTCAGACACAAATAGACAGATAGATTCAGCCATGTCGCATGAAAACAGGCCCGGGCGAAAGCCGCCCTTCATCCACGTGGCCCCGTCCCCGCATATTTCAGATAGCAGGGCGAGCACACAAAGGATGATGGTCGATGTGATCATTGGGCTGTCACCTGCCATTGTCGTATCTCTTTATTTATTTCGGTTTTATGCCCTTAAACAGATTCTTGTTTGTGTGGCGGTCTGCCTTGCTGCGGAATATCTCTTTGTCCGAATGAGGGGCAAATTTTTTACGTTAAAAGATTGCTCCGCCATAGTTACGGGCATCATTTTAGGCCTTTCCATGCCGGGGTCAGCCCCCTGGTTTGTGGGGGCTTTAGCCTCGGTCGTCGGCATCGGGATCGGCAAGATCATATTCGGCGGCGTTGGCATGAACATATTCAATCCTGCCATGGTTGGGCGGGCTTTTGTCATGATTGCCTTTGCACAGCTCATGGGGGCAGGTGCCTATGAAAATGTAACTGGACTGGTGGATGCCGTGTCCGGGGCAACACCGTTGAGTGCATTGAAGTTCAATGGCGTTCATACCGGTATTGCTCCATTGTTTATGGGTGTTACCAACGGGTCCGTCGGTGAGGTGAGTGCCATTGCCTGCATTATAGGGGGGCTTTATCTGATTTATAGAAAAACCGCTTCCTGGCAGATTCCTGCAAGTATTTTGATAACCGTTGCCCTGATCGCGGCAATTACGGACATCGCAGGGGGATATCAAGGGGTGTTCCTGTTGCACCATCTGTTTGCAGGCGCACTGATGTTTGGTGCATTTTTCATTGCCACGGATCCCGTGACATCTCCGTTAACTGCTAAAGGGAAAATGATTTTCGGCGTGGGTACCGGTTGTCTGATCATGGTTATCCGCCTTTTTTCCGGTTATCCGGAAGGTGTGATGTTTGCCGTGCTGATCATGAATGCTATGACCCCGCTGATCAACCGCTGGACCATTCCCCAACCCATGGGACAAAGGGAGGCATGATATAATGTCATTGAAAAACAGTAACTTGGCTCAAGCCTGGTTGGTACTTCTCCTTGCCACCCTGTTTGGCACCGCCCTTGCTGGCATCCAGGTAAAACTCGGGCCTGTGATTGAGGCGAACAAGATCAAAGAGACCATGGCAAAAATCCCCGTACTGGTGCTTGGAGATGATTTGGCTGCCGAGCTTGCCGCCGACAACCAGTCCCTGACCATCAAATCACGGGTGGTTGAAGTAAATAAAAACGGAACCACCAAATTTTACACCGTGTATGATGCCTGGCTGCCGGAAGGGAAAATGGTTGGACATGTGGTTAAAGCCGATGGCCAGGGATATGCAGATAAGATTGAGTTGCTGGTGGGACTTGATGCCCAGGGCAAAAGTATTACAGGGCTTTTTGTTCTGGACCAGAAAGAGACGCCCGGCCTGGGCGCCAAGATCCTGGAAGATGCCTGGCGAGGCCAGTTCAAAGAAAAATCTACGGAAAAACATCTTTCCGTTGTTAAAGGGAGCGGGGCCAAAGAAGATGAGATCGACGCCATTTCCGGCGCCACCATTTCTTCAAAAAGTGTGACCGGCATCGTTAATACGACCCTTGCCAATGTGGCATCTCAGCTTCAGGTTACTGACAGCCCTGAAAATAACAAAACCCCGGCTGTTCAAAACAAAGAACCCGGTAAAAATAAGGAGCGTTCCTGATGGCTGATCAACCCACAGCGATAGAGAGATTTATACAGGGGATTCTGCCCGAGAACCCCGTCTACCGGCAGCTTCTTGGGCTCTGTCCCACCCTGGCTGTTACCAACGGCATGAAGCCGGCGTTAACCATGGCCGTTTCTGTGGCTTTTGTTCTGGTCTGTGCCAATGTTGTGATCAGCTTGATCCGGAACCTGTTAAAACCCCATCTGCGGATCGTGGTTTTTACTCTGACCATTGCTACCTTTGTAACGGTGGCGGACAGGGTTCTGGCCGCATATCTGTTCCAGATGAGTAAAACCCTTGGCCCCTATATCCCGTTGATCATTGTTAACTGCCTGATCATCTGCCGGTGTGAGGTGTGTGCGTCCAAGCAGAATCCATTTACCGCAGCGGCCGACGGCCTGGGCCAGGCCCTTGGATTTGGGCTGGCACTGGCAAGTATTGCTGCGGTCAGGGAAATTCTGGGTACAGGGATGCTCATGGGATTCAGGGTTCTGCCGGCTTTATGGCCGGACTGGGTCATCATGGTTCTGCCCCCCGGTGCATTCATTACGCTGGGGCTGTTGTTGGGACTGGTGAACTATATTGATTTTAAACGGGAGGAAGCCCGTAAATGAATTTAATGTTTGAACGAAAAGTCAACCATCTGCATCTGGGCAACTTTGCGTCCAAACACGGGTTTCCTTTAGGTACAATTTAGATGAAAATTTATAAAAGATTGAGGCGGGTCTAATGGACTATTTTGTGGATATCCTGCTGATTGCCCTATCAGCTTCGATAATTAACAACTTTATATTTTATTACTTTGTGGGTATCTGCCCGTTTGTGGGAGTGTCCAAGAAGGTTGAGATGGCCTTTGGCATGGGATGTGCTGTGACCTTTGTCATGAGTATTGCCGCATTCCTTTCCTGGAGCATCACGGTTTTTGTACTGATTCCAGGCGCACCGGTGTCAGCTTTTATTGCCGGTTTTTTTACCACGCCTGAAGCAGCCGCGCAAATTGATCTGACAGTGCTCAGTTACATTGTATATATTTTTGCCATTGCCTCTTCGGTTCAGTTTGTGGAGATGTATGTCAGAAAATTTTTTCCGCCGCTTTACCGGTCCTTCGGGGTGTTTCTACCTCTAATTACAACTAATTGTGCCATCCTTTTTGCTTGCCTGACCATTATGAACCATGTGGCGGGCGTTGATAACCCCAAAGAGATGTGGGACTTGGGACGAGCCATGACTTTGGCCCTTTTTGGTGGACTGGGATTCACCATTGCCATCGTGATTATGGCGGGTATTCGGGAAGAACTGGAACTTTGCGATATTCCTAAACCCTTTGAAGGGGCTGCCATTACCTTGGTCATTGGAGGGATTTTAGCCATTGCCTTCATGGGATTTACCGGTGTGGATTCAGGCGTTAAAAAGGCATTACGTCCTTCGCCCCAGGTTTCCCAGGCTGTAGCGCAAGGGGAGAGTGTTGCCCTGCTTGATATTAAAGACTGTAACATCCAGGGAGTAATAATGCCATGATGATTTCCCTTGGTATTGCTGGCGCGAGTATGCTGGTTATGGCTGTGATATTTTCCTATATCCTGGGGTGGGCCAATAAAAAATTTATGGTTGAGGTGGACCCTAAAATCGAGGCGGTCAGGGAAGCACTTCCCGGTGCAAACTGCGGGGGATGCGGTTATCTTGGGTGCAGCGACTATGCGGTTGCCATCGTCATGGACAATGATCCTGTGAACAAATGCACGGTGGGCGGCAAGGCCTGTGCCAAAGAGATTGCCGGTATCATGGGTGTTGATGTAGGCGATATGGTGCCCATGCATGCCATCGTCCATTGCAACGCACCATTGTCCAGTCGATTAGGGCTGACCCAATACATGGGAGAACAGCGGTGCGCATCTGCCCAGCAAGTGGCCGGCGTCCAGGCCTGCACCTTTGGGTGCCTTGGGTTTGGCGACTGTGTTCAGGCCTGTAATTACGACGCCATTCATATCGTAGACGGCCTTGCCCAAGTGGACTATGAAAAATGTATCGGTTGCGGTGCCTGCGCCAAGGCTTGCCCGAGAGGTATCATTTCCATTGAAGGGTTCAGGGAAGAGACCATTCCTGTGGTGGCCTGTTCCAATAAAGATAAGGCAAAGGATGCCAAAGCCGTATGTAAAAATGCATGCGTTGGATGCAAAGCCTGTGCAAAGGTGTCAGATCTTTTCACCATCTCGGAGAATCTGTCTAAATGCAGTTATGATGACTATTCAGTCCAAAAACGTGAAGAGGCCATGAAGGCCATTGAAAAATGCCCCACTGGATGCATTCATTTCGTGGGAACCCAGGTGGAATAAAGAATGCAGAAAATATGTGTATTCTGCGGTTCCAGTGACGGGGGCCGTCCTGAATACCGGCAGGCCGCAGCAGCCCTTGGTCATGCCATGGTGGTAAAGGATATTGACCTGGTTTACGGCGGTGGCAGTGTGGGGCTTATGGGCACACTGGCTGACACCGTTCTTAACGGCGGTGGCAGGGTCACAGGCGTTATTCCCGAACCCCTGATCAACCGGGAAATCAGCCATCCTGGCTTAACAGAGCTTGTGGTTGTGGGGTCCATGCATGAAAGAAAGTTCATGATGGCTGATCTGTCGGACGGGTTTATTGCACTGCCCGGCGGTATCGGCACCATGGACGAACTTTTTGAAATACTGAGTTGGTCCCATCTTGGGATTCATAAAAAGCCATGTGCATTACTCAACGTGGTCGGATATTATGATCATTTGAATGCGTTTATGCAGCATGGCGTCGATCAGGGATTCATTAGAAAAGAGATGGAAACAAAACTCATTATTAAAGAAGACCCCAAGGCGCTGCTGGATTTGTTCCTGGACAGTTAAGATACTTTCACTCGATGATCAAGTTTTTGTTAATTTGCCCAACTTCGGCGTTGGAAAAAAGTTTTAATCCTCAAAATATGTTGTATATTCCTCCGGTTAAAAATTGTTTCCGCCTTGAATTTGAACAAATTTCTTAAAAATTTGATGATCGAGTTTCAGATTAGAACCACAAAGTTCGCGGAGAACACGAAGTTTTTATAATAAAAAGCTGTATAACTTACACAGCTTTTTATAACATTGCCCTCAAAGAGGTTTGGTCTTATATCCAAGCCATTGCCGGACCGGGGCATCAAGACCCGGTGCCAGCCGTTCATAAACCATCTGATGATAATCATTGATCCAGTTTATCTCCGCGAAGCTCAGCATGTTTTTATCCATAAGGCTGCGTTCAAAATGGCAAAAGGTTATGTTCTCAAATTTTAAAAATTTGCCGAACTGCGTTTCCTTGTCTTCGATGACAAGAATCATGTTTTCAAGCCGGATTCCGTACTGTCCTTCCCGGTAAAGGCCGGGCTCGTTGGTCAAAAGCATGCCGGGTCCAAGCGCGATATCCACGGGAAGTGCGCTTAACCGTGCCGGACCTTCGTGCACGCAAAGGAAAAACCCCACCCCATGGCCTGTACCGTGCCCAAAGTCAAGTCCCTGCTGCCATAAATTCCGGCGTGCCATGGCATCTATTTGGTACCCCCTGGCTGTGGTGGGAAAGCGTGCCGTTGCAACGGCAATGTGGGCTTTGAGTACCAGGGTGTAATCCCGGATTTCGTGGGTTGTCGGTGATCCTAAGTGCACCGTGCGTGTAATGTCCGTGGTACCGGTCAGGTAATTGCCCCCGGAATCGGTGAGAAACATGGCATCAGGACTTAAGGGCCGATCCGTATCAGCGTCGGCACTGTAATGGCAGATGGCTGAATGTTCCTTAAATGCCATAATAGAGTCAAAGGAGGGGTGGATAAAGGCATCCTGTTCTTTGCGAAAATTCAAAAGTTGTTCTGCGGCTGAAATTTCAGTTTTGGGCGTATTACTTGTGTTAAGCCAGTGCAGAAAATTGACCACGGCTCGTCCGTCTTTGACGGCAGTCTCACGGATATGGGAGATTTCAACTTTATTTTTCAGGCATTTAAACATTACCGAAGGGTTTGAATGCTTAATGATATCCAAACGTTTATCTATGGCCTGGTAAATAAAATCTGAAATTCTTTCGGGATCAAGCAGTACCCTATATTTTTTGTTCAGATTCTGAATTGTTTCGTAAAAAGCGTTGTAGCCAAATAATGCAACGCCATCCGTCTTAAGGGCTGCCCCGAGTGCCGGACTGACCTTGGCAGGATCAATGAATAAACTGATTTTATCCATGGTGATTAGGGCAAAGGCCAGGTTCACCGGATTAGAGTGAATGTCTTCTCCCCTGAGATTAAAGGTCCAGGCAATATCATCTAAGGCGGCCAGTACATGGTAATCAGCATTATAATCAGCCATTTTTTTGCGTATGCGAGCAAATTTTTCTTTCCGGGCTTCACCCGCATAGACGACATCCAGCTCAAAGGCCGGGCTCCTGGGCATGGGCGGTTGATCCTGCCACAGATCGGAGACCAGGTCCATAGTGGTGTCTAAAACAATGCCCTTTTGTGAAAATTCTTTTTTCAGCCTGTCGGCCTGGGCTGCGGACACCATTTTTCCATCCAGGGCAATGCGGTCATTGGTGGACAACGTATGGGTCAGCCATTGGTCAAAGGCAGGGACATCCGTATCGCCCTGCCTGAAAAGTTCAAAACTGTCCAACTGGGCAGCGGCCTGGATCCAATAGCGAAAATCCGTCCACATTCCCGCCTGTGTTTTTGTGACCACAGCCGTACCGGCAGAACCGGAAAATCCGGTCAGCCATTTCAGGGACTGCCAGTGTTCGGCCAGGTATTCACTTTGATGGGGGTCTGCATTGAGAATGATCACGGCACTGACACCGGCCTCATCCATCTTCCTTCGCAGCAGGCAAAGTTTATCTTGTGTATTCAATTGTCCATTCCTTATGTTACATGCCAAGGTATGCTTTTTTGACCGCTTCACTGGCCAGAAGGTTTTCTCCTGTGTCGGTCATGGTGATGGCACCGATCTCCATAACATATCCACGGTCTGCCAGTTTAAGCGCCAGGTTAGCGTTCTGCTCAACCAGAAATATGGTGGTTTTATATTCCTGGTTGATTTTTTTGATAATATTGAAAATCCGTTTGGTGATGATGGGCGCAAGCCCAAGAGACGGTTCGTCGAGCAACAGCAGTTTGGGTTTGCTCATGATGGCCCGGGAAATGGCAAGCATCTGCTGTTCCCCACCGCTTAGAGTGCCGCCCTGCTGGTTTCTTCGATCAGCCAGAATGGGAAACATTTGAAATACATTTTTTAAATCCTGTTTTATTTGATCCTTGTCCTTTCGTAAAAAGGTCCCCATGTCCAGATTTTCCATGACCGTGAGATAGGGAAAAATCCTGCGGCCTTCGGGCACCTGGCTGATGCCTAATGCTGCGATTTGGTCGGCAGGCATGCCGGTGATATTCCGACCCTGGAATTCAATGGTGCCGCTGGTGGCAGGTACCACCCCGCACAGTGTCATCAGGGTTGTAGATTTTCCGGCACCGTTGGCCCCAATCAGGGTTATGATTTCACCTTCCTGGACGTCCATGCTGATATTTTTTAAGGCCTGAATATTGCCGTAATAGGTTTGTACATTTCTGATCTTAAGCATCTATATCTTCTCCCAGGTACGCTTTGATCACCACCGGATTATTCAGTATCCGCTCAGGGGTGCCTTCACCAATTTTTTTACCGTAATCCACCACAAAGATGTTGTCAGACAGGGTCATGACAAGTTTCATGTCGTGTTCGATTAAAAGGATCGAAATTTGCTCTTCGTCTCTTAACTTCAGAATTAATTCGTTCAGGGCCTGGGTCTCTTTGGGGTTCATACCCGCCGCAGGTTCGTCAAGAAGAAGCAGAAAGGGATCCGTGGCCATGGCCCTGGCAATTTCCAGGCGCCGCTGGGCACCGTAAGGCAGGTTCAGGGCCAATTCATCCACATATGTTTCAAGACCGATTTTTTTTAGGATCCCGTAACTTTTATCCACGATAGACTGCTCTTCGGCACGGGTGGCGGGGCCTCTGAAAATGGCGCCAAGTATCCCGGCTTTTGTGACGGGGTAGCAGCCGATCATGACATTTTCCAGCACCGTCATGGACGCAAACAGCCGGATGTTTTGAAATGTTCGGGCCAGGCCTTTGCGGGTCACCAGGTTGGGTTTGAGCCCGTTGATTCGTTTTTTGGTTGCATCATTCCCGTTGGGCCGAATAAAAACATCTCCCTGGGTGGGGGTATAAATTCCTGTGATACAGTTAAAAAATGTGGTTTTCCCTGCCCCGTTGGGACCGATCAGAGCGGCAATCTCCCCCTGGTTGATATTCAGATCCAGGCTGTTAATGGCCCGCAACCCTCCAAAATCCATGGTCAGGTTTTTAACTTCCAAAATGGGTTTGTTCATATCTATTCCGCAGTGATGTGTTCGTGTCCTTTGTAGTGATAGGTTTTTCTGACGTTTTCAATCAGTCCGCCGGGCTTGAAGACCATCATCAGCACCAGGACGGCGCCAAAAACAATCATCCGGTATTCAGATACGGCTCGAAGATATTCAGGCAGAAGAATCAGCATCAAGGCACCGGCAATGACACCGGCAATGGAGCCCATGCCGCCTAGTACAACAGTACACAAAATAATGACCGATTCCCAGATGGTGAAACTGGCCGGATTTACAAATGTGGTCTTGGCGGCAAAAACCACGCCGGCCATGCCGGCCCAGGTGGCTCCCAGCGCAAAGGCGCGCAGTTTGGTTTTGGCCTTATCAATGCCCATGGCCTGGCAGGCGATTTCATCATCTTTCAGGGCGATCCAGGCCCGTCCGATCCGGGAATCCTGGAGACGGTTGATCACAAAAATGGTAAAAATAACCAGTGCCACAATAATATAATACAGGTAGATGGAGTGCTGCTGGAGTGTCAGGTCAAGCCCAAATAGACCGGGTTTTGGGATATTGGCAATGCCGCTGGGACCCTTGGAAAATTCATTCCAGTTTTCAAGGACCAGACGGATGATTTCACCAAAGCCTAACGTAACAATGGCCAGATAGTCGCCTCTCAGGCGAAGTACGGGATACCCCAGGATAATGCCCATAATGGCACCCAGAAGCCCCCCCAGGGGAAGCACCATCCAGAAGGTCATACCGAAATTCAGATGTAAAAGTGCATAGGCATAGGCGCCCACGGCAAAAAAGGCCACATATCCCAGATCCAGAAGCCCTGCCAGGCCGATGACGATGTTGAGTCCTAAGCCCAGCATCACATAAATTAATGCTGAAATCATGATGTTGGTTTGGTACAGGGAAAAAGAGTAGGGAAACGCCAGGGTGGTAATCGTTAACAAAACCATGGCGGGAACAAAGAACCGTTTTTCTGCCAGACGTTTTCTGATCGCAGATATTTTTTTACCTGGGCTAAATTTCCCTGTATTTTTTTCTTTGTGCTTAATCATGTAGCGCCACAGGGCGGACAGGAAAAAAAAAGCAATGCCGATAAAGGCCATATTCCACCAGCGCCACTCAATGGTTTTGGTTACGGTATTGACCTTGATCACCATAAGAGGAAAGGTTAGGAACATAAACCAGACCGCTGCAATGGTGGACTGTTTGAGTTCTTGTAACAGATTCATAATTTCTATCTTTGATTCATTGCAATTAAACTTTTTTGGTTTCCGCTCGGCCTAAAATTCCGGATGGTCTGAATATCAGGATCAGAACCAGGAATAAAAAGGCAAATACATCTTCATAATCACTGGAAATATAACCGGTGAAAAAACTTTCAGTCCATCCCAGGATCAAGGATCCTAAAACAGCGCCGGGAATGCTTCCTATGCCGCCTAAAACGGCTGCTACAAAGGCCTTGATGCCGGCAATAAATCCCATGTAAAAATTAATCTGGCCGATGTGGGAGGCGATGAGCATACCGCCGATGGCAGCCGTACCGGACCCGATGATGAAAGTAAAGGAGATGACCCGGTTGACATTGACCCCGAGCAGCATGGCCATGGTTTTATCCTGGGATGTGGCCCGCATGGCCTTGCCGATCTGGGTGAATTTGATCAGAAGGGTCAACCCGACCATGACGATGATCGTGGTGACAATAATGGCAAGCTCCGGGGCGGACATGATATGTGCATAGGGTTCCCAGAATTCAAAATCAGGAATCAGGCTGGGAAACGGCAAAAAATCGGATGTCTGGGCAAGCAATACATAATTTTGAAGAAACAATGACATGCCGATGGCGCTGATCAGTGCAGACAGCCGAGGGGCCGTTCGCAGAGGCTTGTAGGCAATCTTTTCCATGGTATATCCGTAGCAGCAGGCATAAAATACAGCTGCTGTCGCTGCAATCAGCGTCACAGCCAAGGCAGGAAAGCCGGACATGGTCAAAACCGTGGAAATGATAAGCGCAGTAAAAGCCCCAATCATATAGATTTCACCATGGGCAAAATTAATTAGTTCGATAATGCCGTACACCATGGTGTACCCCAGAGCAATCAAGGCATAGATGCTCCCCCGGGTCAATCCGCCCAGGAACAGTTTTAAAAAAAAATCATAATCCATGTGTAACCTGTTTTATTACTTTTCTTCAACGAATTTGCCATTGGTTACTTTGTATACGGAAAATCCGATACCTGTGGCGTCACCATTTTCGTCAAAGCGAATTTTTCCCAAAGGCGTCTCAACATATTCAGTTCTTAGCGCCTGAACCACCTTTTCATAGTCAGTGGAACCCGCTTTCTCAATGGCGTTGAGCAGAGCCTGGGTGGCTGCATATGCCGCGTCAAAAAAAGCGCCGGGATCAGAACCGAACTCTTTCTGGTGTTCCTCTTTTGCCATCTTGGCCATGGGGTTGTTAGAAATATCCATGGGACCTGTAGCATAGACGCCTTCAGCATACTCACCGGCAACCTTAATAAACGTATCATCTTTTACGCCGTCAGCGCCCATGAACAGGGTATCCATTCTCTGTTTTCTCATCAGCGTAACGATCTTGGAGGCTTCAGGATGGTAGCCGCCCCAGATAACCAGGTCAGGCTGCTGTTTTTCCACTTTGGTAACAATGGCCGAATAGTCCACGGCACCCGGGGTAACCCCTTCGAACAGCAGAACATTCACACCAGCTTCCTCAAAGTATTTTTTCGCAAGTTCCGCCTGGCTCTTACCGTAATCCCCTTTGTCATGAAGGATAACGACATTTTTAACATTAAGGGTCTGGGTGGCAAATTTAACCTGGAGTTGGGCCTGTTTGGCGTCATGGGGGATGGTTCTGAAAAAGTTGGGGTAATCACCGGACAACGTCAGGTCCGGATTGGTGGCAGACGGAGACATGGTAACAAGGTTAGCTTCCTTGTAAATGCCCAGAGCCGCCTTGGTTGCGCCGGAGCAGATATGGCCCATGACAACATCAACACCGTCGGAGATCAGTTTTGTTGCTGTATTCCCGGCAACTTCCGGTTTACAGGCATCGTCTTCAACCAGCAGTTCTACCTGATGGCCTAACACACCGCCGTTCGCATTGATTTTTTTGACGACCAACTTGGCGGCATTCACCGACGGGAGTCCATAGGATGCAAGATCACCTGAATGTGCTCCGGCAACCCCAAGTTTAATTGTTTGCTCCGCTTCTTCTTTTTTACCACAGGAAAAGATAAGGCAAGCTGCCAATATACAACCCATTGCAAATAAAAATTTTTTCATTTTTTCCCCTTTTTTTGTTAAGTCAAGGTATTTTACTATGGTCCTTATTATACCGATACCATTAGTACTGTCAATTAGGTGATAGCGTTAAACTATTTAGAAAAAAATATTCCGGTGCCGCTAAAAAGGAACTTTTTAGCGGCACCGGAATATCAGAAAGAAAAATTATTAGAAGAGAGAATAGGAAATTAGGCTTTTTCTTTAATTTCCGTTTCGGATTTAATAACGGAACCTAACTGATGGATGCCATGCAAGCTGAAGTTTGAGCCTGAATCGATCTCGTCAGCCCCTTTAAGTCTTAAGATCTTATCGTCGATGATTCTAAGAAAATCAAAGATATCACTTTGTACCTGGGTTTCAGTTACTTCAATCATTTGCCTTCCTCCCTGTGTCAATCTTTAAGGGTTTTGTGTAGAGGAAATTGATTATTTTTTTGTGTTTTTTCCTCTTTCACATAGATGCAAAACATAATATCAGCACTATATCGGACAAATCAATCGGGGAATCCCTGATTTTTTATGACTTTTTTTGTTAAATAAATTTAATATTATTGCGATAATTAGGTGTTCTTTTTCTGTTGACCCTACGCAAAGATCACCCTATGGTGATGTTATGACACTATTTCTCGTCACTGTAAAATGATCCACGGTCGACAGATCTATACAGCGAGGGGTTTTAATTTTTTTAATTTGGGAGCAAAACATAAATATGGGTTTTACAATTGATCATTTTAATATCAACGTACTGAACCTGGAAAAAAGTATGGTATTTTATGAGGAAGCGCTGGGTCTTAAGGAGCAGAGAAGAAAAACGGCCACAGACGGTTCCTATATTATTGTGTTTTTGACGGATAATCAGTCTGCCAATAAACTGGAACTGACCTGGCTTAAAGACAGAAAAGAGCCTTACGATCTCGGTGATGAAGAGTTTCACATTGCATTCAAAACAGATAATTTCGATGCAGCCCATGCCCTGCATGAAAAAATGGGGTGTATCTGCTATGAAAATAAGGATATGGGTATCTATTTTATCAATGACCCAGACGGGTACTGGCTTGAGGTCGTGCCTGTACGATAGTCCTTTAGGACCGCAGATTAAATAACTTGAACGAAATAGCTTGCCTTTTAGCCCATCTCCTTCGTTGAATTAAAGGCCCAATAGGCCTGCTATTCAACCTTTAATGCGCCTTGTAGATGAACCAACATTCGGCGTTATTTCTGCCCAGCTTATTTAATTTACGGTCCTTACCATGGCTTTAGGCAAGGGGAAGAGATCAATGCCTGGACAATTTATGATTGCGATCCAAAGGCTATACACCTGGTCTTGAATACGCTATAGGCTGTCCTGCTTGGGGGCTATTGTTATCGGCAGAATAATATGTGCGATCATCCCCCAAGAACGACACCTTCAAAGAGGGTCGCATCTTTGAAGGTGACCATGGCCATATTATCATCCATGACGTGGAAACGCGGAATATGATTGGTGGTCATGGCAATGCGGCCTTATCAGGCGTATTCCAGTTCAATGTCGCCAATCCAGCAGAGCTCCAATGAATAAAGAGATCTATAACACATTAAAAAACCGGATCATCCACCTGGATTGTGAACCGGAAACCATTCTCAAGGAACAGGAACTGGCCGCTGAATTCGGCGTAAGCCGCACCCCTTTGCGTACTGTTCTTTTCCGCCTGGAACTTGAATTAGTGATCGGCGCCATGGCCTTTGCCCGGATGTCATCAGACCAAATTCAGCGATTCAAGAAACTTGAGACTGAATGCAGTGCTTTGAAGTCGGAAAAAGCGCCTAAGAAATTGTCCAGCATTGACATGGAAAACAAACAGATATTTCATCAGGCTGCGGACAACCCGTTTTTGGCTAAAATGTCCGAGCATCTTTATGCCCTGACCTACCGGCTGTGGTCTTTTGCCCTTTTATCATCTGCAGACGAAAAGAATCGATACAATGAAATCAATCCTGATATTGATAAAAGGACCTGCGGATATCATCGCCGCCAGGAAGCGGTTACAAAATCCACGGCCCATCTCGTACCGATGGTAGAAAAAGCCCTTGATAAGGGTGTCCGGGCTAAGCACGTCTTAATGGACAGTTGGTTTTCGATGCCATCAGTAATAGCAGATTTGCGCGAACACATACACGTCATATGCATGCTGAAAGATCATCCAAAATGGTGTTATGAATATCAAGGCAAAAAGCTTAGCTGTCCGACCTCTATGGGAAATAGAAGAAAAAACGAGGACGAGCAAAGTTCAAAGCCCAAGCGATTGTTGCTCTTTCCAACGGCAAGCAGGCAAAAATTATTTTTGTTTCTTGTGATAAAAAACCTGGCTGACTGGCACTTCTGTCGACAGATCTGTCCCTCCCTAATGAAGAAATCATTCGTCTGTACGGCAAACGCTGGGATATCGAAGTCTTTTTCAAAATGTGCAAGTAACACCTGAAATTGGTCAAAGGAATACAAATTAGGAACTGCGATGGCCTGATCGCTCATACATCTCTTGTTATTGCCAGATATAACATGCTCAGCCTTTATCAGCGGCAATGTGTGGATCAAAGGTCATTCGGGGAACTTTTCAGGGCCTGTAATGATGAGATGAACAATCTATCTTTTATGGTTTCTTTGGAGCGGATCATGCGTTTAGCTTTGGTAAATATTCGGCGACTGTTTGATTTTAGCGGGCGTATGGTACAGGAGCTGCTTGATCAGGTGATGGGTCAAGCTCTTAAGTATTTTGGCTTTTCAAGTGGTTCCGAGGAATTATTGGGGGTATAAATTTACTCCTCCGAAAGTTGAGTGAACAGGCTATAATTGCAAGCGCTGATAATGTCATTCCTATGACCAATAGGAAAAAGGCTTAGACAATGAATGAAACCGGGCAGATTGAAATCTATCAAGCAGACAATGGCCAGACCCAAATTCAAGTACGCCTTGAAAGCGATACATTGTGGCTGACTCAAAAGCAAATGTCAGGATTGTTCCAGGTTACCACACCCACCATAAACGAGCATGTTAAGCACATTTATGACGAAGGAGAATTGCATCGGGAGGCAACTATTCGGAAAATCCGAACAGTTCAAAATGAAGGGCAGCGACAGGTAAAACGCAATCTTGATCACTACAATCTGGATATGGTTTTATCCGTAGGATATCGGGTGAAAAGCAAAATTGCCACCCAGTTTCGTATCTGGGCTACTCATCGCCTCAAAGAATACCTGGTAAAAGGATACACAATAAACCGACAGCGATTTCAAGAAAATGCTGCTGAACTTGAACAGGCACTGCACCTGATCAGAAAAGCTGCTCAGACACCTGGCCTTGCATCTGATATGGGGCGTGGCCTGGTAGATATCATGGGGCGGTATACTCAAACATTTCTCTGGCTCCAGCAGTATGATGAAGGTCTTTTAAAAGACCCCAAGGGGCATACAGGTGGGAACCTGCCAAGCCCGATCGATGCCATAGCCGCTTTGGGAGAATTGAAAACACAGTTGATCGCTCGGGGAGAGGCAACAAATTTTTTTGCAAAATCTTCCAGGGCTGACAGTATTGCCGGAATATTTGGGAACCTGGATCAAACCGTATTTGGAGAGCCTGCCTATCCTACCGTTGAAAGTAAGGCCGCACATCTTCTATATTTTGTTGTTAAAAATCATCCGTTCATTGACGGCAATAAACGAAGTGGGGCTTTTTTGTTTGTGGACTTCCTACATCGGAACGGACGGTTATTGGATACTGCCGGGCAACCAGTGATTAATGATACCGGTCTGGCTGCATTAACGTTGCTAGTGGCAGAATCAGTCCCGAACCAAAAGGAAACGATAATAAAACTGATCATGAATTTACTTTGTGAATCTAAATCAAAAACCACCTAATCCTTTCCCTAGGATAGGTCCGGCTTAATTACCCGGACCGAACAGGCGGTTTCCTGGCCGCCTTTCCTGGGGATTTTAAATCACCTGCTATACCCGCATAGCGGGTAGTATGAGGAAGCCCCCTCGAAGGGGGCGTTGTGATAGGAAAGCCCCTGATGGGGGCTATTGGTTAAATTTTATGTTCTTAACTATTTTTATCTTGATCACGGATATAACGTTTGATAAGTTCCTCATCAAGTCCTACGGTATCGACACAGTAACCTTTTGCCCAAAAGCTTAAACCTGTCATCCGCTTGGTATGAAGCAGCTCTCTCTATGTATCCGTATTGCACTTTTGCCCTTGATAAAGCCTATCGTGTTGGAAACACTAAATTTGGGAGGGACACTCAAAACAAAGATGGACATGATCAGGCATTGCGTGCCCTTCATGTAACTCAAGTGCTTTTTGATCGCATAATTACCTGATAATAGGCCCAATCCCTCTTCGTATATTCCCATATATGGTTTTATGTCTATATTTGGTCACAAAAACTATGTGATACTTACAGTCCAATTTAACGCGTTATAATGTTTGCCAATTTTTCATAGCTTCTTCCTCTCCCCCCTTAGGGACGTTCCTGAGGATGAAGCTATATCACTTTTTTTAATCACGCTGGAATTGTCGGACTTTTAGAGTCGCTCTGGCATAGCCAGAGGTTTAATTTAAAGCAATCAGGATCATTGCAGGAGATGAATTTATGTTGCAGTGATCAACGACAATTATTTTTTCCCCTCGTATTGCCTCATGAATAAATCATACCATACCTGATTTGTTGCCTCACGAATAATGTTACCGACAAGAGGGTATTATTTCTGGGTTATTATTCAATTTTTAACATACTGACTTCTGTATTAAAATCAAACTTTTTTATTACGTTGCCTTTTTGTATTTTCAGGTTGATATGAAGTGGACCCAATGTCAAGACCGATTTTGACTTTTTTTAAGTTACATTTTTCTATAATCCTTTGTCAAATTTGATGATAACGACCTTCTTTCTTGCCAGATTACCCTTGCTATTTTGATTTCTATCCCGCTATCTCGTGTTTCAGCAGCTTTTTTCCTTCAAATCCCACGCCCCTAAAAAGGGATAAGCGGAGCGAGTCAATGTTTTTTTCGGAGGGTCCGAAAATCTTTTTTTCCTTCCAGGGCTTTTTTCGGTGAAGTATGATTTTGGTTAAACCATGGCATTTGTAAGCGGCCAAGGGAAAAAGATTTTTGGAAACCGAAAAAAACATTGACTCGTGTAGTGCTCCCTTAAAAAAGGGGCTGGTATTTGAAGGTAAAAAGCATATTAAACCAAGCCTTTCTGTTTTGACCTGGGCCTAATCCGGAGCGCAGCGGAGTCCAGTTGCTTTCAGATTCTAAATCTGAAACCCCCGGTAGGGTCCCCCTGAAGGGGTCGCACCATAGTGCGAAACAAATATTCCGTAGGGCTGCCAAGGGTATCAGTCTTTCTTCATTTTTCTGGTTGATACTTAAAACCGGCTTCAATCAATATAGATTCCAAAACTATCCCAACCTCACCTCTTCTTTTGAGCTCATCAAGCATCTACTGCTGAATTCGAGCGTTCACGCGAACTCGCTTTAGATGTGCCGGCAACTTCGGTTTTAGTTTTCCTCTATATCCGCCACGCATATCCTCTCCTTTTTAATATAAATGCTTCAAGAGTGTCGCCAATTCAGCGCTTTAGATAACTGTAATACGCTTTACAAAAAAAATAGGTGATTTTTGCATAAAAAATGACAGTTTATCATCCCTTTGATATTAAAGGGGATTTTCCACTAAGCCGGCCCTGTCATGTGTTACGATGATGCTTTCTGATGGTACAGGATGAATATCATCATCTTTTTTTTTCATTATTTTAGCACCATAGCACTGACATTGTTTATATAGTTCCAAACGTACCGTTATTATACAGTAAGCTTTCCCTTTTCCATTTTTTGGGTATCCACTGTTATAGCTTTGAGGTCCCCGATTCTGGTATCTTCAGCCAAAGGATTACGTTTTAAAAGATTATCATCATATGTAATAATGGCTTTTTCCCTCCAGGCTTTGACCCGCCGCTGTAAAGTCCTCAGCTGCCCCTTTGTGTATTGTCCTGGATATTTTTCCTGAAGTTTTGAAAGCATTGATTTGGCGGTCTTTTCAGGATCATTCTCCAACCATGAACAGACCTCATCCCAAGCATCTTCAAAAGGATCCTTCCTGGTTCGCCACCAGTGCTTGGCACGCGGTTTTTCCGTTTTCCTATACTGCCTCCTTTTTATAATGCCAGGTTCTAAAATCAAATTGTCATTGTTTTTTTCAGTAGGCTCTTCCGTAGTTAATGGTAATTTAAAACCGTATAGAGGCTGCCTATCTTCATTTTTACCGGAGGAAGGTTGTTTCGCCAAAGTTACATGTTTCCACAGCGCATCCTGTAAAAACTGAATTTGCTTTAACAGAAGAACCGGATCCAAAGAATAGTTTACCAATTCCAGCTTTTCATTTGTTTCCTTTTGGATCTGGACGGCTTGTTTCAACCTTTGAAATGGGGTTTGTGCAGCATCATATGTTTTCTTTATTTTGCTGTTATCTCGCCATTTTTTTTTCAGCTTCATTGAAGGTTGGAAGAAATTCACATAAAGGCGTACTGCCCGATATAACTCAGAGAGTTGCATATAAGCATGGTGACCTTCAAAACGATCGTACCCGACTATCTGCCTTACAACTATTCCGTTTTTCTGCTCAACATAACACTGATCGTTTTTCTTATATGCTCTTCCCCTGGTAAAAGTTATCTTTTCTTTTTCGCAATAACGGATCAATTCAGTATTGATGAACTCAGTTCCGTTATCAGTATCAATCCCTAATATTGGAAAAGGTATCAATTCCTGGGCTTTATCCAAAGCATGAATAACAGCAGAACCACTGCGGTATGGTAGAGCAATACACTCGACCCAACCTGTGGCGATATCTGTCAAAACCAATGTATAAAGAAATTCTCCTTCCATGCTCCAGCCACAATGTGCTACCAGGTCAGCCTCAAAAAAACCAGGCTCATCTTCCTCCCAATCAGTAAATGTTCTTATCGGAATCTGATGTTTAAGAAGTTTTCCGGGTTTGGTTGTACTCATATTCAGGCCATTGTTTCTTATTGGTTTTAAAATTCGGTCAATCGTTGCGGGGCTTATTGAAATAAGTTGAGAACGGGTTTCGTCGTTAAGTTCAAGGTGTCCGTAACGTTCCAAAGTCGGCACCAGATCCTTCAAAAACGGGGCAAGCCTTTTTGAGGCGATATAGTTTGAAGCCGCCCAGGCAATTTTCAATGCTTCTTGAACGTCACTGTTATAAATTCTTGGCCGTGGCTTTTTAATTCTTCTCACAACCGGTAACTCTTTTAAAGACAGTAACCGGATTGCATATTTACGCGAGTATCCAGTTGCTAAAATGAATTCGTTCAAAATAACTGATTTGTGCTTCTTATTTTCTTCCCTATATCGGGGAGCAACATTTGCCAACAATTCTCTTTTTGCTTGAAAACTCATTAGTGACCTCACAATCTACCCTCCACATATTTTTATAATCTGTTTTGGGTAACATTATTCGTGAGGCAATAGATACAGTGCGGTTACATTTTGTGCGATTCAATGCGGGCGGGAATTATAATTGACGTTCATCAGTTGCAGAGTAGAATCAACCGCTTTGTTAAACGCATGCCAATAGGTAGGGTCGAATTTATGGGATACGTCTGGCCCGCCGAATTAATCCAACCGGGGTATGATTTTAGTAAATTGAAGTACCCAACTTTGATGCAATGCCTTGAGCGTGTCATTGGTGTGGATTTAAGCTTCTATTAAGTTTTATGACGGCCCGCCGAAATCGAAAATACATCCCCCCTGTTGCTATCCGCACATAAGCCACGTTACCGGAAAAGCAGCGTTAAGCGCCTGCAAACCTCATGCAAAATAGACATCTTCAATGCAGTGTATCCAAACGAATTATGGAGACATCGAGCTTGACGCTGAACGATCCCAAGCTGTTCAGGAGGCTGTTGAACGTGTCCTTTGCAAGCGGCTTGGAGAGCATGCGCCGGTAGATACGTTGGTGGTGAAGTTGGCGCCAGTGCAGTGAGAATATCTGGATAAGATGGTTGACATGACAGGGGGCAGCGAGATTCAATTGCACAGGCTATGTTTGATTATGGATTTGAAGCTATGGACGGCTTGGTCCGGTTGATCAAGCCCACAGGTAAATGGGGTGCATGATGCAGAAGAAACAAAAAAAAATTACTGCTTACAACATGCTTACTTTTTTTAATGCTCAAACAACAAAGGAGTTAACCAGTTTGGCTAACCCCTTGTTTTTATTTTGGTACCGGAGGCGAGACTTGAACTCGCAAGGGCTTGCGCCCGGAGGATTTTGAGTCCTCTGCGTCTACCAATTCCACCACTCCGGCTTAGAGCCCTTTTTTTAATGGAATTGTGCCTGCTTGTCAATCCCAAATTTCCCTCCTAAATTTAATATTTTTTTCCGATGCCGACTTTTAAGTTTTTGTCAGGGTGCTTTCGATTTCCGGCGCCTAAAAAAAGCGATCGGGGGATGGCAGGCACGGTATGTGCTATAAATACGGCGTTGTACATCTATTTCATGTGAACAGTTTGCCGGGTTAGGCAAACAAATTTAAACCAAAGGAGATTAAATATGCCTGAATTACCTGAAGAAACCAGCAAAGCATGGGACAGCCACAAAGGCCCTGTTATATTATCCACCGTGAACAAGGATGGCGTACCCAATGCCATTTATGCGACCTGCGTGAGCAAATATGATGAGCAGACTCTGGTTGTGGCCAACAACTATTTTTCCAAAACCATGGAAAACATTAAAGCCGGATCCAAGGCCTGTATTTTATTCATTACTTCGGATAACACATCCTATCAGGTCAAAGGCATCCTTGAGTACCATACCCAGGGGCCTGTGTTTGACGATATGAAAACGTGGAATCCTGAAAAACACCCAGGCCACGGTGCCGCCGCACTAAAGGTTGAAGAGGTTTATAAAGGCGCTGAGAAATTATTATAGCAATTTAATGGTGTCCGTACCCCTAACAAAGCGAATCCAGTTTCAGCGCCTGTGCGCTGAAACTGGATTTTTTCGGCCCTGTTTTCGTCTTTTATGGTGGCCGACGTCTCTTCGGCAGCAACAATCATCTGAATACTTGTGGCGATATGTACTGTGGCCGCAGCAACAACTGTTCATATTCATTGCATCTTCTCTGCAGATATATTTTGAAAAAAATGGGAAATACATTCCATTGAATTTTCATTTTAAAATTGCATTTTAAAAATAACAACTGTAGATTAAATATATTCATCACTTTTGACCTAAATTAGTGCGGGGAATTCATGAAAAATCTTATAACGATTGTTATGATTTTTATGGTTGGATGTTGTGCAATGGCATTCGCTCAAGATGGAAAGGTTGCATTTTTTAAAAAAGTTTCCGGCGATGTTTCAATTAAACGGGGCGAAACGATCGTTGCGATGGCTGAAGGGAATCCGATTTTTAAATCAGATGTATTAATTACAAAAGCTGACAGCTCAGCCGGCATTATATTTACGGACGGTACAACTATTGCCGTAGGCCAGAATACGGAATGTAACATCAAGGACTATATATTTGACCCTGAAGCAAATGCATATGCCTTTGACCTTTATCTTAAAAAGGGAAAAGCCATTTATAATTCAGGCAGAATTGGAAAACTTTCGTCGGATAAAGTCTCTTTAGAGACGCCAAATGCCATTGTCGGCACCAGGGGAACGCATTTTATTATTCAGGTAGATTAAGAAAGGCACATAACATGATTCGCTACATTCTTTTTTTTCCGGGCATTCTTTTGCTTTTTTCCTGTGGCGCGAAAACCACTGTAATCCTTTTGCCTGAACAGGATAATAAAGCAGGTGCTGTCATTGTAGCAAATGACACGTCCTCCATAACGCTGGAAAAACCGTATAGCTGCGCAACGGTCGGCAAAGCACAATCAAAAATTGATACAAAAATAATTGAAAAGAATAAAGTTGAGAATGAATATAAAACGCTTTTTCAGACAGAACCGTTAAAACCGGTCTCTATTCTTCTTTATTTTGAATTTGACTCGGATCGTTTGCAACCTGGGTCTGCCGCGTTAATTGACAATGTACTTAGATTAGCTAAAGAGCGGGAACCCTCTGAGATCAGTATTATTGGCCACTCTGATTCCAAGGGTAAGGCAGATTATAACTATAAGCTGGCCCTGGACCGGGCCAAAGTCGTGGAAAAAATTATAAAAGATGCAAATATCAATTTGATAAATATGTCGGTTACCTCCCACGGTGAAAATGATCCTTTAGTGATTACGGGTGACGATGTATCAGAAGAAAAAAATAGAAGAGTTGAAATAATGGTCAAGTAGACGCATAGACGCGGAGTCTTTTTGAAAGCCGAAGCCGATTTTGAAAACGCTTTCCGGAGCAGTATGTCACAATGGTGGCAACTTACGGTTGTTTTATTCATAACACTGGTTCTGTGTATAGGCGCATATACCCAACGCGCCGTATTTAAAAACGCCGATAATTTTTTTTATGACTTGTTGCTTCAAACCACCGCAGCGGGAAACGTATCAAGCCGGATCACCATTATCGATATTGATGAAACCAGCTTATCAGCCGTCGGGCAGTGGCCATGGCCCAGATACTTGCTGGCTAAACTTGTCAAAGAGTTGTTCGACAATCAACCTGCCGCCATGGGGCTTGATATACTGCTTCCTGAACCGGACCGCAGCTCACTGAAAAATATTCAACTGCAATTCCGGAAAGATTTCGCCCTTAATCTTGGATTTACAGGGGTCCCGCCTGCAATGCAGGATAACGATTTATACCTGGCGCATATTTTCAGGCAGGCTGATATCGTAGGTGCCAGGTATTTTTATTTTGATCATTTCAACAAAAAAGCATCCCCTTTACGCGTTCCTTTCGATGTTGTTGATAAATCAGGGTGTTTAAACGCCAATCAGGCTGAAGGCGTTCTGACCAATACCCCGCAAATTGAAACGGCGCTTAAGTATACCGGATTCCTTAACAGTCAATCGGATATGGATGGTTTGTTAAGATCTACGCCCCTTTTGATTTCATTGAAAGGTCAAACGTTTACGAATCTATCTCTTTCGACTTTTTTAAAAGCCCACAATGTTAAGAAATTAGAAGTATTAGAAAATTTTTTTGGTCTTTATATAAAAGCAGATAAATACAAGATACCAATAACACGGGACGGATATCTCCATATGAGATTCTCCGGTCCGGGCAGAGCTCATAAATTTATCGGTGCTGCTGATATTTTAAATCAGAACTATTCCCCGGCTGACATCCAGGGTAAAATTCTTTTTATCGGGTCTTCTGCAACCGGTTTGAATGATATCCATCATACTGTTTTTGACCCAAGCTACCCGGGGTTGGAAATCCATGCAGCCATATTAAGCAGTATTTATGAAAATCGTCAGGTGATTAAACCCATCTGGTCACACGCTTTTATTTCCGGGGGCTTAATGTTCACCGGCATTCTCATGATGTTTCTGCTTTTTTTTTCAGCCTCTCCTATGGTTCTTTTAGCAGGAACCATGGTTTGGGGCAGTATTTTGTTGATATCAAGCTTGCTTTGTTTTATTAAAATATCCGTGTTTATTTCTCCTGTGCTGCCATTTATTTTAACGGTTTTTACATTTGTTTTTACCTCTTTTGTGCGTTTTACAGGCGCCAGGAAAGCCTCTTTCGCCTGGTTTAAAAAATTGGCTCAAGCCCAGCAATTTACCATAAAAACCATTGTTGGCCTTGTTGAAACACGTGACCCGGAAACCGGACAGCATATTGTGCGAACCCAAAAGTATGCAAGGGCCTTGGTCGTTCATTTAAAAAAGTCCGGATTATTCCCGGATATTTTGACGGATGATTATATTGAGACGCTTTACCACGCTTCACCGCTCCATGATATCGGTAAAGTCGGTATCCCGGACAGAATTTTATTAAAGCCCGGTAAATTGACTGATGAAGAATTTGAAATTATGAAAACCCATTCTTCTATTGGAAGAGATACGCTTCAAAGAACCGGAAGGAATGATCAGGGTAATTATTTTTTAAAAATGGGCGCACTGATTGCCGGCTCGCATCATGAACGGTGGGACGGTAAGGGGTACCCGGACGGTCTTTGTGGCGAAAACATTCCACTTTGTGGCAGAATCATGGCCATTTGTGATGTTTATGATGCGCTGATTAGTAAACGATGTTATAAACCTGCCTTCTCCCATGAAAAAGCGATGAACATCATCCTTGTGGGGAGAGGGTCCATGTTTGATCCCCAATTTATAGATGGATTTTTCGCTATAGAAGATACGATTAAATTAATCGCAGCCAGGCATAAAGATTTATGATAACAGCCATGGGTTGGCCTGGTCTATCGATCCCCAGACTCAACACATAAAAAAACATGAAAGTAACTTAATAACTTATTGGGACTTTTTTATAAATGTTGGATACAAAATCTTTCTTTTTTTATTTTTTATACGGAGGGCCTTTGCAATATCGGACCTGTGTTGATATAATTTTAGCCTATGAATATTGAACCTTATGTAAAATTTCCTTTCTCAAAGGGTTCCGCCTTGGTGCCGTTCATTGCCCTGATACTGGTTGTCATGCTGTTGACAACGGCCCCGGGCCGGGCTGCAGAAACCTATTCCCGTTCGGACCTTGTCCGTTTCCAGAATCGTATTATTGATTATCGTTCCCGGATTAATCCGCGATTTAAAAAAAAGGTGCGTCCCAAAACCCGGCTGATCATCGTGCATACGTCCGAGTTGGGACTGAAAAGTACTTTACGGGTGGTTTCCAGGGGAAAGCGGTTTGAAAACGGCCGTACCACACCCGGCGGGCATGCCAATTATGTTGTTGCCAGGAACGGGACGGTTTACAGAATTCTGGATAAAAAATACAGGGCGGATCATGCCGGCCTGTCCATGTGGGACGGGGTCTCCAATGTTAGCGATATTTCGGTGGGCATTGAATTTATCGGCTACCACTATGCTCCCCTGACCACCAGCCAGTACGCATCTGCGGGGGTGTTGTTGTTTATCCTTAAACGGGCCTATGGCCTTCAGGATAAAGATATTTTGACCCACAGCCAGATTGCATACGGCAGACCCAATCGATGGTTTTCCAAAAATCACAGGGGGCGTAAACGATGTGCGAAAAATTTTGACAGAACCCGGGCAGGGCTCGGGCCAACCTGGCCGTTTGATCCTGATGTCAAGGCTGGTCGCCTTACACCGGATCCCATGCTGGCCCAGGTTTTTTATCCTGTCCCCGGTGCTGTTGTTTCTACCGAGAAAAAAGTGCCCCAATCCCTGGTGTCTGATGTGATTTCAAAACAGAATTCTGCTTGGGCCATTGCCGGTGAAGATTATGATGCCCCGAACACAGTCTACGTTCTGCCCGGCGGAAAAACCCTGGCCGGTGACAGGGTCGCTTTAAATTGGGGCTGGGACCGTGTGCCTGCGGGTACAAAGGTGCTGCTCAACCAGGAGACGGAACAAGTTCGTGAACAGACTAAAAGCATCATAAAAATTATTTCCGGGCGGATGACGGCCTGGTCCCATGCGGGCGGGGCTTACCATGCTGCCTCCACCATTTATTTTCTTCCCTCTGGTCGGATTTTAAACGGGCGCGTGATTTCGGACTGGGATGATCTGCCGCCAGGCACCCGTCTGCTGGTGGGGTATAAGGGCCCCTTTAACGTTACAAAATCTAAAACTGCCTATAGGATTGCCGGTGCAAAGTTCAAAGATCCGGGAACCATTTACCATATTCCGGGCCGGGGGCCGGTTCCGGGTAACAGGGTTCCGAATTTCAGCGATTTGCCCAAAGGAACAGGTGTTTACCTGCCAATTGCCGGTTAATGGCCGGTAAGGCTCGCACGCAAAATAAAACCGTCCATATGACTTGCCTTTTAAGCCGTCTTCTGCGTTGCGTCACTGGACATCAGGAACAATATGATTACAGTAACGCGCCTTGAATACAACTTAAAATCTTAAGTTATATTTGGACGATTTTAATCTGATCCCAAGCCTAACTGAAAATCGTTTTTTCCTGAGCCGCTTTATCTCATGGTTTACGCAATGCCATAAAACGATTTTTGATATATGCGAAAAGCCGCTTCCAGTCCTGGAGGCATAAGGCCAAAAAAGCCCCTACCGTGCCAGCCGATGCCATACCCACAGGGCACCCCTGTTGCCCACAGAAGGGACAGACCGAAAAAGCTGCATAAAGGCCGGTAAATCCGAACCATGAGGCAAAAATTCGGAACAGACGGCCAAACGGCGACAGTTTTAGTTTTTTGTTATCATTATCAAGGGATTGAATTTGAAAAGTATTTTTTTTCATAATAATAAAGTCGTTAATTCTGATTTTATCAAAGGGGTATCTATGATGTATTTTATCAGGACCAATATCACACCCGAAGAACGATTGATATGGGAAAACTCAAATCCCGTTAGGGCAAGTTTTTGTTTTAAAGGAAAAACGCAAAATGTTTGAACTGCCTGGAATCCCAGTATAGGTTATGATATAACCTGTGCGGTCGTGATAGGTGTGTTTTAATGAAAGATTAATGGCAACGGGTTGGATTTTTAAAAGAGTAGATAAGGGCTGACCGGTTGTGTCCGTGTTGGTCGATGTTCATGCGTATTATCCCAGGAAAGTGTTATTTAGCGTGGAAAATAAGAATTACAGTTTAGAAAAAAATTTTTTGTGTTTGAGAACCGAATGCGGAGAGTATAAATTTCAGATCAGCGGGGAGACCGGGAAGGGTGATGCCGAACGTATTGCAAAGACGATGACCGGTGAAATGGAAAAAGCCGACAATGCTCTTGGCCGACAAAATAAGCCCACTCCATACGTCAAGCTGTTGTTGGCTAATCTGAACCTGGCAGACAAGTATGTCAAACTTCAAAACAGATATGATGAACTGCTTAGAGCCCATGAAACTCTTAAAATTCGTCCCGGCAATCCTGTTGATGCGCCTGACTCTCCAGAGCCAACACCTGTAAAATTCGATGAAAAAAAGCCGCCAGTCAACCAAGATAATGATATCTTCGATTTGACCCTTGAGTTTAGTGCGCCTTCGTTGCCTACATCCGAAGTAACCGATATTCATAGGAAAGCGTCTGACCAAGAGAAACCCGATGAAAAAACAGTGCAAAAAAAAGTTACCCCCGGGCCTTTGGTAACACAGGTCCTGGATACCTTGAAAAAGGCCAGAGATGTCCAGCATAACATTTTGGAGACACCGGAAAAAAAGGTAAAACTTACAGATTCTGTCCGGCCGGATTCAACTAAGCCGGTAAACAAGTCCTTACCCCGGGGAAATGTTCAGGACAATTGTGGTGGCGCGAGCGGCCTGCCTTCCCTGGATTTTCTTGAAAAGGGCGGTCAGCAAACCGTTGTAGACCATGAAGCTATCAGACGTGATGCTGAGCTGCTGGAGCAGAAACTGGGATACTTCGGCATCAAGGGCGAAGTCATGGAGGTGCTGCCGGGTCCTGTGATCACCACCTTTGAGTACAAGCCCGCCCCGGGGATCAAGATCAGCAAGATCGTGAATCTGGCCGATGATCTGGCCCTGGCATTAAGTGCATTGAGTATCCGTATCGTGGCGCCCATTCCGGGCAAGGATGTCATTGGCATTGAGATTCCTAATCCAGCCATGTGTGTTGTCCCTTTCAGGGATATCGTGGGCGTTTCCGATTTTGATGAAATCAATTCTCCTGCACCCATCTGCCTGGGCAAGGATATCATTGGAAAACCCGTGGTGGTGGGACTTGAAAGAATGCCCCATCTGCTTATTGCCGGGGCAACGGGAACCGGCAAAAGCGTGGCGCTTAACGCCATGATCTGCAGCATTTTGTATAAATCCACCCCAGACCGGGTTAAGTTCATTATGATTGATCCCAAGCGCATTGAACTTTCATTGTTCAACGATATTCCGCATCTGATTACGCCTGTGATCACAGACATGAAAAAGGCCAATATTGCCCTTCAATGGGTGGTCAGGGAAATGGAACAGCGGTATGAGAAGCTGGCCCAGCTTCATGTGCGGAACATAGAGCAGTATAACGATAAAATCCGGACCACTGACCTGTCGGATATGGACGAGGAATTTACCCCCTTCCCCTATATTGTGGTGATTATTGACGAGCTGGCAGATCTGATGATGACCGCCAGCAAGGATATTGAATTTTCCTTGACCCGCATTGCCCAGATGGCCAGGGCTGCAGGCATCCATATGATTCTGGCCACCCAGCGACCTTCCGTGGATGTGCTCACCGGCATTATCAAGGCCAATTTTCCCACCCGGATTTCCTTTCAGGTGTCTTCCAAGACCGACTCCAGGACCATCATTGACGCCAATGGTGCGGAAACCCTTCTGGGCCGGGGCGACATGCTTTTTGTGCCCCCGGGTACGGCACGGCTTAAACGGGTCCATGGCACATATCTGTCCGAGCGGGAATTGAGCGCCATCACAGCATTTGTCAAGGCCCAGGGAAAACCCGAATACATTACGGATGTTATCACGGAAAAAGAAGAACCCCAGCACGCAGTGGTATTTGACGATGATGAGTATGATGAAAAGTACCAGCAGGCCCTGGACTTTGTTATATCCACACGCCAGGCATCCATATCCGGGGTGCAACGGGCCTTAAGGATTGGTTACAACCGGGCCGCACGCATCATTGATCTTATGGAAAAACAGGGGATCGTCGCCTCTTCCGACGGTGTCAGGCCCCGCCAGGTGATTGGGAATATTGACTGATTTGAAACCCTTATTAATGAATAATATGACATTACCGCAGATGCGGGCGTTGCCCAAGCTTGTTACTGTCCGTTCTTTTTTTTTAATACTGCTGTTTTTGTCATTGTTGTGCGGTTTCTCGGTAGAGGCGGCGGATAAAAAAACGTCAAAAAAGACACTGCCCTTCTCTCCGGGAGAACAGCTTGTATATCAGATTCGTTGGGAGACGGTTGAGGCCGGCGTTGCGTCCTTTTATGTTCTCCCCGTGACAAAGCTCGACCAACAACCTTGCCGACACTTTTCATTGAAGGTGGAAACCTCTCCATTGGTGGATGTCGTCTATGAAGTTCGTGCCAAGCTTGACTCTTATACGGACCTTGCCCTTGGCCATTCAATTCGTTATGGCAAAAAAGAGACAGGGAGTGAACCACGCGATATCCTGGTGCAGTTTGACTGGGAAAAACGTATAGCCAGGTATTCAAATTTCAATGCCGGCAAAAAGCCTATAACGATTCCTCCCGGTACATTTGATCCCCTTGCGGCATTTTATAAATTACGTTGTATGGATTTAGGCACCAAAAAGGAGATCAAATTTCCCATCACTGACGGGAAAAGATCTTTTATGGGCCGGGCAAAGGTTCTGGGAAAAGAGACCATCACTTGCTTTAATACCACCTATGATACCTATGTGATTGAGCCTGAGCTTATCCATTTTGGCGGTGTGTTTGAAATAAGCGATAAGCCCACTTTGCGTTTATGGATTACCTCGGATGAAAGGCGTCTTCCGGTCCGTATCCAGTCTAAAGTGATTGTCGGTTCAATCATTGGTGAGCTTGTTTCTGTGCGATAACAGCGGATAGCGACATTATGACATGCATGCATGGGTTCCCAACCGGCTTTTTCAGGAGCAGATAATTAAAGGGGGCAAAGCCAAGAATTGACATTAAATGATAAAGATTTTCAGACTGCCCGATACTGGGCGGTTGTTGGGTTTGCGGGGAACTTTGGATTAACGGTTCTGAAGGGTTGGGCAGGCATTGTGTCAAACTCTAGTGCTATGGTTGCGGATGCCGTACATTCTGCTTCGGACATTTTTGCATCCGTGTTTGTTTATATCAGCCTGAAAATTGCCCAGAAACCCCCGGATAAAGAACATCCTTACGGCCACGGCAGAGCGGAGGTGATTTCTACCCTGGTGGTGGTGGGCATGCTGGCCGCGGCAGGTGTCGAGATTATCAGAACTGCCATCACAACAATCCGGCATGGATGTCTCGATACCCCGGGAAATGCAGCCATATATGCGGCAATCTTGTCAGTTATAGTCAACGAGCTGATGTTTCAGTTCACATACAGGGCCGGAGTGAAAACCAACAGCCCGTCAACCATTGCCAACGCCATGGATAACAGGTCAGACGCCTTTTCGTCCATTGCCGCTTTGATCGGTATTATTGGTGCCAAGTTAAAATATCCTGTTCTGGATCCTGTGGCCGGTATTGTGGTGGCCCTGTTCATATTCAAGATGAGTTATGATATTGCCATGGACGCGGTGGCACAGATCATGGACGAATCTGTGGGTGAGAACAAAGTTCAGGAAGTGACAAAGCTTGCGCTCGCCGTCAACGGGGTGAACAACGTGCATGGAATACGGATGCGCCAAAGCGGGGCTGTTTTTCTTGTGGATCTGGACATTGTGGTGGATCCAAAGATTACTGTGCAAATGGCCTATGACATAGGCGAGTCGGTCCGGGAGATGATCCGGGTGCACATGGATAAAGTCAGTGATGTCCGGGTACATATTGACCCTTCAGATCTAAAAAGGAAAGTCCTGTGAGGTATCTTGTTCCGGTTTTTTTTCCTGGGATTTTTCAGCCGTTTTGTGCACCAGGTTTCCATCCACATAGATGGCTTTATAAGGCAGGGTAGGACAGGCGTGTTCACATCCGCCGCATCCCACGCAGATGGCTTCATTCATCTTGGGAATCACAAGACTGCGGCCCGCGGCATTAATATAGGGTACCATGGTAACGGCCTTGGTCGGGCAGTGCTCGGAGCAGGCCCCGCAATTGGTGTTGTCCGTATAGACCACGCAATTCTCTTTGATAAATTTGGCCACGCCCACCTGGGTCTGTTGCTTTTGCACGGTTGTCAGGGCCAGGATGGCACCGCTTGGACAGATGTTTGAACAGACGGTGCAGTCAAAATCGCAATGTCCCCTGTTAAAATTCATCTGGGGTTGCATCATGTTGGAAACACCAAAGGCAAATACCGAAGGGGTTAAAATATTCGAGGGGCAGGCTGATACGCAAAGGTGACAGGCGGTGCAAATGGATGTGTATCTTTCAATACCCCCGGAGCCCGGCGGTGAGAGTGGGCAGGTTTTATTCTCGACAATGGTGGTGGGCCGGGCCTGTCTTGGCGGAGAGTTGGGTGTGGCATTGACCCTGCCGGCAGCCATACCAAGGCTGCCGGTCGCCAGGGTCAATATGAAGCTGCGGCGGTTTTGGCCGGCGTTTTTGTGGATGCGGGGCTGCAGATTCCTCCTAAAACGCGACTGGTATACCATGGCCTGGTCCGGACAGGCGGAAAGGCAGTTAAAGCAACCAACGCAGCGGCTGACATCCACTTGTTTTGTTTTGACATCAATGCATTCTGCTTTGCAGACCCGCCGACATTCTCCGCAGGACCGGCAAAAATTGGCATGGATGCCTACCCGGACTATGGAGAATTTTGAGATCAGGCCCAGCAGGGTTCCCACCGGGCAAAGGGTGTTGCAGTAAAGGCGCCCGTGCCGGGCGCTCATCCAGCCCACAAGGATAACGCTTGCCAGGGCAATGCTAAAGGAAAGTGGTGCAACAGCCTGCAGTCTGATCCGGAACAGCACGTGATTCCCTAATGTTTCTTCCAGGGAAACGCTTACGTTGTTTAAAAAGATGACAACGGGCTGGAAAAGATGAGTCATCATCCTGCCGAAACTGCTGAATGGATCCAGCAGATTGAGCATAAGCGTGGCGCCTGCCGCAAAAAAGAGGAGGGTTGCCAAAAGTATGCTATACCGCAGCATATTGCGGGGTGGGCTGTACCTGAATCCCGGGCTTTTTGTCTTCTTGCCTGGGGATGCACTTTTTGAAAATACCCTTGATATCACATCCTGGAATATACCCAGGGGGCAGATAGCCGAACAATAGATTCGACCAAATATAAGCGTGATCCCAAGCACCACCATGAACCCGGCAGCACCGACGGCTGCATGATTCATAAATTTAAGCAATGATGGGATGAACTGTAAAAAGAGCAGTTTGTCGGCAAACATCCGGATGCCCGTATTCCAGATATCAAGAAAGAGCAGGGTTGTGCCCATGAAAAAGGCAAGGGCAAGGCATACGCGCAACGGCTTGAGGACGAGCGGGTTCATCTATAATTTGATTCTGTTGATGGCAAGGTGTTTAAGGTTCATCTGCCCAAGATTCATCTGTGAGGCAATCTTAATATGGCGGATATCACCCGGCTCCATACCGAACAGTTTTGTTGCGGCGGCATCCGCAGCCACAGGATCCCTGGAGACCACCTGGGCCTTCATCGAGACCACGTCATTGACACCGACGCCTCTGGGACCGTTGCGCTTCATCACGTTGTAGGCATCCACCACCGTGAGATCCGGTTTACGAAAAGAGGAAAAATCTGCGATACATTGGTGAAGGTCGTTGCGGTGCCAGAACCACCGGTCCCAGACCACGCCCATGAGATTTTTCATGCCGATGGTGAGCATGGTAGAGCTGTGGTGCTTTAGGATCGGTACATTGATGAACACGTCTGCGTCCAATAGGGCCTGGTGCACTTCGGCTTCTTTCAGGCGCAGACCTGATGGGACGGTAACCGTTTTGTAATATCCTTGGCTGTCGCCGGAAATCATTTCTCCGCCCGCCTTTTTTACGGCCGCGTCAATACCGCTGTTTTTATAGCATCTGCGCCAGTTGTCGCAGGTATGATCGAACACGGAGACCTTAGATGCTCCTGCGTCAAGGCACTGGGCAATAATAGCCCCCACAAGGGCAGGGTGGGTGTTACCGGCCCGCTCTGGCGGTACATCCCAGCCGATATTGGGCTTGACCAGAACCCGGCTGCCCCGGGGGACAAAGGTGCCTATCCCGCCCAGGGCATTTATGGCTGCATCAAACATGGTGTCCGGTTCACCCCCCCTCACCGCCACCAGGTCATACGGGAGTGAAGACGCGTTGGAAGGTGTGCTCCAGAATCGGTTGGCCTTGGGAAAGGCGAGAAAGGAGCCTGCAGCAATCCCGCTAGTGATGGCCTTTTTAAAAAAATCCCGTCTATTCATGATAAGTCCTCCTTATTTTAAAGTCTATTGCAGGAACATTATCCTGGAATTGGGCGGCGATCTCAATAAATTGTTTTTCAATTTCAATAAATGCATCAACAACACGGGGGTCAAAATTCTTTTCACGCCATTCCAGAATAATTTCCTTTGCCTTGTCATGACTGAAAGCTTCCTTATACACCCGCTTGTTGATCAAGGCGTCATACACATCTGCCACCGCCATCAGTCTGCCGGAAATGGGTGTCTTATCGCCGGCAATTCCTTTTGGATAACCAGTGCCGTCCCATCGTTCGTGATGGGTTAGGGCTATTTCTGTGGCGAGATTGAGAAATGAACTGCTACCCAGACGCTCTTCCGTGATTCTTAGCGTTTCACCGCCCAGGGTTGTATGCGACTTCATGATCTGAAACTCCTCATCCGTCAATTTTCCCGGCTTGAGCAGAATATTGTCAGGAATACCGACTTTGCCGATATCATGTAGCGGGGCCGATTTATACAACAGGTCCACTGTATCATCATTCAGTTTGCTTCGAAAATCGGGATGACCCTGTAAATGCTTTGCAAGGGCCTTGACATAGCGCTGGGTCCGGAGAATGTGGCTTCCGGTCTCATTGTCCCGGGTCTCAGCCAGCGAGGCCAGCGACAGAATCGTAACATCCCTTGTCTTCGCCAGCTCTTCCGTGCTGTGCTTTAATCCCTCCACCATCAGGTTGGTGTGCTTTGCCATCACACCAAACTCATCGTTGCTGCTGATCGGGACATGAACAGCGAAATTTCCGCCTGTGGCTTCCTGGAGAACAACTGTCTCCTTGTCCAGAAAATTTCGAAAATTCCTGGAATAGGCGTATATCACGGTGAACATATAGAGCAGGATCACCCCCACCACGAATCCCACTTCGGTCATGATATATCGCTGGGCGTCCGCCACCGGAATTTCGTTGCCGATTTTGGCCATCCACTCCAGGTCCTTGTTAATCACCAGGAACATGATTCCGGCTGCCAGGAGCATACAGGCAGAGCTGAACAAAACCAGTTTCTTGGGATGGGAGAAGAACTGCAGGTCCGGTTCAATCCAGTCCCCCGAGGCTTCCAAACGGCGATTTAGAACCCACTCCTTCTCAAGACTGAGATCAATGGCTGCAAAAAATCCCATCAGGAATAAAGCGAAAACAATCTTCAACCCGCTTCCCAGGGGAAAACTGTAATAGACGGTGTTGAATAGCATGATGATAATGCCGGAAAGAAAAAAGGATCCCAGATCGAATTGAAACACCCGGATGGACTGCTTTTTGAGAAGCGTTTTCTCTATGGCTTTATTAAAGACCATGACCTGCAGCAGATAGAACAGCGCCATGGTCACGAAGATAGGTGCCAGTAGTTGAAGGATGGTCAGGGACTCCAGAAATGGACAGACCTGGCCGCCATATATTCCGAGGATCACGAACGCCACTATATAATGAATTGTTCTTCGTGCCATTGTCTTCACCAAATTAAAGATGAATGTAAACCCTATTTTCTCCCAGATTTTAGCAAATATCAATGAAAAATGCCGATATTGAAGATTGAAACCAGTCGCGTCCAGCAAGTGAAATTCGTTCGACACCGGACAAGAACAGCCAGATCGGCATATTTTGTCCAACAACCTCATAAATCGGCTCTTTTCATTCCTTTATCCGTCACCTTAGCCGATCTTGATACGGCCGGATACAAAGGCAATCATATGGCTTTTTTTTTGGTTTTATAAGTGTTTTTTCATTTTTTAGGTTTATATGACATTTACAATAAGCTATTAAATTACTTTCATGTTTTGTGGTGACTTGAGCTGGGTTGCCAACAAACCAGGTTAGTCAATGGCTGTTATTCAAAAGTTCAGGGAGCGAAAGTCAACTACCCCTCGGCTGAAGACCTAGGGGCTTGAAAAGGCCCCAAAGTTGACCAGTCTAAGTGCTTCGAGCACTACGTTAGATCGGAAATAGGTACCCTGGGGTGCTTGCCAGCTCCAGGCTCTACGGCAAGTGGTTAAACAGGTTTAAGGGGTTAAGCAGGTGCTGCTTGCGCCAAACCCGATCATAACATTGACGAGGCAAACATTATCTTGGAAACAAGAGGATTTTAAAATTGAGCGTATTTGTTCTGGATACAAACAGAAAACCTCAGAATCCGGTACATCCGGCAAAGGCAAGACTGCTTTTGACAGAAGGGAAAGCTGCGGTTTTCAGACAGTTCCCTTTCACGATCATTTTGAAAGAGAAAGTCTTAGACGTGGAATCAAATCCATTGCGGATCAAGATTGATCCGGGCAGTAGAGACACTGGAATTGCCGTTATTAAAGACGATACCTGAGAAATTGTTTTTGCCATGGAACTGGGACATCAAGGCCAACAGATCAAAAACAATCTGGAATCGAGAAGAGCAATCAGAAGATCCCGGAGAAATCGGCAAACGCGATACAGGAAACCGCGCTTTGAGAACAGGACCAGGCCGGAAGGATGGCTGCCACCTTCATTAAAAAGTCGGGTTCACAATATCGAAACCTGGGTCAACCGGTTGTGCCGATTTTGCAATATTCAGGCAATTTCAATGGAGTTGGTTCGGTTTGACATGCAGAAGATACAGAATCCTGAAATATCCGGTGTCGAGTATCAGCAGGGGGAACTCATGGGCTATGAGGTACGGGAATACCTTCTGGAAAAGTGGGATAGACAGTGTGCCTACTGCGGAAAAACAGATATCCCATTGGAGATTGAACATATCGTTCCAAAATCGAAAGGTGGTTCAAACAGAGTCAGCAATCTGACACTGGCCTGTACGGAGTGCAACAGAAAGAAGGGGGACAAGCCGCTCGAACAGTTCCTTTCAAGGAAACCGAAACTGTTGAAGCGAATTCAAAAGTAGTCCAAAGTACCACTCAAGGATGCGGGAGCCGTCAATGCCACCAGATGGGACTTGTTCCGTACCCTGAAGAAAACCGGACTGCCGGTTGAAACAGGCTCCGGCGGTCTGACAAAATTCAATCGGACGACCAGGGAACTTCACAAAACGCATTGGCTCGATGCCGCCTGTGTAGGGAAAAGCATATCTGAAAAGATTTTTCAGATCGACAAGGCCGTGTTGATTGTAAAGGCAGACGCTCATGGCTCAAGACAGATGTGCAGAGTGAACAAGTTCGGATTCCCCCGAACAACAGCAAAGTCAACTGAGAAAAAAGTCAAAGGCTTTCAGACGGGCGACATAGTCAAGGCGGTTGTCACTTCCGGCAAAAAGGTCGGAACGTACATCGGGCGTGTCACTGTCAGAAAAAGCGGATCGTTTAACATTAAAACAGTAGACAAAACAGTGCAGGGCACTAGCTGGAAATACTGCAGGTTGCTTCACGCATCTGACGGTTATTCCTACAATACAACGTGCTAACGTCCGGTGTCTGGGCTACTAAATTATTATAAGGAGGGCGGCAATTCCTCCCCTGAGCTAAAGACTCAGGGGTTTCCTTGCCGCATTTTATGAAAATCAGATACAATTCACCTGTGGTCCTGACCTATGCCCTCTTGGCCCTTGTTTGTCTTGCCCTGCCTATCTCAAATTTTCTGGGGATAAGCCTGGCATCCCCTTCCCGGCCGGCGTTTTCTGATCCCGTATTTTATGCAAGACTTTTTACATATGTCCTGGCCCATGCCGGATGGACTCATTTCAAGGGTAACCTGATCATGATTCTTTTGTTAGGGCCGCTTCTGGAAGAAAAATACGGCTCATGGCTGCTTTTTGAAATGATGGTGATAACGGCTGCGGCAACCGCGTTGATCAGTGCGGTGGTTTTTCATACCTCCCTTGTGGGGGGCAGCGGTCTTGTGTTTATGATGATTCTACTCAGTTCCTTTTCAAATTTCAGAGATGGGGAAATTCCTTTGGCTTTTATTCTGGTGGCCGTGATTTATATTGGATCTGAATTGACCCAAGTTTTGAAGGTCGATCAGATTTCCCACTTTGGCCATCTGGCGGGAGGACTTTTTGGGGCGGGGTTTGGATTTTTAAGGGGTAAGAATAGATAATATTTAGCCGGGAAAATACCCATTTGACGCGTTGCAGAGTCTAAGAGCCTGTTTGGTACTTGATAAATCGGCTGCAATCCCATGAAAATGCCCCCAATTCCCCCAAATTTTATGTCAATAGTCCGGCTTTAAGGGTTCCTTTAAACAAAGGTACACAACCCAACACAGGAATTTACGCTTTGAGATGGCCCCGTGAGTATGAAACCGTAAGTTTCTGTTCAAATACTCCCGCTGGTCCAGTAAGGCCCATGATCGGAATAAAACCTTCCAAAATATGGTTTAAAATTTTCATTCGTATTCAAGGCGTGGTAATGGGAGCATATTGAAATATGTGCTCATTGTCACAACGAAGAAGACGGATGAAAAGGCAAACCATATGGGAGGGTTTATTTTGATTATGGGCCTAAGGCCGTTTGTTTTTCTGGAAAATTTTATTACAATCGAAATATTTGTAAACGACCTGATTGCCAAAAAGTTAAACCTTAACCGTGGTGATGTTCACAAAATGGTTTCTCAGCTACGTGAAGGTGTGGTAAAAAAACCTCAAATAATCCTTCAGGGGGAAGACGAGATATAATAAATGACCAACGACAGTTTGATAATAAAATGCACAGGATGCGGTGCCAAGAACCGGGTGCTTGAAGCCCGCATGGATGAGGGCCTTAAGTGCGGAAAATGCTTGCCCACCCTGCTGTTGGAGAAAAGCGGGCAGGTCATCGACCAGGTAGCCGGGGCCATGCCCAAAGACGCCATGGAAGAGCAGATTGCACGAATTATCTGATTTCCGGCCTGGTGAATCTCAGTCCAGGGAGTTCACCCACTGGCTTTTTAAACAATGGGGCATTGATTTTCACTGCCTCCGGGATGATTGCCACATCCAGGGCAGTCCGGAAAGGACCATTGAACGGGCCGTGATCCAGGATAAAAACGGATCGCTCTTTTTGTTGGAGAAATATACCCGGGACAAATTCGACCATCGCCATACCGTTGCCCGGGCCGTGGATTTCCTCAATCAAAACGGGCTGACTCAGGCCTTGGCCTGCAAACCGAACCAATCCGGACAAAGCCTGCCCTTTTACGAGGACAGCTGCTTTCAGGTTTCTGCCTTCCTGGACAGCACAGAACTCAAACGGCCCGATTACCTATCATCCGGGGAGATGGGCGCAAATTTTGCCGATTTTCTAATTCGGCTTCATAAAGCTTCCATGGGTATCCAATCCATTGTTCCCGGGACATTATTTTCCCTGCCGGATTATATTTCCGTTCTGATGGACCAGGTTAAAGACAACAATCCAGGGGTCCATGCCCATTATCTGCCCTTTGTCAAATTTCTTGAAATCCGGTTTATGCCCGAGCACGATACGATTCCGACCTCTTTCTGCCACGGGGACCTTCACCCGCTCAATGTGATCTGGAACGGAAACCGAATCAAAGCGGTAATTGACTGGGAGTTCTCCGGATTCAAGCCCGAAATTTTTGATGCCGCCAACCTGGTGGGCTGCGCTGGCATCGAAGACCCTGAAGGCCTGGGTATGCCCATGGTCATGACCTTTGTCAGGGAGTTAAAAAATGCCAACATCATTTCCCCAAAAGGCTGGAACTTGTTCCCGGAGTATATCTTGGCCCTGCGCTTTGCCTGGCTGTCTGAATGGCTCCGGAATAACGATACCGAGATGCTGGATCTGGAAGCCCGGTATATGGAAATCCTGATGACCCACATGGACGAGTTGAGAAGCATTTGGAACAAGGGGCCGACCGGCGGCCAGTAGCCGGCAACCCCCCGGTTAAGAAGAATAGCCCTTTTATGGACGAGATACATCGGAACGGTAAAACTATTTCAACTTTATGGTGCTGTAATAATTAGCAATCTATAGTTTTATCGTAAAATTATAGAAAAAATGCGTGGAAAAATTTGTAATGGAAAATATGGACTATAAAAATTATTCCATTGAAAGTTTTGTCAAATGAGATCATTCAAAACCATGTAACATTATTTCCAATAAGCCACTTTTTTAGGCACAATTACATGTCGCGGCTCGGAATAATTTAATCCGGGATCTATTTATACGTTAATAATATTTGAACTGACATTATCAATATAATAAGTAGTCAACGCCTTTATTCACAATGTTCTCGGCGACACATAATAGACATATGTGTCGCTCTGCGATAGCTCAATTCTTTGCATTTAACATTTAAAAATCTGCGGCTTGCCCGTCAGCATTTTGATCGTTGAAAATGTTGTTTTATCTTTCCAATTTATTTTATATCGTTCTTTTTGGTCTGGAAAAGTGGGAAATAGATACTAAATCAGGGCGTTTTTATAGGGTATTTATTATTATTTCAATCTGTTGGTGCGGCCCGACCTGAAATTAAGACCCGAAATCAACGATCAATATGGAAGATCTCGACAAACGCCTTATTGATTTCCCAGCAGAGTTGGCGATCTGCCGAGTTTTCAAACCGGCATAAAGTGGAACTACTGGCCAGATCCTTACTGCTGCCGATAGCAGTCTGGATAACTGTATCTTTACGCAGAGAACTATGGTCATTCAAATCTTCATACCCCAGGGCAAGTCCATAAATCCTTTGGCGAAGCATATCGCCAGCTTTATGGTCAATATTACCTTTACAACGAGAATCGTTGATCGAGATACGTTTTGTCAATCCGATCATTTTATCTGCTTGCTTCAAAAGCAGAACACCGGCATCTGAAGTAATTTCTCCGCCCTTAAAATTTGCTTGAATTTTACGCCCGTTACATCTTGTGAATTCTATGTGGTTCGTGGTACATTCAGTCATGGCAAAACTCTCTTTATAGTTGAGTGTAAGCAACTGAATTATAAACTATTTTAGAGGATTTTGCCTCTTTTTTATGAATTATTCGGGTTAGATGTTGTTAACATCGACCTTGAACATCATAAAACGGATGCAGTTATGACTACAGTCTTATTTAGTATATGGAAAAATATTATAAATATGAAATATATGCCGGAATTGAAAACAAATCCTAACGGTGAAGGATTTTTGTATAGATGATGTTTTATGCAGAAAAGAACAATTAAAATAAAATCCTTGACGCCCTTGCTTAGCTCGAAGGCCTCTGAACGCTCTACCTTTATCTGGATGAAATAGCATCACAATGACTATAGACACCATATTTTATACACAATTAGCGACCATTTTTTCTTTTTTAATCGCCTTGTTCTCATTATATAGGCTCTTGGTTAAACAAAAAGATGCAACAATTGAGTTGTTAAAAGAAAAGAACGATTTCCTTTCAAAACAAATCGAAATCGCACAAAACAACACCCCTGATAAACTTGCAAAAAGACTTTCAGAGCGAATCAATATTTTTCAAGATGAACTATCGAGATTGTCAGAAGATAAAGAATACACTCAAAAGACAATCAGTGAAAAAGAAGAGAAATTAGAACAGTTAGAAAACCAACTATCTGAAATTAAAGAAATCGCATCTGAGTATTTCTGTCCCCATTGTAAGTCACCAATAGAAAAAAGAGAATATTTTTCAGAAGTTCATGAATATGGTGACATAGATCATGAGTTTATAGAATTTGAATGTGGCTTTTCAATGGCAGACGACCGAGTAACAGGTGAATGTAAATATAAAAAATAACAGATAACAAATCTATAAGCTCAGACTTGCTTTGAGATCTGGTAGGTCATGAGGAGAGTATTGAATTACTACCGAAGGAGTTAAATTATTGAAAAAGTTTTTAGTTGGGGTTCTTGTGCTATTTGTTTCTGCGACTGGTATTTGTGATGAGCGTAAAATTCTTGATTATAGTAAAGTTTTATTTGTAGATGATTTTTTGTACGATAAGGCTTCAAAACAACCTTTAAATGGTACTTATTACATGTACTATGATTCAGGTGAATTAGAATCCATCGTGTCATATAAAAATGGCAGGCTTCATGGCCCTGCTGAACAGTATTTTCCATCGGGCTATTTAAAAGGTGAAGGAAAATATAAAGATGGGAAGACCGTAGGTGATTATAAATTTTATTTTGAGTCAGGTAAGTTACATTTTAATATGCCATATAAAAATGGCGTAAAACACGGCCTTCAAAAAGTATATCATAAAAATGGTAATTTGGAGCGCAGTTTTCAACTTGTAGATGGCAAGCTAAATGGCGCTTATAAAATATTTTATAAGTCAGGTCCTATTCACAAAGATATGACTTTTGAACAAGGCAAAGTAGTTTCGGGTTTTATTTTTTCAGAAGATGGTAAGACCAAGAGGAAAATGACAAAGGCCCATCTTCTAAAAATAAATGATGGTGGTGATATAGAATAGGCCATCAGAGATCTGATGATGATTGATAACAAGGTGAACAATCATGGTATTATGTGTCATCAAGCCGCCTTCCCAAAAAGGCGTTGACTTCATCTGCCAGTTCTTTGGATTTCGGCAAGCCCCCCCCCCCCTAATCTTAACTTTATACTAAAAGTTAAGATCAGGGGATTCTATTAGAGTGCATTTACGCACGAATCTGGACGGTACCCTTATCCAGAAGAAAAAGCTAAATCTAAACTTCATATGATTTTAAAAAGGCTGGGTCAGCAATGGCTCGGCTTTTTTTGTTTTGGCCAAAATAAAACCGGACCATCCATAATGGACAGTCCGGTTAAAAAGGAGAGAAGGTTATGTAAAGTTGGGTATTTTGTGCTCCTGGCAAATTGAGCACTCCCAACGGTAAATTCTTTGTACCATATGATTTTAACCCGAACATGACACCAAAATTATCAAACGGTAATCTCACCTAATTACCAAACAGGCTCTTAGATCAATTTTTCAGGCATGCATAAATGTCTTTGGCGGGGGTCGCTCCCTGGCGCAGGATTCTGGGCGGTGTGCAGGTTATATCAACAACCGTTGAACCGGCACCGCCTTTAACCGGACCTGCGTCCAGAACCAGGTCGACTTTTTCTATAATTTCGGGACATAGCATATCTGTTTTGGTGCATCCGGGCCGGCCGGACAGGTTGGCGCTGGTGCCGGTGACAGGAAAGTCAACACTGTTGACCAAAGCCTTGGCCACAGGGTGTCCGGGCAGGCGGATGCCCAGTTTTCTGCATCCCGCGGTAAGTTTGGGGTTAATACTGTCTGTCACATCAAAGATCAGGGTCAAGCCGCCGGGCCAGAATTGGTTCATGAGTATCCGGGCCTTGTCCGGAATCGTTTTAACAAGGCCGTCAAGCTGGTCCGTATTTTTTATCAGTACCAGAATCGGATTTTTGCGGGGGCGCTGTTTGAGCTGGAATACCTTTTCAACGGCATCGGCGGACAGGGCGTTGGCCGCCACCCCGTAAAGGCAGGCAGCCGGAAAAATAATCAGGCCGCCGGTTTTAAGAATGCCGGCGGCCTGGTTTATGATATCAGGATCCGGGTGGTCTTTGTCCACCCGGATGGTTTTATTTTGGACCATTTTTTGATTTTTTTTGAAGAAAGCCTAAAGCAGGATCAAGCAAAAGATGCCGCTTTTTGTTCCACCTTATCGGCCATTTCCTTTTTAAATGCAGCCAGTTTCTCCGCCACCATCGGATCAGAAACCCCGATGATCTGGGCCGCTGTGATGCCGGCATTCTGGGCCCCGGATTTACCAATGGCCATGGTGGAAACCGGAATGCCGGGGGGCATCTGCACCGTTGCCAGAAGCGCATCCATGCCTTGAAGGGCACTGGAGTCAATGGGAACACCCAAAACAGGCAGGGTGGTGTGGGCGGCAATGACACCGGCTAGATGTGCCGCATGCCCTGCGCCGCAAATGAGCACCTTGACCCCCTGTTCCCGGGCCTGGGTTGCCAGCTTCACGGCCTTGTCCGGGGTCCTGTGGGCAGAGGCCACAGTGACATAGTAGGGGATGTCGAATTTTTTGAGCATGACCAGGGCGCTTTTCATCACCGAAAAATCAGAGTCGGATCCCATAATCACACCCACCTGGGGCGGGATGGCCATGCGCTTTAATGCTTTGGCCCCAATATCCGTTCTTTTAAAGCAGTCTTTAAAATTGATTTTGTCACAGGCTTCATAGGCCGTATTAATGGCGTCTTCAACCGTATCACCCAGGGATGTCACCCCAAGCACCCGGCCTCCGGATGCCACTACTTTGTCGTTGTTCATGGCAGTGCCGGCATGGAATACCACAGTGTCTTTGACGCGGTTGGCTTGATCAATCCCTGTGATTTCATAGCCCTTCTCGTAAGGCCCCGGGTATCCCCCGGCAGCAATGACCACACACATGGCCGCTCGTGGATCGATATTAATTGTATGGTTGTGCAGGGTGCCGTTGCAGCAGGCTTCCATCAAAGGCACTATGTCGTTTTTCAGACGCATAAGTATGGGTTGGGTTTCAGGATCCCCAAGACGGGTGTTGAATTCCAACACCTTGATGTTGTCTTTGTCTACCATTAATCCGGCATAGAGTACCCCTTTAAAGGGCGTGCCTTCCTTGGCCATACCTTTCACCGCCGGGATCATCACCTCTTCCATGGCCTTTGTGCGCAGCAGGTGATCTAAAACAGGTGCCGGAGAGTATGCGCCCATGCCGCCGGTATTGGGACCTTTGTCATCATCAAATATGCGTTTGTGGTCTTGGGATTCAGGCAGAGCAAGCACCGTGTTGCCGTCTGTAAAGACAATAAAGGAGGCTTCTTCGCCTTTAAGACACTCTTCCACTACCACCACGGCGCCGGCATCACCGAATTTGTTGCCTTCCAGCATGTCGTCAATGGCGGTGTTTGCCTCTTCAAGGCTTGTACAGACAATGACTCCCTTGCCCGCAGCAAGCCCGTCCGCCTTGACAACGCAGGGTGCACCCAACGCTTTTGCATAAAGCTTGGCCCGCTCAGGATCGGTAAAGGCTTTGCCTGCCGCACACGGGATCGCGTACTTGAGCATATGATTTTTGGAAAAGACTTTTGAGCCTTCAAGCTGTGCTGCGGCGCCGGATGGACCGAACACGGCCAGTCCTTTTTGCTCAAAAATATCTGCAATGCCCGCTACCAGAGGCCCTTCGGGACCCACAACAGTCAAATCAATTTGGTTTTTTTCCGCAAAAGTTACCAGGGCGTCAATATCTTCAGCACTGATATTTACATTTTCGGCCAGGGTGGCGGTGCCGGCATTTCCCGGGGCACAGTATATTTTATCTACAAGCGGGCTTTTGGCGATTTTCCAAACCAGGGTATGCTCCCGGCCGCCGCTGCCGACTACAAGAATTTTCATCGGGCTCTCCTTAAATTCGTTCTTTTATTTTCTTCTATGGCAAGTTCAATGAGTTTGTCCATGAGGACGCCAAATTCATAGCCCGCCTTGGCTGCGGACTGGGGGTAAAGACTGGTGGCTGTCATGCCGGGGATGGTGTTGGTTTCAAGGACATGCAGTTCACCGTCCAAAAGCAGCATGTCTGTTCTGGAATAGCCTTTAAGGAATAGGGCCCTGTGGGCTTCAATAGCTAATTTTTGTACCTTCCTTGTGGTGTGTTCATCAATGCGCGCCGGGCATATTTCATTGGTTGCTCCTGCCACGTATTTGGCATGGTAATCAAAAAATTCATGGCCGTCACCAGGGACTATTTCAATGACAGGCAGGGCCTCAAGGTCCTGGTTGCCCAAAACCCCGCAGGTCAGTTCCGTGCCCTTGATATATTGCTCAAGGATCAAGGTGTCATCGTTTTGAAACCCTTTGTCAATGGCTTGTGACAGATCGTTTTTATCCGATACAATGCTCATGCCCACCGAAGAACCGGCGCAGACCGGTTTGACCACAAGGGGAAGTCCAAGGGCCTTTAACCTGTCAGGATCCGGGACCGGCGCGTGGGTGCAAATGGATAAATAGTCGGGTGTTGGGATACCGGCTTGGCGGTAAAGTCTTTTGGCAATCAGTTTGTTCATGGCAACGGCTGATCCCAAAACACCTGCCCCCTGATAAGGAATGTTTAAAAGATCTAAAAGTCCTTGAACCGTACCATCTTCCCCAAAGGGTCCATGGAGAATAATCAGGGCCGCATCAATATCCGGTGCATCTGTTACAAGTTTTGCCAGATCAAATTTGGGATCATACCGTTTAATATCGTATTTTTTTTTATCAAGGGCCTCAAACACCTGATTTCCACTGTTTAAAGAGACTTCCCGCTCTGTGGATACCCCGCCTGACAACAGCGCCAACCTGATTTTTTTCATACATCTTTCCTTTGGTATTGATTGGACGATCAGCCCTGGATGATGTTCTGACGGGCTTTTTCGAATTCTTCTTTGGAGATCAGGTCCTTTTCATACAGCCCGTTAAGTTCCAGCATTTTTCGTTCCGCCCTGTCACCCGCACTTTCGATGAGTCGGGCATCTGAATAGGGGGAAAGGCTGGTGTGGCTCGGCAGCAAGGGCTGCTCTTTGGCTTTAATTTCAAATGACGCAAGGCCGCCAAGTAGTCGTATCTCAACAGCCCTGTCTTGAAATTCCGGGGTGCCCAGCACCTCGCTTAGAGAAGAAGAGGTATTTCTCATTCTAACGTAAATGAACCAGGCAATGGCGAGCACCAGGATGGCAATACCGGCCATGATCCATGGAAGATAGTGGTAAACGCCCTTGAACAGCACCACGGTAAGGCCGATGCCGGCCAGAAGAAAAACGTGGAGCAGCAGTATAAAATAGGCAACAAAAATATTTTTAAATAATCCGTCTTTATCTTTTTTGCGTATACTCATTTGATTTTTCTCAATAATGAAGTTCTGTATTGGTCCCGGGCCAGGGTACTAACGGGTCCGGTTGAACGGACCGCATCAAGCTTGGCCATCAGGTAATTTAGTTTTCTGTGCAGCTTTGCCTGATCCGCAGATGCCTGTTCGGCCTGGTCCATAAGTTCCCGTACATGGGTCATCTGCTTTCTGATTTCAACTTCAGGGGGCAGAAACCCTGAGTTTTTCAGGATCTTATGGGCCATGCGAAGCTCATCGGGGACATGGCTGTCCTCAAATACTAAAGGTTTGCCCTGGCCCTCAAGTTTGTCAAACCGGCCCTGTTTCTGGGCAGCTTTTATACGTTCTTCAACTATGGATTCAAATCCGGGAATCATAACAGATGACCATAATACCTTAATGGACGCCTCCGATGGATTGGTTGCTGCGTAATGCAGGCCTTGCACAAATCTGCATCAAGACACCAATTCTATTAAACCAGGCTGTGTTTTGCAAGCTATTTTCTTGACACCTAAAGGGCAATACTGTATCACCACTATGCGAATTATTGAGCTTATTATTAATATAGATATGATACCTATGAGCAAGCCAAAAAATATATCAAAGATTAGAAACATCGGGATTATGGCCCACATTGATGCGGGCAAGACCACAGTGACGGAGCGCATTCTTTATTACACGGGAAGGTCCCATAAGATAGGCGAAGTCCATGACGGCGAGGCCACCATGGACTGGATGCAGGATGAGCAGGACCGGGGGATTACCATTACTTCGGCCGTGACCTATTGCCAGTGGAAAGGGGCCAGCATTCAGATTATAGATACCCCGGGCCATGTTGATTTCACCGTGGAGGTGGAACGGGCTTTGCGGGTTCTGGACGGCGCCATTGGTGTGTTTTGCGCCGTGGGCGGGGTGGAACCCCAGTCTGAAACTGTCTGGCGCCAGGCAGACCGGTACAAGGTCCCGAGAATGGCCTTTATCAATAAAATGGATCGCACCGGCGCTGATTTTTTTGCCGCCTGTGATTCCATCAAGGAGAAGCTGTCTGCCAATCCTGTGATAATCCAGGTGCCCATCGGGGCCGAGGACCGTTTCCAGGGCGTTATTGATCTTTTGACCATGGAGCAGATTGCCTGGAATGATGAGAGCCTGGGTGCTGAATACACCGCCGGGCCCATTGAAGATGAGTTCCGGGAACTGGCCGAAGAATATCGGGATAAACTGCTTGAAGCGGTGTCTGAACTTGATGATGCCATCATGGAAAAATACCTGGGTGAAGAAGAGATCTCAGTGGATGAGCTTCGAGCCGCCATTCGGGCCGCCACCATTCGCCGGGACATGGTGCCTGTGCTTTGCGGATCTGCCCTAAGAAATAAAGGGGTCCAGCCGCTTTTAGACGCCATTGACTATTACCTGCCAAGCCCCAAGGACGTTCCCCCGGTCAAAGGTGAGCACCCTGAAACCAATGAGATCCTTGAATTCAAGCCGGAAAAAAACGGCCCTCTGGCGGCCCTTATCTTCAAGGTCTCCATGATTGAGGGCCGCAAACTCTCTTTTGCCCGGATCTATTCAGGAAAGATTGCTTCGGGTGGGGATGTGTTTAACCCTACCCTGAACCGCAAGGAAAAATTGTCCAGAATTTTAAGAATGCACGCCAACAAGCGCGAGCGATTGGATGAGGCCTCCGCCGGCGACATTATCGGTATTGTGGGACTTAAAGACTCCGGTACCGGAGATACCCTTTGTAATCCGGACCATCCCGTGTTTCTGGAAAAAATGGAATATGCACTGCCGGTTATCTCCATTGCCATTGAGCCCAAAACCCATGCAGATCAGGAAAAGCTTGATGATGTGCTGGCAAAATTTATGATTGAGGACCCCACCCTTAAAGTGAGCAAGGATGAGGAGACCGGCCAGACCATTTTGTCGGGCATGGGTGAGCTTCACCTTGAAATTATTATTTCAAGGATGGTCAAAGAGTTCAACACCAGTGTGAATGTGGGCAAACCCCAGGTGGTTTACCGGGAAATCGTTACAGCACCTGCAACCGGTCAGGCCGTATTTGAGCGGGAGATTCAAGGTAAATCCCACTATGCAAACGTTACGGTGGGACTTAATCCTCTGGGCCGGGGTCAGGGGGTTGCCTTTAAGTCTCTTGTACCCGAAGAAAAAATTGCACCCCAGTATATTCCGAATATTGAGACCGGAATCAGGGAGAGTCTGGATGGCGGGTTCCTTAAAGGGTACCCCATCGTGGATGTTGAAATAGTGCTGGCTGACGGATTCAGCGAGGAAGGAAAGACTTCGGAGCTGGGTTTTGGGGTCTGTGCGGCCATGGCCGTAAAAGAGGCGCTAAAAAATGCCAAAATGGCCCTGCTTGAACCCATTATGGATGTGGAAGTGTTTGTACCGGATGCCAATATGGGAGACGCCATTGCAGATCTCAATGCCAGGGGGGGCAGGGTGGAATCCATAAACTCGAAATCCAACATCCAGGTCATTAAAGCCGTGGTTCCTCTGTCAAGAATGTTTGGCTACTCCACAGCCCTCCGTTCGGCCACCCAGGGCCGGGGCACCTTTACCATGCAGTTTAAAAGTTTTGATACCGTGTGATACAATTTATTAGGAATACGTTCGAGCTAATTTAACCTGGGAGAGCGCGGGCGAGACGCCCGCACCCCAGATATAGCAAAATGGGTAAGTTCTTTAAAACCCGTTCCTTAGGTTAGGCTGCTTTAGCGTTTACACGACATTGTTATATACCTCTTTGTTGCACAGGCATCTGCAATGCCGTGTTGGTTTTGTGAGTTGCTTGTTGTTTCAAGTCTATCCGCCTATTAAAGGGCGCTCCCGGTCAATTTTGAAATACACAAGAAACTGATCTTCGCTTGGGTCTGTATCGCGTTTTCTACGTTTGAGAGATTCAATCAGCGGTGAATTTTTCTTTTCTCTGACTTTGGTCATATACAGTCGTTTACCCTGGTATTCAGGCGACTGTTCTGTAAAAAGATAAACCGCTGACGGATTGGATTCAAGATTTTTATGGGACAGTCTGTCGCGCATAATAAATGCCACTTCGTCATCAAGAAAATGGGGCCGTGAGTAGATGGCAGCGTTAACCTGTCCACGGTCGTTGGCGGTGGACAATATACCTGTTCCGGCAGTGGATTCAAAATAATCTTTCAATGACATGTTCAAAATCTCCATATGTAGTTTTTATTAAAAGTGATGAACGGATCGTGTGGAGGCTGTCAGGTATGTTTTAGTCGCCTACCCCGATGACTGTATCCCAAAAATCAGGGCGGCAATTTTACCGCCCTGAAGTTTAGATATGAAGTGCGCTACCCGGCTACATCAATTCCAGGATCGCATCCTAAATGTTTGTCGGGGTTCTCGCATTCAAAGTTGTGGTGGCGGGTATCTACATGACCTTCGTTTTTATCCTGATCGTTTTCAACGTAATCTTCAACTTTTTTTTCAGTCATTTTATCACCTCATTTATGATTGTAATCTTTTTTTGTTTAAAAGACTATGTCTTGTCTTTAGTCAATATTATAAGTCCCCACTTACTTTTTTCAAGGTTTAGAAAATATTTTTATTCAAAACCGGGAAAAAGACTTGCTGATAACCGATGTTGTGATGCCGTCAATTAACGGACGTGAGCTGGCCAAACAATTTTTAAAGTAGCCCAAACATAAAATGCCTGTATATGTAAGGATATACGAGTCATGTAATTGCCCATAGGGGGCTTATTGGGCGAAGGTTTGAATTTCACAAATAAACCATTCTCAAGAATAGATATAGTTATGAAATATAAGAGAGATACTCGATAAAAAATAATTAAACTGAAGGTAAGTTATATGGGATTGGCCTAATGCGCACTTTTTTTGCCCGTTCTTTTTAGGTTTTCCAGTTCTTTTTCGACCTTTTCCCGCATCTTTTCGTCATCCAGGGTGTCAAGGGCACGCTCAAGCTGGCGGGCCGCATTTCGTTCGTCATGAATCCGGGCATAATACACCCCGAGATAGTAGTTGGACAGGGCCTGTTTTGATTGTCTGGACATGATTTCGGCCATGTGGTAGTTGGCTTCTTCAAATCCGGGTTTGCTGTTGCCAAGGACATGTTCAAGTCCCCTTTGGGCTGCCGGCAGATTGCCGGTTTGGATCTGGGCAACAGAGCGATTGAGGATGGCCCAATCCCCCAGCAGTGGATCATCTGCCATACTGTCCAGAATCGTTATGGCACGAGTGTATTCAGTGTTGCGGATGTACAGCCGACCTAATTCCAAAAGGATCATGGGCTCAAACGGATCTTTTGCCAGGGCTTTATTGAGTTGTTCAATTCCTTCATTCATTCGTGTGTCCCGGCCGTATAAAAGGCCTAAACCATAGTGAAAGGCCACATTGTCAGGATCGTTTTGCAGGGCAATTTCTATTTTTGGGATGTACGTGTCCGTGTCTCCGTAAAGTCCGATCACCCGGTATTTAACCATATTATAGTCAAAATTTTTTGGTGGTAGGGGGCTGTTAACAGGTGGTTTGTAATCTGCAAGAATGCCGGATAAATGGGATACCCTGGTTGCTGTGCCCGGGTGGGTTTTAAAGTAATCGGGAATATTTTCAATTCCTTGGTAATCGGTCTGCCTGATTTTCAGCAGGCTGTCCAGTATTCCTTTTGGCGAATATCCTGTTTTCTCAAGAAAAAGAACGGCCTTTTGATCTGCCTCGGTTTCATTTTCCCGGGTATAAGTCAGCATGGCCGACTGTCCGGCAGCCATGGAGCCAATGGTCAGGGCCTGGCCCGCTTCTGAACTGCCGGCTGCGGCACCCACCAGGATTCCGGCCAGCATCCCGGCCAAGCTGCCTGTCGCCACTATTTTGGATCGGTCAATGGACTGGGACACATGCCTGCCCACGGCATGGCCGATTTCATGGGCCAGAATGCCTGCAAGTTCGTCCATATTATCCAGAGATGCAATTAATCCCCGATGCACAAAAATATTGGCAGCCGGCGTGGCAAAGGCATTAAAGGAATCGTCATTGATCATGAAAAAATCAAAATGGAAAGGCTGGGGCGGCAATGGTTTGACAATGGCGTTACCCACAATATCGATCATCTTCTGGGCGACGGGATCATGAAGAATTACGCCTTTGTTTTTCAGCTGTTGTAAATATTCTTTGCCAAGCTTGAGTTCATCGGGAATGGAGATGGCAAAGGTGCTGCCAGGGAATAATAGTACAATGCATATAATGAGGCTTATAGCCTGTTTAAATCGTCTCATATTTACTCATAACGCTTTTGGGGACGGTTTTGTCAGAGGCCGGATGCATCAATAAATTCAGAATCCTCCATGGCTATTTCAATGCGGAAGATATAGTTATCGATTCTAAAGGAGAGTCGGCGGTTTTCCGTGTACGTATCGTTAATGGACAAGGAGATGGCCGAACTTATGGTCAATGCCTTGGGCTGGCCGTAACTGGCATTCAGGTCGTATTTTTCTTCCACGGATTTTATTAGCTGCCCCATGAGCTGGTTTGTGATTTCCCCAATGGTATCTGCCACTTCAGGGTCGGAAATAGAGAGGGCCAGTTCATCTTCGGGCATGCCCATGTTGATCATGTATTGCCTGTAAATCTCAAAGGCCGCCTCATCACTGAAATTGAAAATCACAAGGCCCATATAGTCTCCGTAGAACTGAACAAAGCAGGTCAGGTCCGGCATCATGGACACCCTGGTTATTTTTTGGATGGTGTTGGCGTAATTTATTTCTTTGCCTGTGCTGTTTGCAAGCATTTTCTGGGTGGTGTTCAGGAAAATTTTGGCAATGCTGTCAATGGACTGATTGTTTGAGATTTCCATTGTGGTTCCTTCCTGTATCGCGTCGGGTTATCCGGTTGGGTGATGTTTTGACAATTTTAAAATTATGGACAAAATAGATTGAAAAGTCAAATTTTTATCGTTCACCTCGTTTATAAGCCGCACCTAACCAGGCCGGGGCGTTGAGCCGTCTTGGGTCTCTAAAGGAGATGGCCAGAAGGATGACCAGTGTGGATAGGTAGGGCAGCATGGCAAGAAAATTTGGGGAAATTCCCAGGGGCTGGAGCAGATATTGGAGTACAAAAATGCCGCCAAAGATAAATGAGGCAAAAATGGCCCGACCCGGATTCCACAGGGCAAATATGGTCAGGGCAATGGCAATCCACCCCCGACCGGCAGTCATACCTTCCACCCAGGAAGATGAGTAGGAAATGGACAGATGGGCACCGGCAAGGGCGGAGAACACACCCCCCATCAGAACGCAGGCATATCGAATCAAGGAGACGTTAATTCCCTGGGTTTCCGTGGCCTTGGGGTTTTCTCCGGTGGATCTGATCTGAATGCCCATGCGGGTACGCTCCAGGAAAAACCAAGCGGCGATGGCCAAAACAATGGCCAGGTAAAGAAAGGGACTCTGGTAGAAAAGGGCTTTGCCGATCCAGGGCAGATCCGATAGCAAGGGGATGGCCAGATCATCCATTTTAATAGCCAGGGGCCTTCCCACATAAGGTTTCCCCATCATCCCGGACAATCCTAAACCCAGCATGGTTAACGCAAGACCTGAAACCACCTGATTGGCCTGCAGCGTGACCGACGTAAAGGCATGAATCAGGGAGACGGCAAAGCCTGCTGCCATGGCAGCCAGTACACCAAGCCAGGGATGCCCAGTAGTCATGGTAACAATAAAGGCAGTGACGGCACCGACGGCCATGACGCCTTCTACGCCAAGGTTAAGGATGCCGGCCCTTTCGCAGATGATTTCGCCGGTTGTGGCCAAAAGCAGTGGAGTGCCTGCCACCATGGTTCTTTGAATTGTTGAGATGATAATTTCTTCCATGATGTTTTATCTGTAAGTCCAAATAAATTTTTAAATTATCGCCCTTCGGGCGGGATGATATTTGATAGCTATCAGCTATTCGCTGTTATGCTCGGGATGAGCGGACCTGAATCTTGTTATGTAAAAAGTAATCCCCCATGATTAGAAAGATGAGCAGGAGACCGTTGACAATTTCAACTGTGGCCGCAGGCAGTCCCAAGGAGATCTGGATAGCGTCTCCGCCCACGATAATGCCGGCAAAAAACAGACCCGACACAATGGCAAACAAGGGGTTCAGCTTGGCCAGCCATGCCACAATGATGGCGGTGAATCCATATCCCGATGATACCGAGGCCGGATACCCTAAGTAATGGTGGATGCCTGCCACCTCACCCACACCGGCAAAACCGGCAAGTCCCCCTGAAATGGCCATGAGAATGAGACTTGTTCTAAGAAAATCAATACCCGCATATTTACCGGCATCCGGGTTTTCTCCCACCACCCGGGCTTCATATCCGAATCGGGTTTTATAAATTAAAATACACAGCCCCACCGAACAGACAATGGCCAGGATCAGGGTGGCATAATGAATACGCGATCCCGGCAGTACACCTAAAATGGCAGCATCGGGCAGGGCATCCGTGCCCGGAAATCCGAACCGGGTTTTTCCCTTCCATGGTCCCACAATGAGCATAGTCAAAAATTCTGCGCAGATATAGTTGAGCATCAGCGTAGTGATGACTTCGTTGATGGCATATTTAATTTTTAGTATGGCCGGGATTATACCCCATAATGCGCCGCCGATGAAACCGGCTGTAAATATTAAAGGAACAATAACTGCAGAGGGCAGGGCACTGCCCAGATGCTGGGCCGTCCATGTGGCAAAAATAGCGCCCATGAGCAGCTGCCCCTCGGCTCCGATATTCCAAAATTTGGCCCTGAACGCAAGGGTAAGGCCTGCGCCGATGAGGATCAAGGGAATGGCCTTGGTAATGGTTTCCTTGATGCCGTAAACAGACCCAAAGGATTCAATAAAAATTTGGGAGACCGCATACAACGGGTTAACGCCTGAGGCGAGGAAAATAAAGCTGATGGCCACAATCCCTGCCCCAAGGGCGACGACATTGGTCATAAAGGACCTCAAAGGGGTGATATTGTAGCGGTCGCTTGTGGTAATCCGTATCATAGAAAATAGCTGCCGTTTTAGTTAATTTGCACGATCTGCTTTAACCGGCTTTGTGTCAATGCGTTTTGAGCCGGCCATCATCAGTCCGATATCATTGACGCGCTCATCGTCCGTCTCCAGAATGCCCATGAACTCACCTGCAAAAATCACGGCCACACGGTCGCACAGCTCAAAAATTTCATCCAGGTCCTCTGAAAACAGCAGCACACAGCTGCCCTGGCGACACAGTTTCAGCAAGTGCTCACGCAGGAAGTGGGTGGCGCCCACATCAAGCCCGTAGGTGGGGTGAGAGGCCACCAGTAACTGGGGTTGCTCACTGATTTCCCGGCCCAGGATCAGTTTCTGGATGTTGCCGCCGGAAAGATTTCTGATCTGGTTGTTAATGGAGTGTGTGGCCACCCGGAATTCGGTTATGATGGATTTTGCGTGCAACTTGACGCTTTCATAATTAAGAAAATACCGCTTGGAAAATTTTTTGAGATGATGCTGTTTTAAAATGGCATTGTCATACAGGAAAAGGCCCGGTGCAATGCCGAAACGGATGCGTTCCTCGGGGACGTGGGATACCCCGTTGTCATATATTTTTCGGGGTGACAGGTTGGTAATGTCCCGGTCGTTAATCAGCACTTTTCCAGAGTCAATGGCCCGGATGCCGGTGATGGCCTCGGCCAGCTCCCGTTGTCCGTTTCCGGCCACACCAGCCACACCGAAGATTTGATTTTTGTATAGCTCAAAGGATACGTTTTTAACTGCGGCAAGTCCTTTGTCCCCGGTGACATGGATATTCTGTACACTGAGAACCCGGTCTCCCCTGGGTAGTTTTTCCCTGAACGTGGTAAGGGTGACATCCTTGCCCACCATCATCCGGGCGAGCCCCATTTTGTCCGTATCTTTGGTCCGGGCGCCACCCACAATCCGTCCCTTGCGCAGTACGCTAACCCGGTCACAGATATCCATGATTTCATCGAGTTTGTGGGAGATAAAAATAACACTGTGACCGTCGGCCTTCATCCTGCGAAGAATTTCAATGAGCTCTTTGATCTCTTGTGGAGTCAGAACGGATGTGGGTTCGTCCAGGATGAGCAGGTCTGCCCCGTTTAAAAGGGTTTTTATTATTTCAACCCGCTGCTGCTCTCCGGCGGAAAGCTGCCATACCTTTTGATCAAGATCAATCTGGAAGTCAAACTGGCTTGAAAATGCTTTTATTTTTTTACGCAACACTTTCTGGGGAAATAGAAACGGGGTGGCCTTATACCCTAAGGCAATGTTTTCAATTACGGAATGATTCTGGATTAGCATGAAGTGCTGGTGAACCATCCCAATGCCAAGATTGATGGATTCCAGCGGATTTGATATCCGAACAGGCTTGTCGTTGATCAGGATGCTGCCCGAATCCGGCTGGTAAATGCCATAAAGAATATTCATCAGTGTCGTCTTACCGGCCCCGTTCTCCCCGAGCAATCCCAGGATTTCCCCGGAATTGACTTCAAGGTTGATATCCTTGTTGGCATGGACACCCTGGAACGACTTGCAAATATCCTTCATTTCAAGGCGTTGTATTTTAATCATCAGACATTAATTACTGTTGGGGATTTCACCTTCTACATTGTCCACATAATACATCATGGAAAGCAGGTCTTGCTTAGAGGCACGTTCCCCGGCCTTGATTTTGATCTCACCCTTATTGTCTGAAATAGGACCCATGAACGGATCAAATACGTCAACGCCCTGTTTCATCTGCTCATAACGTTTCATGACCAGGTCATAGGCGCTGATTTCACCATATTGTTCAGTCTTAATCATGGCCTGCTGTAAGGGTTCAATAAACTCAGGGTTGATGGCGTCATCAGGGCTGCCGCCCAGAATGGCAGCCTTTTCCTTGGCCAGCCACCAGATGTCCCGGCTTGGATCCCAGTTGCCTTCATAAATATCTTTCAGGATTCTGGCATACATTCCGCCCCAGTCCATGCGCTGTCCGGAAACCACGGAATCTTTGCCATAGGCCTGCATGGGGGAATAATGGGAAAATGTGTAAATTTGTTTGCCTTTTTCACAATGGGACTGACCCACTTCAATGACCGACGGGGTATCCTCGGTGAACGCCAGTGCGTCACAGCCTTCAGCAATAAGTGCTTCGGCCGCCTCCTTGGCTTTATCCGGACCATACCAGGCATAAATCCATTTTACGTTTACGGTGGCATCGGGGTTGACGGCCTTGGCGCCGAGGGCATAGGCGTCAATGTGACGGATCAGTTCCGGAATGGGGAAGGCCGCAACATAACCAAGTTTATTGGACTTGGTCAACGCCCCTGCCATCATACCGTTGAGGTAGTACATCTGATACAGATCGCCAAAATAAGTACCCAGGTTGGCACTTTGCTTGAACCCGGAGCAGTGCATGAATTTTGTATCGGGATATTTTTCTGCGGCTTTAACAGTGTCATCCATGTAACCGAAACTGGTAGTGAATATCACATCGCATTTTTGCTGTTGGACAAGACGATCCATAATTCGCAAGGAATCGGATTCGGCAACGGATTCCACAATAACAGTTTCTAACCAGGGGTACAGGGATTCAACATGCCTTTTACCTAAGTCATGGGCATGGGACCACCCGTAATCACCCACAGGTCCCACATAGAGAAAACCGGCTTTCAGCTTTTTTCCTGCAGTCGGTGCTTCCTGCTGCTTCGCTGCTTTTTCAGGGACTTTATAGGCTTGTTTCGGTTTGTCCTGCTCTCCACACCCGGCAAGAATCATTGCGAAAAGAAAAACAAAACCGGCAATCATCACACTCATTTTGATTTTCATCGTTATCTCCAATATTTATAATATGGGTATCAAGAAATTTTCAGAATCATACGATAGCTACAGGTTTGCCGTCAACTATTTAAATACAAGATACGAACACCAAAAAATAAGCCCCCTGCAGATAGGGGGCTTAACTGTCGTGAAAAAAAGCAAGTCTCTTTTGCAGCGGTTAGGGGCTGGCCAATCGTTCCATTGGGCCTGATTTTTAGCAATTTCTTTTTTTGCCCGGTTCGTGGGTATGGACCCACCCGTAATCACCCCGAAGCGTCATAGATAGAATCGGCTTTCAGTTTTTTTCTGCAGCCGAGGCTTCTTTTGCCTCCGCAGCCTTTTCAGCTGCTTGGGTTTTAACTTCGTCAACGACTTGGTTTCCAAGCTCAGCTGCTTGAGTCTCCACTTCCTCAGCTGCTTGGGTTTCAGCTTCAGGTGCTTGAGTTTCAACTTCCTCAACTGCTTGGGTTTCAGCTTCAGGTGCTTGGGTTTCGATTTCCTCAACCGCTTGAGTTTCAGCTTCAGGTGCTTGTTTCGGCTTGTCCTGGTTTCCGCAGCCGGCAAAGATCATTGCGAAAAGAAAAACAACACTGACAATCAGTACACTCATCTTGATTTTCATCGTTCTCTCCTTTATTTGTAGTTGGGGGTTAATGAATATTTTAGGAGCATACGACTATTACAGGTCTTCCGTCAACTATTTAAACATAGGATACGAACACCAAAAAATAAGCCCCCCCCCCCCTGCAGTGGAGTATCCCTGCAGGGGGGGGCTTATCTGTCGAAAAAAAACGGTCTATTTTGCAGCGTCCCGGGCCTGGGCAAGCCAGTCGTTCCATTGGGCCTGATTTTTAGCAATCCACTCAGTGACATGCTTTTGGATATCTTTGGCGGATTTTTCACCCGCATTCATGCGGGTGTTCTGCTCATTGATATCTGCAAGGGGAAGGGTGAATAGTTCAAGAAATTTTTTGGCAGCAGGGTTGTCCGCCAAAAATTTGTTGTTGGCCACAATACGGATATCTGAAACAACAAATCCCAGTTTCACAGGATCCGTCACTGCGCCCTCAACACCGGACTGAGTCATTCTGTCCACGGCCACGGCCTGGGCTTCGGTGGGCAGGATTTTTGGTACGTTGACCCACATCACGTCTTTCCCCGGTTTGAGTTTATATACGGTCCAGTTCGGGGTCCAGGTATAAAAGAAAATGGGTTCACCGGCTTTGTATGCGCCGATGGCAGATGCCATGCCTGCTTCATAAGAGGCTTTTACCGGATTGATGTCATCTTCCAGATCATAAACCTTTAAGTGATGGGCAATTACTTTTTCACACCCCCAGCCCGGAGGGCAGGCGGTTAAATCGGCTTTGCCGTCATGGTTTTTATCAAAGGCCTTTTTAACCTCTTCGCGTTTAAAGTCGTCCAATGACTTGATGTTGTATTTTTCAACCGCATCTTTAGATACCAGATATCCCTGAAGTCCACCTGACTTAGCCACATATCCGATTTTTTGGGCTTGGTCGTTAAAGTTTTTGGGCAGCTGGCTGTTATGCATGGGAAACCAGCCATTGCACCAATAGTCTAAATCACCAAAGGTCAATGCTTTGTAAAAAATCGGGTTTTTCAGGTCTTTGGCTTTGTTTACTTTATAACCCAACTCGGTCAAGGCCCGGCTGACAATCGCTTCCTGGAAATAGCCTGTGTTCCAGGTGGCACGTGCCGGTTTAAGGGTGATGCCTTCTCCGGGTTTGTCTGAAGATGCCCAGCCTGGGGTGGCTGTGATCATGAAAACTGCGAATAGAAAAAAGCAAATGTTTTTTGCGACGCTCATAATTTTTCCTTTATTTTTGTTAAATCTATCGTTTGGGATGACCAGCCCGAACAGCTCCGCCCATTCCTTTCTTTAATTCTTACCTGAACAAAAGACCGTGTTTGGACAACTCGATAGAGGAGCATATGCTCACAAAGTTGCCCAGGTGCAACGCCGCAGATGGGTGACTTTCTGTCCAAACACTAATTTTTACCGGCCATGGACTGGGTAATTCTATCCAGCACCACTGCCACCAGAACAATGCTTAAACCCGCCATCACAGCAAGGCCTATATCCAGTGTATTCAGTCCTTGAATTACAGGAGACCCCAAACCGCCGGCCCCGATCAAGGCGGCAATCACCACCATGGCAAGGGCCATCATAATGGTCTGGTTCAGCCCTGCCAGTATGGTGGGCATGGCCAGAGGAATCTGAACCTTGAACAGTACCTGGCTACGGGTGGCACCAAAGGCGGTGGCCGCTTCCACCAGTTCCGGATGTACCCCTCGGATACCAAGACTTGTTAAGCGGACTATGGGGGGCATGGCAAAAATAATGGTGGCAAGAACCCCGGCCACATTACCCACGGAAAAAAGCATGACAATGGGAACCAGGTATACAAAGGACGGGGTGGTTTGCATGGCATCTAAAAAAGGTCTGGCAATGGTTTCCACCCGGTCACTGCGCCCGGCGGCAATACCGACGGGAACCCCGACAATGGTGGAAAACAAAACCGAGGCTAAAACCATGGCGAGGGTGGTCATGGTGTCTGCCCAGAACCCGATCAGTCCGATAAAGACCATTGCCACAATGCTGAAAACAGCTAAACCCCATCCTGAAAAGCGCCATGCACAGAAAGCCAGAAGACCTATTATAATGATGGGGGGGACGGCGTTAAGGCCAATGTCCAATCCGGTTAAAATTTGTTCAACTGGCCATTTTATCATCTGAAATATATCACGGTAATTATTGACCAGCCAGTCAACAAACGCGGTGATCCATATATCTATGGGGAGTACTTTTTCGTCAAACATAATTGATTTTCCTGCTAAAGAGCGATTTGAAGGGGTTGGGCCGGTTCGTCATATTCGTTTTCGGATCCATTATGGCCGTTAACTTCTGATTTATGAAGGGTTTTCAAGAACCTGTTTTTTGATACCACACCTTTAAATACATTGTTGTCATCAAGTACCGGGATGGGAAAACCCTTGGAAGCCACTTCAGGAAGAATATCCTGCATGTTGTCATTGATATTGGCCGGGTTGACTTCCGGCAGATAACAGGTCTCAAGTGGTTCTCCGGACCGGCCTTTTTCAACGGCCTCCTGAAGGGAGTCTATGGATATAATCCCTAAAAATTGGCGTTTGGCATTAAGTACATATCCATGGTTGAAATCCCTGGCATTTAACAGCTCTAAGGAGGTGCGGATGTCGCCTTTTTTGGTCTTAATAATTGTGGGGTAATTGGTGTTGACAATTTCTCCGGCTGAAATAACATTTGTGGGATCCACACCTCTGAAAAAGGCCCGGACATAATCGTCGGCCGGGTTCTGGAGAATTTCTTCGGGCGTGCCCACCTGGACAACACGTCCCCCTTCCATGATGGCGATGCGGTCGCCAATACGAAGGGCCTCATCCAGGTCATGGGAAATAAAAACAATGGTCCTGTCACTGTCTTCCTGGAGTTTGAGCAGTTCATCCTGCATCTCCGTGCGGATCAATGGGTCCAGGGCGGAAAACGCTTCGTCCATAAGCATGATATCCGGGTCTGCGGCCAACGCCCTGGCCAGGCCGACGCGCTGCTGCATGCCCCCGGAAAGTTGTTTGGGATACTGGTCTTCCCAGCCTTCCAGGCCTACCTGGCTTAAGGCTTCTGCAGCCCGTTCTCTCCGAATGGCTTTGGACTCCCCGGCCAATTCAAGACCGAATGCGGCATTTTCGAGGACTGTGAGATGGGGCATCAGGGCAAAGGATTGAAACACCATGCTCATATGTTTAAGTCTAAATTTTACAAGGTCCTTATTTTCCATGGCCGTAATGTTCCGGCCGTTAATATGAATTTCTCCTGCCGATGGTTCAATCAGCCGGTTGAACATCCTGACCAGCGTGGATTTACCTGATCCGGACAGGCCCATGACCACAAAAATTTCTCCGCGTTTAATAGAAAAATCCGCATTGTTTACGCCAACGGTCATGCCGGTTTTTTCAAGGACTTCTTCTTTTGTCAAACCCTGATCAATAAGGGATAGTGCTTTTTTGGGATCCGGGCCGAATATTTTAAATATATTCTTAATAATGATTTGATCCATAGATAGTTCTTCTTTCTGAGCTAAAGAGCTCGCGCTATATTTAAGTGTCTCTTTTATTTATTATATATATAGTATTCGATGTGTTTTGTCAAATATTAGAATGTGCTTGAACTTGTAACTAATTTAAATTAAACGAAGATTTTCAGAAAAGAAAAAAAATAACAATAATTTAATATTGAGAATACTTTGTATTATTTTTGAATGTCTTCTCTTGTTTGAATATTTTCCGGATCTAAATAAATTAGGGGTCCGTATTTGTGCGATATGAATATTAAGTCTCCGACAATACTTTTACATATGATTGTCTTGAATCAGATTTTTTGCGCTCGACAGAATTTATAAAATATGTTTGAATATTTATTTTCAAAAGTGGCTTGCTTCAAACTCCAATGATAATTTAAGGAGGCGTATGGACAGTTCTGCAGCATGCTTATCAGAATCTATTATTTTTAAAGGCCTTGATACCCAGGAGATTGAAAGTCTTGTACCGTTTTTTTCAAGGAGGTCTGTTCTGCCTGGTGAACTTTTGGCCTGCGCTGGTCATTATGCTCAGTTTTTTTTTCTTTTGGAAGAAGGGGCACTGCTTGTGAGTATGGACGAAGGCCGGGCTGTGGTGCTTAACAGCCGAGGGGATTTTGCAGGATTTTCAATGGTGAGCCTGTCCGGCACAAATACGGCCACAATTACGGTGCTGGAAAAAGGAGCGGTTTGGGTTGTGCCCTGCCGAAATATCCTTGATTTGACCGATCCTGACACCCACGTGGCGGCCACAATTATGGATGGATGGCAACAGTTCTGTAGGGAAAAAGCCCCCTTTTGTTCAAATCTTGCCGAAACAGGCGTTATCTAAGACTTAATAACTGCTATGGGCTGACCTGGCCTATCAACATCCAGGGCCAACCCACAAGAAAATGAAAAAGTAATTCAACAGGTTATTTCATATTAAAAATTAATAAAAAAGAGGTGTATCTTGAATGGAGTTGACGCTGTTGGCGTTCTTTATGGACTTGAGGCCATAAACGCCCACAACGGGTGGGCAATTTCTATTGTGGGTGTCACTATTGTGTTCACAGGGCTTGTTGCCCTGTCCGCCCTGATTTCCCAGCTTCATAAGCTGGTGGCCTTGTATGATAACCCCGGAAGAATAAAAAAATTGTTTGCTTCAAAGTCTGGATCTGCTGCCAAGGCGGGTACTCCTAAAAAGTACATGGTTCTCACCGAGGCTCAAAAACAGATATGCCGGCAATATAACCTTTTGGCTCAGACCATGGATGATGCGATTTCTTTGCCAAAGTTTTTGCGTATGGCCGAACTTTCCGGTCTTAATGACCCCCATGCCAATATAAACCTCCTGATTAAATCCGGCATTCTGTGTGCCGATAAACAGGGGTATTTTACATGGGATGAGGATATATTCATCCGTACCACTTCTTAAGTTTAATTAAGACTGGCCGTTAATTTTTTGATGACCATGGGAAATTGAAAGAAACCGAAATCAATGGATACTTTATTTTTAGAATTTTTTCAGAACACCGGGTTTTATCTGTGCGACTACCGAAACATTATCATGATCATCGTTGGTATGATTTTTATATACCTGGGCATTGCAAAGGATTATGAGCCTTTGTTGCTGGTTCCCATCGGATTTGGCATGCTCGTGGGGAATATTCCTATTTTCAAGGGGTTGGGCCTTGGCATTTATGAAAGTAATTCTGTTTTGCACTACCTGTATTTTGGGGTAACCCAGGGCATTTACCCGCCTTTGATATTTCTTGGCATCGGTGCCATGACGGATTTTTCAACACTTCTGGCACGACCGGTCCTCATGCTTTTGGGTGCTGCGGCCCAGGCCGGTATCTTTATTACTTTTCTGGGAGCCCTGGCTTTAGGTTTTCTGCCTAAGGAGGCAGCAGCCATCGGTATCATCGGCGGGGCCGACGGACCCACGGCCATTTTTCTGACAGCCAAACTGGCCCCACATCTTATCGGGCCCATTGCCGTTGCGGCTTACAGTTACATGGCCCTTGTGCCGGTAATCCAGCCGCCCATCATGAGACTATTAACCACGCGTCAGGAACGACTTATCCGCATGGAAGATCCGCGCCACGTCACCAAGCGTGAAAAAATAATATTCCCCGTCATCGCCTTTTTGCTTTGCTGTTTTCTGGCACCTGCAGCCCTGCCACTTTTGGGCCTGCTGTGTTTTGGCAATCTTCTTAAAGAGGCTGTGGTTACGGAACGTCTGGCTGTTACAGCACGAACGGCATTGATTGATATTGCCACCATTCTTTTGGGCCTTACCGTGGGGGCATCCACACAAGGGGATGTATTTTTGACACAGAATTCCGTGAAAATTTTTGTCTTAGGTGCGCTCTCCTTTGGCATTGCAACTGCCTGCGGACTGTTATTTGCCAAGTTCATGAATTTGTTTTTGAAAAAAAAGATCAATCCACTACTCGGTGCTGCAGGTGTTTCGGCTGTGCCGGATTCCGCCCGGGTAGTACATGTTGTGGGGCAGCGGGAAGATCCTTCAAATTTTTTGCTCATGCATGCCATGGCTCCTAATGTTTCGGGCGTTATTGGCTCGGCCATTGCCGCAGGCGTGCTTTGGAGCCTGATGATTTAACCCGGATATTTTATAAAAGCCAAGGGCTGGCCTGGTGTATCTACACCCATATTCAACCCACAACTGTAGTGTCCCAGGGGAAACATGGGTATGGAACATTTAAGCTTGATGCAGTTATGGCAAATACCCCTTCTTTTTGTGGTGGGCATTGTGGCAGGAATACTCAATGTCCTGGCAGGCGGCGGATCTTTGTTGACCCTGCCCTTGCTTATTTTTATGGGGCTTCCCAGTGCCATGGCCAACGGCACCAATCGGATCGCAATTTTCTGCCAGAATCTTTTTGCCATACGGGGATTTAAGAAGCGCGGTTATTTCCCGGTTGACCTGGTATTGCTGTGCACCCCGCCAGCGCTCATCGGTAGCTGGTTTGGGGCAAGTCTTGCCATCAGCATGGACGATGCCTTGTTTAATCGGGTCCTGGCCGGTATCATGCTCTGCGTTTTGATCTTTACGGTTGTGGATCCCATGAAACGGCTACGCCGACAGGATATCCAATTCAGCACATTGCGCAAAATTGTGCTGGCGTTTTCTTTTTTCTTTGTGGGTGTATACGGAGGATTTGTCCAGGCCGGCGTGGGGTTTATCATCATTGCCGTATTGCTTGCCCATGGCATGGATCTGGTGCGCATTAACGCGGTTAAAGTCTTTGTGATTTTTGTGTATACGGCCGTTGCCTTAGGGGTTTTTATCTATCACGGCGAAGTGAACTATTTTATAGGTCTAAGCCTTGCTGCGGGCAACTCCATTGGCGGGGCACTGGGGCCAAAACTTGCCATTACCAAAGGCCATGACTGGATTAAGAAGGTAGTCAATCTCACGGTGCTGGTCTTTGCGCTTAAGCTGCTGTTTTTTACCTGATCCGCACAATAACAGATATAGTGGTAGGCAAACGGAGAAAGGAAAGGTCAGGTCTCTGTGACCCCCAGCCAGCGATTTGAATTAATTGGCAGCAAGTGGTGCTTTGCTGCCAATTACGTTTGTTCGTCTGTTATCAGGCTTATTCCCGCTGCACCATCGTCAAATTCAAACCACTTCCTATCTTTATCCAACGATGGACGCGGTCTTAAATCACGCGACCAATTGACATCAAGATAGACCAATGCAAAAGTGTTGTTGATCAGGGCCATGGCATCACCATAGTATAATGCCGACTCGATTTCTTTTGATAAAAAGGATTCCTGTGCTTCATAGTCCCAAAGCGCTATATAACCGTATTCAACCTGTAGTGCTCGACAAACTTCAAACCATATTTTACGGAAATCAGCCCAGCCTGCCTGTTTTGTTAGACGCATAAATTCATCCCGCCAGAACCGGAACGTTATAGCCCTATGCGGGGCTTTGAAGTCAGATTGTCGGGTCATGACAAATAAATTCAATCCCGAATAAAGATATAGGGTCCAGGCAGATGTCGCAGTTTGATCAATTTTTGCACATTGCGGCCGGAAGATTTCGATCAATCTGTTCATTATCAGTTCGGAACTTTCTGTTCTCGTGCGTGGAATTAAGACCCAGCCGCCGATGTTCTCTTGACTCATTCCATTTGTCCCTCCGTCTCTTCTAACGTTTCATCCGGAATCGGCCCCTGGGGAATCAGTTCGCCACTTGGCAAATCTCCAATGTCGACCACCCGCGCAGCTTCAACCTCGACCCCCATTATTCTTAACATTGTTCGGACACCAAAGGAGACCCCTTTTGGGAAACGGACGCGGATTCTCGGCGGTTGGCCGTCCACCTGATTTTGCCGGGCCGCTCGTTGCAGACGGCGTACCTGATTAGCCAGGTCTATCCAACCCCTATGCAGGGCACCTCTATGCCGGGGCGCTGTTTCCGGGTGACGCAAACCAAATGGCGCTTTGTTTTTTACTTCAATCCAGGTGCGACCGTTTTCAGCGACCACATCGACATCCACATGCGTCTGGGTGCCAGCTTCGTTTGTATAGGGTACATCACGGGATACGGCTTCAACACCGGTCGCTTCTTGCGCTGCACGCCACTCTGCACGTATGGACTCAATATTGTTGCGTGCACCTTGAACGCGTTCCGGCGTCGCAACATCTGGCGCATGCCCGCGTTCATCACCGGTCATGCGTCGTAGAGGGCCGTCTATCATCTGATTCAATCGGTCGATAAGCCGATCAGTCCCTTCGATTTCAGTGTTCTGCTGCAACTGTTCGCGCAAACCCTCGGCATCATGCTTTACTTCCCGGGCGGCCTCTACTTCCCCGCGAGGCGTTTCTACTGGGGGCTCTGCCGTTGCACGGCGCGCAGCGGTTTCCAGACGCCCTTGTAAATCGCCGCCATTTCGGCGCATACCCTTAACTGCCCTACGCAAGCGTTCGTAAGGCACTTGGTCATTGGCAAATCGTTGAGCCAGTCGCTCGAATTCGGCGCGAGCCAAATCACTATTCAGGCCATCGTAAGCCTGCTGCATGTCTTCGGGTAGAGCGTTTCTATCAAACAAAGAGCGTTCGGGTGGTCGGGCTTGGGTTTCGCGGGCTTCGGTGGATGTATCTCGGATTTGCTCGGCTGTACGCTGTGCTTCAGCTTGGCCGTCACGCACCTGCTCTGCCGCTTCATTCAAACGCCCCGGCTCCGCCGCTTCAGGCTCCACAGCCGGTCCGCGTACAGATCGAATTATAGCTTTGAGCCCTCGTACCAAACCGGCAAACATCGCTACAACTGCCAACAAAGTGACATCTTCTGCGATATGCTCTTCTTCACGTTCCAGCCCGCGTGCGGTTGTCGCCGAACCGGCTTGAATTAAATCCCAGACGGTCTTGATAATCGCAAAAGCAATAAAACAAATACCTACCGTGGCGGCCCAGGCCGTTAAACCGGTCGCGATTGCCGCAATCGGCACAGAAGCGGGCAGAGTAATGACACCAGCCGCCGCCAAACCGGCAACACCCCATGCAATGCCTGTCGCCACAAGTAGCCACATGCCGACAAACCCGCAAATATCCCGACAAAAAGTAAGGAGCCTGTCGATACTGAAATCCTGAAATATGCCGAGGAATTGATCGAGGATATTACCGATGCTGTCAATCGGATGAATGATTGGGTGCAGCATTCCCATGATTATGGCGCCCAATGAAAATTGACTCAAGGCAAGCGAGAGGCCTCCGAGGATGCCTTCTCCCAAATTTTCCCAAAAACTTTGGTTAAATACGCGCAAATCCTCGTTTATGGTTGGATCGTCTAAGCGGGCCAGTAACGTTGTTAGGCGGTTTTTATTAACCTGTGAATCGATATGGTTAAAAAGTGACTGTTTTAAACCAACCGAGGACAGATCATGCATCACACTACCCAAGCCCTGCGACGTCCCGAGAATATCTATTATGCGGCCTTCCTCCGCGGCATTGGACCATGACATGCCCAACAGGATTCTCAGCATCCCAAGCCGTTGTGAATCGCCGGCATTGCGGATACTGGTCATTTCAAGTTGCATGATCTGTGAGGACTGGTCAGACTCAATGGCCGTTGCAACCGATTCATCACCGCGCGGAGCTGTCGGTGTGCCGGCATCCATTCCGTAAACACGCAATGTCATGCTCAATTCGTCATCATCCACGGCATCAACTACACGCCGGCAATAACCAATCATATTTAGCACCTCAATGACTTGGCGATGCTGGCGGTTATGGCCAATCAATCGAACAATTGTGGCCTCGCTGCCGCTTCCGACCCACAACTGATTCGTCAGTATTCTTACCATTCCCGCGCGTTGCCCCGGTGATGTGGCATTAAGTAATTCTGCTGAAATCGAATTAATCGCTGCCGTATCCTCATCTGCAATAATTCTTCGGATTTGCTGCTGCAGTTCACCTGGCATGCGCTGTATTTGCCCGGCTGGTTTTCGATGGCGCTGCTGAACGACATGGGTTAATTCATGTGCCAACAGAACCTTGCCCGAGTTTGTCCTCGGTGCATATTCCCCCGCCCCGAAGACTATATTGTTTCCGTGGGTGAAGGCACGTGCATGAATTGCCTGTGTGACATTCTCCGCCTGCAAGCCTGTATGCACTCGTACCTGGCTGAAATCAGCAGCAAAACGGGTTTCAAAAAATTCTTGAGTGTCCGGTGACAGAGATTGACCTCGGCCCCATAAGCTTTGGATATCCGACTCAACTGCAGTGTGATATTTCGGGTTTGCCTCGTCGGCTTTACGCCGGATAAGGGGCGAGAGTTTTGGATTAACGGCATGGGCTTGAAGGCCGGGATTTGGTGTTTGCGATGGATGAATGCCATTCATATCCGACATCCGCATCACCGTGTCCGCCACCCGGTCCGCTTCCCGTTCATACTCGTCATCGGAAGTACCTACTGTCAGTTTTGGCAGAACTTCCGGCGTTTCCTTTTCTCGCTTTTTTTTTTCCACTACATCCCTCTGAAACTGCGGAAGAGATGATGAAGCGGCAAAACGTTGAAGGAACAACGGCACTCCGGCCTGATAGGTCCGTTCGGCATGGGTATCCTTGCTGTTTTCCCTGGGAGCTGGAACAGCCGTATCGGTTTTTTGCTCATTGTTCGTATTTTGAAGTGTTTTCTGCATATTTTTTTTCCGTCAACGGGCCATTGGGCTATTGTTTGAATTATTCCGCATCGATTTCAACATTTCGCCATTGAGGGCCGGTGCCAGCCCCGTCAACACTATGAACATGCAGGGAGGAGGAAAAGAAACCGAATTGATATAATGTCAGACACCGCATCCGCCTGTCTGTCGGAAAGCCTCGAAAGCCTTTGAGCATTTTCTTTCTCATTGCTGAAACCGACCACCTCAATAGGGAAAGGGCAGTGCGTTCATGCTTAAAAAATCTGAAAATGCCTCCAACGATTCCCGGCTTTTCGAAATCATGGCGTCGCTTTCATCCATGAAATATACATGCTTCGGATTTTTGTCCAAGATATCTTCGAACCCAGGCAACGACGGATCGTAGTCATGGGTCATCTCATCGGGATGCTCTACCCCTCCCACCGAGGATTCTTTCATATTTAGGATAGGAACTTCCTTTTTGTCAAGAAAAGTATGAAGGATGACAATATAATCCCATGAAAAATTATTAAACATTTAAGTACAAAAGGTTATATATACAATATTCCTGGGGCCTGTACCAGATACACGGCAATGTCTGGGAGTGGTGCCAAAACTGTTGGCATGATAGTTATAATGGCGCCTCGGATGACGGGAGTGCCTGGCCCATCTTTTCGAAAAAAAGGCTTTAAAGCAACTATTCGGTCCATATTTTATGGCCCTACGAAAAATTTATTACCATAAATTCAGTGAGTTCGAACGCTCTGATTGTCCTCTGGTAATCTTGGCCCTGGTGCTTGACAGTAGCGGTTTTCCAAGATGTAGCAAAGTCTTTGAGGGCAATGTTAGTGAGGCTGGCACCCTATCTAAAATAATTAGCACCATGGACGCCGGACGGATATCATCGAATATGTTTGTTACCCCAAAAACCACAATTGTTATGGATGCAGCGATTGCGTCTGAAGATAATATCAAGTGGATTAAAGAAAAGCTGATTATAACGGATTTGGGGGACTGAGTCGGGGAGCGATGAAATAGGCTGAAAAAATTCATTTCCTGAGTTATGGTTGAAGTGCGAACAGCAACTATAACAACTAAGGAAAATTATGACTCCTGCCTCTAACATCGCTCCCCGACTGAATCGAACTATTTGTATGCACGTTTGTCAAGCACAATATTACAGCATCATTAAACATGCCATCCAATTTCGGATAATATTAGACATGGTAATCAAGGAGCATCCTAATATTTTTCCGCCTGAAATCGCCTGCGGATACACAATGAAGGAGATCAGAGTCTCAAAAAAACTGAAATTAAAAATCAGAAGGATAGTCATAGCTGGTGTCAGTTACACAATAAGGCCGTCTTTTGCCATGCCGTATATGACTGGATTTGTGAAAGATGTTGAAAAACCGTTATTTTTGCGTAAGTTTGCTGTTCCATTTTGGGCTCTGAGCCACTGTTTCGGGAAAAATCCCATGTATTGGTATCGTCTTGAAGCAACTATTGGCCGGTACAGCCTCGTAGGAACCACTATCAAGTCCCCAGAGAAATTACCCCAGCACCTTTCTGCTGATGAAAAACATACCCGCCTTTTGGGAGAAAAGACCTATATTGCCACGACGGTCGGAAATAACTGTATTTTAGGAGCCAGTGTTTCGGAAACAGCATCCGGTAAAGATCTTCAAAAAGCATACGGTGTTTTTAAAGAGGAGGCTGAATGCATTAATCCGGAATATCAGCCGGATACTGTCAATACCGACGGATGGCGGTCAACGCAGAAGGCCTGGAAAAAGCTGTTTCCCAAGATAGCCGTGCTATCCTGCTTTTTGCACATTTTTATTGGCATACGTGATCGCTCACGCAAAAAATACAAGGAGCATTTCCTGGATGCGGCTACCAGATTATGGGATTGCTTCAGGGCAGAGTCCAAAAGATCATTCTCACAAAGAGTTCGGAGGCTTTCCGAATGGTGTCGAAATACGGAGAATGAAGTTCCAGACGTCATTTCAGTTAAAATCAAGAAGCTTAGGGATAATCTTCCACAGTTTTCCCAAGCCTATGATTTTCCTGGCGCACATAGAACGAGCAACATGGTTGACCGGCTGATGCAACGGATGGATCGTCATTTATTCAGTACCAAATATTTTCACGGCACTATGAAATCTGCCAATCTCAGCATACGTGCCTGGGCGCTTATCCAAAATTTTGCCCCGCTCAATCCATGGACGGTAAAGCACAAAGGCCATGTGAGTTCTTTTGAAAGAATTAACGGATTTCAGTACCACGAAAACTGGCTTCAGAACCTTTTGATTTCGGGTTCATTGGGAGGCTTACGGACGGGTCCCCCAAATCCGTTATAATCAGAAGAAAAGAGATATCAATATATCGTTGTCAGCCGCAAGCGCCACAGGGACTTTTTCGAGGAAGAGTCCGTGGTCGTCAAACAGGATAAAAACGGTAGTGTCAAGGTACAAAAGGTGATTGACCCTGAAAGCAATGAGGTGCTGTTGTACTGTCACTCTGCAAAGCGCGAAGAAAAAAAGCGGTCAATCCATGAACGTTTTATCTCAGACTTTGAGGAGGCTCTCACGTATCTGGCATCAGGTCTTCATATCAAACGGCGCATGAAAAAATACGATAAAATTCTGGAAAAAATCGACCGCCTTAAGCAAAGGTATTCACGGGTCTCAGGTCAATACCAGATTGATGTCGTCAAAGATGAACAGACCGGCAACGTCGTCCAACTGAACTGGCAACGCCGAACTGACCAGGGCACTCGGAAGGACCTGCCGGGTGTATATTGCCTGAGAACGTCCCATAAAGATCTGGACGAGAAAACGCTGTGGCATACCTATACAATGTTGACCGACCTGGAAGCCGTATTTCGTTCATTGAAATCGGAATTGGGCATTCGGCCGGTATTCCATCAGGTGACTGAACGTGTCACCGGGCATCTTTTTATAAGTGTTCTGGCCTATCATCTGGTTCACAGCGTTCGATATCGGCTTAAAAAATCACAGATTACCAGTAGCTGGGCTCAATTAAGAAATCAGCTCGAAGGCCAAAATCGGGTGACTGTTTCAATGCAATGCAAGGATGGCCAAACCCTCCATATCAGAAAAAGTACACGCCCAGAACCCAGACAACAAAAAATTTATAAAGCTTTGGAGATAAGTTTACATCCAGGCGAGGTGATTAAAACAATTTTAAACAAAAGTAGTGTCATAACAAGAGATGCGTGAGTGATAATCCTTGTGATTACAACATTCTACAATCTATAGTCGAAAAGTTGGGCTGGGAGGATGGTAATAGTGCCTATCGCGTCTTCCGCCGCTACTGGCACCATGACGTGCGCTTCAACTACTTCGGCCTGCGTTTTGCCCGAGGGCCTCAAGACTGGTCAGGCTGAGGCATCGGCCGGATGCCGGGCAAGGGACCGAGGGACGAGCAAAAGAAAGGATTCTGTCTTAAACTATAAGATTTTTTGAGTAAAGAATCCTGGCCCAGAGGGCCAGGCTTTCGGTTGCCCCTAAAAGGGGTATAGTTGGTACCCAAACAATGTGATATTGGCAATGCCATATCGTTTGTGATAGTTTTCGAAATCGACTCATTTGTTATTCCTTGATCTTCGTTGTGAGGACAACTTGATCATTGAGTAACATTGAGTCGTACAGATGGCAAAGCCACTGCACTCTGACCTGGCCCATAGGGCCAGGATTTTTACGCCAGATTAAAAAATAATAATTCAAGACCTGCGTATTAACGGTCCATGTTATAGTTTCAGTAAGGATTTATAGACCTTCTGAATCTTTTTGTATAACGGCCATGGCCGACCTGGTTTTTCACCGAGGTTAGGCCACAACAAATCATGAAAGAAACTAAACGGTTAGTTCAGTTCTTTCATATAAACCGAATCTACTGGTAGGTAACCGAAGGCAGCCACAGGATGATTTCAGGCCAGATCACAATGACGGCAAGACCGATGAGCTGGAGAATGATAAAAGGAATAACGCCTTTGTATAGATGCTTGAGTTTCACTTCGGGCGGACATACCCCCCTTAGATAAAAGATGGCAAATCCCACGGGCGGCGTGAGAAACGAGGTCTGGAGCACCACGGCCACCAGAATGGCAAACCAGATCAGGGCGGGATTGTCTATGTTGGGCCAGACGCCAAGATCTATGCCCAGTGACGGGATTACCGGTGCCAGCAGGGGCAGGATAATCAAGGTGATTTCAATCCAGTCCAGAAAAAATCCCAGAAAAAATACAATACCAAGAATAAAGGCCACTATGCCGTAGGGGCCGAACGGCAGGCTTGTCAGCGTTTCCTCCACCAGGGCGTCGCCGCCCAGTTCCCGCAATACCAGGGCAAAACAGGTGGCCCCGATTACGATGGCGAAAATATAGGCCGTGATACTGAAAGTCTGGTGGACCACTTCCTTTAGAACTTTGAAAGTGAATCGGCCGTTGACAATGGTGAGAATTAGGCCGCCCAGGGCCCCGATACCGCTGGCTTCGGTTGGCGTTGCCATACCAAATGAGATGGTACCTAAAACGGCGAATACCAGGATCACCGGCGGAATACAGGTTTTCAAAGCTGATCCCACCAGGTTCCAGGTCAAGTCCGGCTGGTTCGGGATCAGTGGCGCTTTTCGGGGTGAAAGCCAGGCCAGAACAAGGATATAGACCATGTAAAGGTTTGCCAGTAAAAGGCCGGGGAACAGCGCGCCCATGAACAGATCCCCCACGGGCACTCCCAGTCTGTCCGCCATCATGACCAGCATAATGGAGGGCGGGATGAGAATGCCTAACGTCCCTGCACCGCAGATGGTGCCGCAGGCCAAAGATTTGGAATATCCCTGGTTGAGCATTACAGGCATGGATAAAAGCCCTAGAAGGACCACCGAGGCCCCGATGATTCCGGTGCTGGCAGCCAGGATAATGCCGATAAATGTTACTGTGATGGCAAGCCCGCCTCGGACCCTGCCGAAAAGGACCTGGATGTTTTGCATCATATTTTCGGCAATGCCGGATCGGTCCAGCATCAGACCCATGAAGATAAACATGGGCAGGGCCACCATAATCCAGTTGTTCATGATGGCGAATATCCGGTTCACCTCCATGCCGATGGACATGAAGTCCAGTCCGGTCATGGTGTCAAAGTACAGGTCCGAAACGTAGCCGATACCGGCAAACAGAATGGAGACCCCGCCAAGAATCAGTGCAATTGGAAAACCGGTGAACAGCAGCCCGATAAAGGAGACCATCATGGCAATGACTAGGATATCTTCATGCGTCATGGGGCACCTTTTTTCCGGCTATCACCAGAATTTGTTTTAAAATGCGGGCCAGGGCAGCCAGGGTCAGCAAGCCAAAACTTACGGGGATCACAGACTTTATAATATAATAACAACTAAGCCCTGTGGGAGACGCAGATGCTTCCTTAACCCGCCATGAAGCTGCCACAAAATCAAGGCCGTGCAGGATGATCACATAACACCAGGGCAGCACCAGTACGGTCAGGCCGATGATATCGATCCATGCCCGGGTTTTCTTTCGCAATCGACCATGGAGTAGATCCAGGCGCACATGGATATTTTCGGTCAGGGCATAGGAGAGACCGACCATGATACCCACGGCATACAGATGCCACTGCAGTTCCTCCAAAGCCACCGAGCTGAAGGAGAACAGATAGCGCATGACCACCTGGACCAGAATAACCAGGATCAGCAGGACATTGAGCCATGATACGGCTTTGCCTATGTGGATAATGGTTTTTTCAATTATATTAACAAATATATTCACAATAAATTACCGGGGCAAAAATCCCACATCCGCCCATTTTTTATATTCGGCTCTGAACTGTTCCAGGTCTTCCCAGGTTTTTTTGAACATGGGATCTTTGGCGATTTCTTCTTGAACAACCTCTTTCCAGGCTGCTTCAAAGGCAGCCAGCATCTCGTCGGACCAGTACAGGTTTTTAACACCGTGTTTTTCCGTATTTTCTTTGATAATTTTGCCCTGCATACCGTTGCTTAGTGCCAATGATTTCAGGGTGGCTGCCATGCAGGCGGTCTCAATCAGGGTCTGCTGGGATTCATCCAGGGCATTCCAAGTCTCCTTGTTGATCAATAGTTCCTGGACTGTGGAAGGCTGGTGCCAGCCCGGGTAATAGTTGTATTTGGCTACTTTATAAAAGCCTAAAGGCGCATCGCATACGGGCATGGAAAATTCCGTGGCATCAATCAGCCCTTTTTCCAGGGCCTGGAAGATTTCACCTACGGGAAGCATGGTGACCGATACGCCCAGCTTGGTTAACACCTTGCCGCCAAGGCCGGAAATACGCATTTTAATGCCCTTCAGGTCTTCAACCTTTTCAATGGGCTTGGTGAACCAGCCCGAGGTCTCGGCGCTGATGATACCTGCCGGGATTACCTTAACGTTATATCCGTAATGGTCATACATCTCCTGGTAAAGCTTTAAGCCGTTGCCATAGTAATACCAGGCAATATATTCTTCAGGATCCGGTCCAAAGGGGAAAGAACTGAAAAGCACACTGGCCGGGTTCTTGCCTGCATAGTAGAACGCTGCCGTATACCCGGCATTGGTTTTTCCTGAGCTGACCGCATCAAGCACTTCCAGAGACGGTACCAGTTTTCCTGGCGCATAGAGTTTGACTTTTAATGTGCCGTTTGATGATTTGTTAATGGTGTCGGCAATGGTGCCCACAATATCATGTCCTAAAATGGGTACACTGAACGGCACCGAGCAGGGCACTTTAAGTAAAACGTTTTTGGCATAAACCTGGGTGGTTAATCCTAACGCCAGGCAACATGTCAATGATATAACCGCAAAAAAACGAATGGTTTTGTTCAAAGCTTTTTCCTCCCTTTTGCTTCTCTTCATTTAATGATGTCCGCAAAGTTATAGTCTGACATGGCCGTTCATGCAATAATTTTCAATTTTTTGTTTTATAATCTGCGGTCCCAAACAGAATACCGGTGTTTGGACGTCCCTCCTATAAGCCGTTCAAATATGATTTATTATTGTGAATACTGATGTATTATTCACGGGCGGCTCGGGCCTGACTCGATTCTCTTTTTTTATTTTATAGTGACTTCGTGCATCTGCTTTATATCAAGGTTTTTTTTTGCGGAAAGAAAAATACATGGCCACGCCCATCAGGCCGAATATGTATCCAATGCCGCCAAGAATTTCATTCATGGTCGGGCCTTTTTGTTCCAGACCTGCCACTATTTTGGTCAATGGTGTAATTTTTTTATTCAGCGCCTTTGTTACAGCCTTTTCCACGATGGCTTCAAGCTGGACCGGGTCAATGGATATTGCTGGCTGCGCCGCCTGTCCGGGGGGGGCGGGTTCATGTGGCGGGGGCCCGGTATCCTGGGCGCTTTTCGCTGCAGCGGTTTCATCTATATCTTCAAGCGGGATGGTCCATTCGGCCTTGTGTCCCATGCCGGCGGTGAGCTCAATGCGCATGGCGGTCCTTGCCGGTATGGGAAATGAAAATTCGCCCTTTTTATTGGTTCGGGTGCGTAGAAGTTCTTTTCCATTTAAGCTCCAGACAATAATCTCTGCGTTCTGTGCTTTTTTGCCGCCGCTGAATTTACCTTCTCCCAGAACGGTGCCTCCTTCCACCCATGCAAACACTGTGACTTTATGTGCCAAGGCATTGCCGCTTGAAAGAATGAAAAAGAGCATCAGATAGGAAAACATTATAAAATATTTTCGATATATCATTATTGTTTCCATGGTCCTTATACCTGTTTTTCAACCATTTTCGTTCTGCTGTCCAATGCGGCCTGATGCTGTGCCGCAGACCATTTAGGCAGAAGTTCAGGCTGCACCTTTTTAAGAAAACCGACACAGAAAATTGTCACAAGACCCTCAATGAACATAACCGGAAGATGGGCTATAACAACGGCCCAAGCCACCTCGAAAAAACTTTCTTGGGTAAACATCAAGGCAGTGCCCACAAGCAGGCTACTGAAAAAAACACTTAAAAATCCGCAGGCAAAGGAGGCTATATAGGATATCGCGCCAGGTTTGTGGACAACTCCTGCAAACAGGTAATAACAGGCCACTGCTGGTGTGGCCATAATAACCGTGTTGACCCCCAGGGTGGTGATACCGCCGAACTGGAACAGCACCCCCTGGAGCAGTAGCGCTATCAAAATGGATGGAAAAGCGGTCCAGCCAAGCATCAGGCCAAGAATACCGTTGAGAATCAGATGGACGCTGGAAGGCCCGATGGGCACATGAATAAGGGACGCCACAAAAAAAGCGGCCGACAAAATAGCGGCCTGGGGAATTTTATCTTCTTTAAGTTTTTTCAAGCCTACGGCAGTGCCGGCCGCAGCCAGGGCCATTCCGGCCCCTAAAATCGGTGCAGAAAGAACACCGTCAGAAATATGCATAATACCTTCTATTTCGTTGTCCAGGTTTCAAATTTTACCCATATCACCGCACCCAACTCAACACCTTTATCCTGCCCGTCAGCTTTAAGGGTGAAATCAGCTTCATTAAGTGCTGCAAAGCCCCACCAGCCGGCCTTGGGTGCAGCATAGGTGAATACACCGTAGGCATCAGCCTTGATTGTCTGGGTAACCATGTAATCTGTGGGGGCTTGGGCTTTTCCGTCTTCGTTGTAATATTCCACTTCAACTTCTGCATAAGGTACGGCTTTGCCGTCTAATTTAACAATACCCTGGAACACGTTGCCGGCATACTGTGCAAACGGCTTTGACAACGGAACGATTTCTGTTTTGAGCCCGATTTCCTGGTCCCATCCTTCGTCATCCCCGAAAGCGGTAACCACGGTTTTAGTGTAATGAATGATAAAGCAGTCTTCGGCAGGTTCCCAATAGGGTTCAGGTTCCATGTAGAACATATAAACGCCGGGCCTTTTGATTTTGTAATCTGTTGTCCAGGCCGTGTGATCCATAACCTTTGTCTGTTTCAACGTGCCTAAAAGATCCTGGGTCTGGCCATTGGCACGCACGGCAAATACATTGGGATTGACAAGTTCCATCCCGTGTCCTTCAAAGGGATGGGAAAAAGAGGCGATGATATGAACAGTGCGGTCGTCATTCTGCATAAACATGTTGTCCGAAGGGATAATCATTCCGTAATGTGCCTGGACACTTACGGCAGTAAAAATAAGAACAAAAAACATGAGCCCTGATGTGATCACTGATTTTTTCATCATTTTTTCCTCCTGGGAATTCTTGAAGTGTTAAACAATTACGCAAATAGTCTTACCAGCTTAAGTTTCAACCTTCTTGGCCGGGTCCGAAAAAATAATGAAATTTAATTTGAACCACAGGCTTCGTGCCTGCATTATAAAAATCTTCTTTTAGCTTAAAAAAACAATTGAATCAATTGGAACTGTTATACAGGGTGCTCATGGTGTGCCTGATTATATACGTATTTATAACTTTGGGGGCACAGCAATAATTGCTTGGTTTATCGGCAACTTTTACCGTACTGTTTTATGACAAATACTTAAAAAAACAGGCAGCAGGTCTTTTAAAACCTGCTGCCTGTAACGGTTTTACAGTATTGGGTATGTATGAAAATTATAATAAATTGTTAATTTACTTCCATTTTTTTGTTGCGAGTTGGGCCAAGGTGTCGATAGGCGAGACCGACCCATGGTTGTTATTTGTTTTTGGAGCTTAATTCCGGGAACTGATGATAAAAGAATTCAGTTACCTGGTCTTCGGTTTTGCTCTCCTCATTTTCCCGGAGCTCTATACGACGGATTTTTCCGGAGATGGTTTTGGGCAGTACCTCCACAAATTCAATAATTCTGGGAATCTTGAATTTGGCCAGCACATCAATGGTGTGCTTGAACAGTTCCAAAGCCAGTTCCCTTGATGGTTTCTGACCGGCACCCAGGATAACAAACGCTTTTACCAACTGGTGACGGTTGGGATCAGGCACGCCTACCACGGCAGTCTCCATAACGGCCGGGTGCTCAATCAACGCACTTTCCACCTCAAAGGGGCCAACCCGGTAATCACTGGTTTTGATGACATCATCAGCGCGGCCCACAAACCACCAGTAGCCGTCCTTGTCAAAAGTGGCTTTGTCACCGGTGAAATACAGTCCGTGCTTAAATGCTTGAGATGTTGTTGCCTCATTGTCGATATATTCCTGAAACAGTCCAATGGCGCGCCAGTTGGAAAGACGAATTACAATATGGCCGGTGGTGTCAGGTTCTCTAATCTCTTTGCCTTCATCGTCGGCTAGAATGACATCATACATGAATGCGGGATATCCAAAGGAACCTAAGCGCATTTTGCCTTCCATCCAGGGCGGATTGCCGATCATGGCTGTGGATTCGGTCTGGCCGTAAAAATCACGGATTTCAGTACCCGTGGCGTCCCGCCATTGGTCAATGACTTCCGGATTCAACGGTTCGCCTGCACTCAACGAGTACTTCAGGGCCGAAAAATCATACCCTGCCAGATCAAGGCCCACAAAGGCGCGCCAGGCCGTGGGTGGTGCGCAGAATGAATTGATTTTATATTTAGCCACAAAGCTTAAGTATTTTTTAATATCCAGCGTGGTGAAATTAAAGCCTGTGGCCGTGCCGCCGACGTTAAAGGGGCTGAAAAAGCTGCTCCATGCCCATTTAGCCCATCCGGGCGCACTCAAGTTGTGATGAACGCCTCCGGGCTCAAGCCCGAGGATCACGGCTGTTGACATATGGCCCAAAGGATAGGAGAGGGCGGAATGGCCTACCCGTTTGGGAAGCCCTGTGGTACCGGAGGTGAAAAAGCAGAACAGAACGTCCTCACTGTTAATGGTCGCAGGTGATGCCTGGGGTGATTCCTCTGCAATCTGAGGATAGGATGTCCATCCCTTTTTTGCACCAAGGATAATTTTGGCCTTGGGTGTACATTCGGCCTTGGCCAAGGCGTCATCCACCAGGTCGGCCAGGCTCTCATGGGCAATAATAACATCGGGTGGATACGCTTCAAAGCGGAACTGGATTTCGCGTTCGGTCATGGTGGTGGCCGTGGGGACAGCAACAAGACCGCCTTTGATGGCCGCAAAGGAGGCAAACCAGGTTTGGGGGACAATGGGTGTCAGCATATAAAGGTTATCACCTTTTTCAACCCCTTTTTTACGCAGATAATTTAACATCTTGTTGCCGTTTTCAGCCAACTGGGTGTATGTATACTGCTCTTGTTCATCTGTATGCAGGTCGGCCCAGATAAGCGCCGGCTGGTCCGGCCGCTCTTTGACGTGTATATCTTCAAAAATTTCCTGGGCCCAGTTAAATGTTTTGGGCAGTTCGGCTGAATTCAGTTTTTCAAAAAACGTTTTTGCTTGGACTTCACGTTGGCCCATATCCTGGATCCCATTGAGTGCCATCACCTCTTTATAAAAGCTTTTCAACGTCATTGGTTCTCTCCCGGTTAAGTTTATTCCACATCCTGGTTTTAAGGCCGCTCCTGCCTTGCCCTTAGAGACAAAACCCGCAAGAAAGGTCTGTAATTTAGTAAACTGTCTTTTATACCAGGCCGGCAGTTTTCTACCAATCGGTTGAAGGCTTAATTTTTATGTCAGTGGCTCTTATGGTATGTTGTAGGTTTATATATTCGCCGTATATAAGTTTTAAACTTACTTGTGGGCGGACGTTGACCAAAGCAAGCCCGTTGGTTGCCCCAGCAGTGCTTAATTGGATAATCCCCTTAAAAACGATAAGTCAATTTGCAATAAGCCGATGGCCCCACTTCAACCGGAGTGGAAAAAGATTCCTGTACAAATTCCACGTGGTCCCCTCTTAATAGATTCTGGCCCACCACAGAGAGCTCCAGGTTAGGTCGAATCTGCCAGGCAAACCGGACATCCATGGTCAGGTAACGATCGGCTTCATATTTCCCGCTGGTATCAAAGAAATAAATAGTGTCCATCTTATCCACAAAACGGAACCAAAGATTGAGCTGCATGTTTTTTGAGATGGCAAAATCACCCTGCAGCGAAATCTGATGACGGGGAAACCCGAAACTATTGAATCCTTCCATTTTGTTTTCAAGAAAACTATAGGCCAGGTGCCCTTGAAAAAAATCAGAGTATTTGTATTTCAAAGACAACTCCAATCCGTAGGTTTCTGCGGAGGCCTCATTGCCAAGGGTTAGATATTGGGTAACCCCGCTGCCTGTGAAAACCTGATTTAACTCCCCGGTTCTAAGATGGTCGTAGTCGTTGAAAAATACTGCCAGATCCATTGACAATGACTCGGTCGGGATAAACCGATACCCCAGCTCATAGGCTATCACTTCTTCGGAATCGTAGTTGTCGTTTCCCTGGGTGACAAGGGTAAAGGGAAGTCCCGGCAGGTCGGGAATGATCTGGGATGTGTTAAAAGCAGCATTTTTAATTTCTCCATCGGACTCAAACCGGCTGGGGGTCCTTACCGCCCGGGAGATCGCTCCCCAGACTTTATGTTCATTGTTTACCTTCCACAGGGCTCTGATGCTGGGCTGAATCTCCATGTGGCTGTATTCATTGTATTCTATTTTTGACCCTAGGGTCAGCTTCACGGCATCGTCGGCCAGGGATATTTCATCCTGAATAAATCCGCTGAAAAGATGATCTTCTTTTTCCGTGGGATCCATGGAAACGATATACGACTCAAAAAACCGGTCCCGGGTATACCGGTACCGGATTCCCCAGACAATATCGTTCCACGTCCCTAAAGCAAACCGGTGGGTGGCATCAATGTCAAACTCGATGATCCAGTTTTTAAAAATTGACATGAGACCTCGCTGGCAGTTATTATCCCCATGCTAACAGAATGCTTTGTATTTTAATGATGGGGCGGATTGATAATTCCCCCAAGAATTTAGATTCATGTGCTTTTGAGAATCGTTTGCCTTTACAAAATGCTCTTTTAAAAATACCGAGATCTGCTTGAAATGGGATTCTGGGTCATCACTATGAATGATTTGTTCGACAAAGGATAAGATGCAGTCAACTTTGACGGTGTCACATAGGCTGCCAACAGTTCTTGCGTGCAGTTTGTTATTTATCGAGGCCACCTGGTCAGGATGAAGCAGGAGACAATGATCAACCAACAGACTCAGGGTCAAACTTCTGTAAGACCCGTCTTCATCAGGTTGTTTGGTCAAATTTCCCCAGCCTTCATTCGTCTTATGGTCTTGAATAAAAACCTCTACTAACCATCTGAGTGTAAATGCGTCTATGATATCAGGATATCGCCAGGTCAGATCCGAAGCGGCAAGATACCGATAGTCCTTTTCTCCAATGTATTTTATTGCAATGACAAATCTTTTTTTCTTATGAGCACACACATGTATTCTGGCACTTTTAATGAGTACAACAACCTCTTTACCTCCACGTACATGTATGGTCTTTTGAATTGGTTGAATATTTTTAAAATATGTTTCAACTGATTTTTTATCGCTCTTGAGTAAAATATTTTGATTGTACCTTATTTGGCTGATAACTTGGGCGTTTCCTGCAATTTTAGACGCTTCATCCATGAACTCAGCATTCCCATATAAGGCATCTGCAACAATCGCTTCTATTTTTATTTCCGGGTGTTTCTCTACAAATATTTTTAAAAGAGCCTTGGCAATCATTGGAATGGTAGGATATTCTTCTGAGCGCACCGGTTTTTTTGGGCGTTCTGATTTTGGTACGCCAGCCTTTTTTAATCTTTTATCCTCCTTGGTCCATTCGCTGATTTTTGGATCAGGAATATGAAAGGCGTAGCCAATTGGAAAGCTGAGTTTTGGTGTTATCAACACCAAAAATACTAAGCCTTGCCCCATGCAAAAACCACCCGTTGATTTGTCTTTTATTTTGTGGACTCCAAAAATTTTTGTTGTGCATTTACTACGCTTTTTATCGGAATCATCAATACTGACAACACCTTTGGTAATGCCATATACTTTGAAAATAATTTTAAGGCTGAGATGAAACAGATGCTCCCAAGCAATTTTAGAATGGCGAAACATCCAGGAAAGAGCTGTAGTTTTATACAATCCCACACTGATACGTGAAAAAGCAGCCCAATTGATGCTGCTGGTCAAGATGATTCCAGTGATGCAGAAACCCAGCCAGAATTTTTGTGATTTGCTTAAGGTCATTCCTGGGGATGACTGTGTTAATTCAGTATTCAGTGAATCAGTATACTTTTCAACAAACGGCAACAGCTTATTTATTAACACATCCGCCTCATTCCTTATTTTCATAAATGAGGTGTTATACTGCAATTGAACTATTGTATTCAAATAACATTTATTTTACTCTGCTCATTGAAGGCTGGCCAACCGATGAGTGAGATATCAGTTTGGAAAATTGGTATTATAGCATCGACTTGACCAGCCTTTGCATTTTTCAATACTGATTACCTGTTCTTCCCTCAAAAAAACTGGATCATCGAGTCAAAGGTATCACGGTCTGCTTCGTTGATCTCCTCGGCCTGATTTTTTCCGTCATAATAAACCTGGAGGGTGAAATCAGAATCCGGGGAAATGGTTCGCTGCCACCGGGATAAAATATTCCATCCCTTGGTATCTGTTTCTTTCGGGGTGGCCGTCATGTACGTTGGCGGAGTCAGGTCGGCCAGGAGCAAGGTCTGATCAATGTCAGCCTCATAGATATCCCCCTGGACGGTGAGGCTGTCTTTACTTGAAAGCATGGAATCCAGCCGGAATCCGGCTTGGGTTTTGGACCAGGCATCACCAGCATCCGATCCTGACTCCAGAGTGAATTCATCTCTGCTTTGATGTTTTGCATAGAACCGCCAGAAAGTGTCTTTCCCTATCGAATCCCCGTATCTAACGCTTGAAATTACATTTTCATAGTTTCCGGAACCAAGGGCGACATATCCCCCCTGGGTATCGCCAGCATGTTTAGTGATAATATTGATGACCCCGTTCACCGCATTGGCCCCCCAGACAGTGGCCCCGGGCCCCCGGATCACCTCAATCCGGTCCACATCCTCCAGCAGCACATCGTTAACCTCCCAGTAAACCCCTGAAAAAGCGGAGGTATAGATACTTCTACCGTCTATGAGGACCAGCAGCGCATTGGCAAAACGGCCAGCAAATCCCCTGGCGCTCACCGCCCATTTATTGGAATCAATCCTTGCCACGGTAATCCCGGGTACCATGCGCAGGGCATCCGGAATATTGGTCACGCCCGATCGTTTTATTTCCTTGTTGGTGATGACATGGATGGCCGTGGCACTGTTCGAAAGATTCTGGCTTTTTTTCCCCACCGAGGTGACTTCAATATCCATCAACTCTTCCATGGTCAGTTCAAAAATATCCTTCTGTGCGGCCAAGGCCTGAAATGGGCAGAGCGTCAAAAAACATAAAAAAACAAAATAATAGTTCAAATGAAATAATTCAGATAAAATAATCTTAAATTGTAACATGGATAGCACCTTGATTTTATTATAATTGTTTTCACGCTTATTCCATTTATTTCATGGCTCTAAAACCGGGGAACCCACAGAGAAAAATATTAGAGTAGAAACCGTTTTTTTGCTTCCAACATACCGGAAAATTCATCCCGGGTAATCGCCGGACTGAACAGAAACCCCTGGCCGTAGTCGCATCCCATGCGATGCAGTATCTCAAGTTGCTCCCTGTTTTCAATGCCTTCGGCCACCACTTTCATGCCCATGCTGTGAGCCATGGATACCATGGCTTTAACAATGGATTCGTCTTTCTTCCCCGTTAAAATGTCTTTGATGAAAAATCTATCGATCTTCACCACATCAACGGGAAATGTTTTCAAATAGCTCAAGGAGGAATAACCCGTTCCGAAATCATCCACGGAAATGGTCAGGCCTATCTCCTTGAGCTGATTCAGTATGTCCAGAGTTTTGGAGCCGTGAGCGGCCATAACACTTTCGGTGAGTTCCACCTCCAAGCATGAAGACGGCAAGTTATGCGCCTCGAGCATTTTAATTATTTTATCCGGGATATCCTGTTCAACAAAATGCTTACTTGAAATATTCACCGCCACCCGGACCGCCTTAATCCCATGGTTATACCATTCCAGTTGCTGGCGGCCGGCTTCCCGGATCACCCAGTCGGTAAAGGGGATGACCAGTCCCATCTCTTCTATGGCCGGAATAAATTCAGCCGGAGAAACATTGCCCATCCGGGGATTATGCCACCGGCTCAAGGCTTCGGCGCCAATGATCCTGCCATCCAGCAAAGAGACCTGGGGCTGGTAAAAAAGGGAAAATTCATCTCCGGTTATCGCTTTTCTTAAATCGTTTTCAAACTCCAGCCGTTCCTTTGCCTGAATATTTAATTCCTGCTCGAAAAATTGAAACCGGTTTCCTCCGATTTCTTTGGCATGATACATGGCCAAGTCCGCATGGGCGATCAAGGACTCGGCATCGTTGCCGTCTATGGGAAACAGACTGATGCCGATACTGGCAGAGATGAAAACTTCGTGGTCGTCAATATAAAATACCCGGCACAATTTTTCATTTATCCGTTTCGCCACCCAACCGGCATTGTCAGGCGCTTTTAGGCTTGGGAGGAGTACGGTAAACTCATCCCCACCCTGGCGTGAAACCATCACCTGCTTTGCGTCCTCTTTTAACCATGCCAGGCTGTCAGTATTCCGGATACAGGTTTTAATCCGCTCCGCCACCTGCTGGAGCAAGGTGTCACCAGCCTTGTGTCCGAGACTGTCATTTACCAACTTGAACCGATCAAGATCCAGGAACAGCACCGCAAGCAATTTATCTTTCCCGCAGTTTTCCACTTCACATAGCAGGTTGTCCCGGAACATGGCCCGGTTGGCAAGGCCTGTGAGGTGGTCATAATAAGCCAATTCCTGGATCTGTTTCTGCTGCAGGATCACGTCATTAAAAGCTGCACTGGCCCTGAGCATGTATTTGATACGATATTTGAGAACCGCCCAGTTAATGGGTTTGCTGATGAAATCCGTGGCCCCGGCGATAAAAGCGCGGTCAATGGATTCCACGTCCTCCAGGCCCGTCATCATCAAAACAGGAACATGCTTGCCACTGGGGAGAGAACGAATGGTTTTGCATGCCGTAAACCCATCCATTTCAGGCATGTTCACATCCATGAGAATGGCATGGGGATTCAATTTTTCAAACGCGTCAACAGCCTCCCGGCCGTTTTCCGCAACCTCCACCCGGAACCCATATCCCTCAAGGGCAACTTTCATGAGCATACGGATGGCTTCGTCGTCGTCAGCCGCCAAAATCAATGGGTTTTCAGAAGCTGTAAGATCTCGATTTTCGTTGTCCCCGTGTTGATTCATATTTCCACCATATATTCCTTTAATTGATTCATCGCCTGGTCAAGGGCCGGCCCGATTTCCGTTATGATGTGAGATAAACGGTCCAAAGAATCGGTTTTCCGGCTGTTTTCCTCCAATTTTCTATATAGGGAGGATAGATAAACAGCGCCAAGATTCCCGCTGCTGGATTTCATGTAATGTGCATGGTCCCTGATAGATTCTATATCCCCGGCCGCCATGGCAAGGGATATTTTTTGTGTCCGCTCAGGGGCGTCCCTTAAAAATATTTTGATGATCTTGGTGAGAATATCATCTGCACCGGGGGGCTGCATTCCACGGATCACATCCAGGGACGCCATGCAAATTACCCCTTCGTTGGGTTCAGCATCGGTATGATCATCCTCCCGGGGGGGCTGATCTATAGTATTGTCCTTCCATTCAGGCAGCCAGCGCCTCAAGATCTCCGCCATTTGGGATTTGCCAAAGGGTTTTGCCAAATGATCGTCCATACCGGCTTCAATACATTTAACCCGATCTCCGGCCAGGGCGTGGGCTGTCAGTGCGATAATCGGCAACTCGCCATCGTTCCTGGAGCTGTTACCCATGGCCCGGATTCTGCGGGTGGCATCATATCCATCCATGACCGGCATCTGGCAGTCCATGAAAATTATATCGTAAGATTTATCCTCCACGGCAGCCAGCGCTATTTCACCGTTTTCGGCCAGATCCACTCTGCAGCCAAGATTTTTCAAAATTCCGGAAGAGACCTCCTGATTGATGGTATTATCCTCCACCACCAACACCAGCGGTGCCTTTTCCGGGAGGACCTCTGCTTCAGAAAGCCGGTCGTACACATCCGGGTCCGCCATTATAGAACTGGTTTCACTTGAAAACTTAACTGGAGTCACATTATCTTCCAATACTTTCTCAAACTTAAGCTGAAACATGAATTCACTGCCGATGCCGGATCGGCTTTCACATGAAATCTGGCCGCCCATCAATTCCACCAGCTGTTTGGAAATGGCCAGGCCCAGTCCGGTACCTCCGAATTCCCGGGTGGTGGATTCGTCTGCCTGGGTAAAGGGTTTGAACAACCGCGCACAGACATCTTTTTCCATCCCAATTCCAGAATCCTTAACCAAAAAACGGACCTTCGTGAAGGGACCTTTTTCTTCCAGGGTCTTCAGTCGGATCCGTATTGTGCCTTCATTGGTGAATTTGAGGGCATTGGAAAGTAGATTTAAAATAATTTGGCGTATCCTTAAAGGATCGGCTTTCACAAAAGGATAAGCCAGTTGCCCCATGTCTACAATCAGCTTTAATTGTTTGCTCTCGGCCTGGCCTGCGACGAGATCCACGGTGTCTTTTACCAGCTTTTCAAGGTTGCAGGGCGTTGATTCAAGTGCCAGTTTTCCGGCTTCAATCTTTGTAAAATCAAGAATATCGTTGATGATGAGCAGCAGGGAGTCCCCGGACACCTTGATGGTATTTATAAGTTTTTTTTGATTCCGGGTTAAAGGGGTATCCATTAGCAGTTCCGCCATGCCCAGCACCCCGTTCATGGGGGTCCTGATCTCATGGCTCATATTGGCCAGAAACATGGATTTACTTCGGTTAGCGGCCTGGGCCTGATCAGCCAGGATCACGGCCTTTTCCATGGCCTTCTGGAGCTTTAAGGTTCTGTCCCGGACCTGCTCTTCAAGATGAGCATCCCGCTCCTCAATTTTTTCCAACATCTGGTTGAATCCGGCTGCCAACACCCCCAATTCATCCCCGGTATCACTCGCCACCCGGAGGGTGTAATCCTTTTCTTCTGAAATTTGCCTGATCGCCTGGGTCAACCTGATTACAGGTACGGTAAATATGCGTTGCAGACTGCTGGCCATTATGCTCGCAAGAAACATACCTGCAAGGGCGGCCAAGGCCAGATATCCTGTCCACTCAAGCAGAAGACGATACAATTCCTCCACGCCCGCCTGGAGGAATAAAAATGCAATTTTTTCCCCATCCACGATGACGGGCTGGAGGATATTGAGGTGATGCTTTTCAACCCAGCTCATCGTTTCATTGGTTTTAAAATAATTTTTTGGGAATGGCGGAATGTTCAGAGAACGGGACGTATCAGGTTCAAGCGTATAGGACAGTTCCGCAATCACCATACCGTCGATGCCATAAAAGGCAGACCTGTAAAGTGAAGATCGTTGCCCCAGGGATTCAAGGCTTTTACTCAACACCTGACGGTCTTCGAACATCAGGGCCGCGGCGCTGTTATCCCCCACGATCCGAGCCAGACTGCTAAGCTCTTCCATTGCGTTGCGCTTGTAAAGGAACCACTGGGTGGCAAATACAATCAGAACGGTCAGCAAAAGTACTGCGGAACAGGCGCCTAAGATAACAATATTGAGTTTGTTTTTAATGGACATTTTTTTAAACCAACTATTCATGCATGCTTCCCCTATTTCTTTATTTCCAGGGCCAGGGACAAAAGCCGGGAATCAAGATCAACCCCGGCGAAACCTGGGGCTTTCAAATTGATGATGAACCGCAGCCGGTTGCGTATGGTGACAAATTGTATGGCACCGCCGTCGTCCGCAAAGGATGGGGCATCCCCCACCGTAATCACCCTTGACGATTTCAGTGTCCTGAGAACAGGCTTCCATTTCTGGCTGGAGTGCAGGTAAAGCAAGTGGCAGCCATCCATGCTCTCCCCGGTTCGATACTCCCTTACTTTAATGGGGCGGGAGCCAATGGTCCTTGACTTCAACAATTCTGAAATTGCCATGGGTACATCCTCCCCCAGAAGCCCGATGACAAATGCGGATTCTTTACTTTCAAACGCAGATTCCGGCCAACGGATGAACTTGCTGAAATTATAGAGGTAGGCCGCTCGAAGTTTATATTCTGACACGCTCAAACGTCCGGTCCAATTCTGTGCGGCTACCACGCCGGGCATAAAAGTAAAAGATAGAACCAAGAAAACGATTACGGGTATGGACATTACTGCCCTGCTCATCGCTTTAAAATTTCCACGTAATTTTGGCATACAGAATCCGTTGAATTTCAATCGGGGTCAGGTAACCGTCGGATCCGTATTCCATGAAGTCACCATCCAACAGATTCTGTCCTGCCACCGTGAAATCAATATCGCCGTTGATTCGCCATCGAATATTTGCATCCAGTGAAAAGGTGTCGTCAATCACATGCCGGTAGAGATCGGTATTGGTGAAATCCACAAATTTAATTTTTCCCGTATATCTTGCCCAGAGATTCAGCCGAAGATTTTTTGTCAAATCAATGCCCAATCTCAGGCCTGCCTGGTGTGAGGGAGAGGTTTCTTCTATTGTTTTCTTTGAGTATTCATCGCCGGTAATATCCATTTGAAGGCAGCTGTAGGTGACTTCGGTTTCCATCCATTCCACCGGCAGCCAAGTCACGGAGACTTCCATTCCATAGGTATTGCCTTCCATATTATTGGCAAAATACATGCTCCACTGGTTTTCCCCCGAAACTATTCCTCCAAGATCAGTATACCGGTTGTAAAACAAAGAAATATCCGCTGAGAAATTTTTACCGGCGGCATACCGGTAACCGGTTTCCAATGCAATAAGCTTTTCAGCATCATATTTCGGACTACCGTTCAGGGAAATTTGAGTATACACCGGGAAGGGGATAATGCCCTGAATAATTTTCCCGGAAGCCTCCATCCGTGACGGTGTCCGGACGGCCCGTGCCACAGATGTCCAAAAGCTGTGTCTTTCCCCGGGCCGCCACAGTATTCTTACATTCGGCTGAATTTCTACCCCGGTATAATCGTTATGTTCGATCTTTGATCCTATAGTGAGCCAGAGCAGGTCATCAATTATGGTAATCTCATCCTGGGCAAACCCGCTGAACAGATGCGTGGTTTGGGTTTCCGGTATAATTTGAACCTGAAAGGTGTTGGCAAAATCATCCCGGACCATCCGGTATCCCATGCCCCAGACCACGTCATGGCCGCGTGCTGGCTGAAATCTATGTTGAAAATCCATATCAAAGGTATGATGGGTCTGCTCCAGAGAAAACTCATCTCTGGTGTTGAAATCATAATACGCCTGGACCGTACAGATATCATGGTTAGAATCTTTCAATGTCCATCGGCCTAAAATATTTCCCCCGTGGGATTTCACACTGTCCACTAAAGAGCCACTATCTGGAGGGAAGGGAGGGGTAACGTCCTGCTCACTATCCACCTGGAAGATATCTCCCTGGAGGGTCCATGTATGGCGAACCCCATTGTCTCCATCAATCCTGAAGCCGGCCTGACTGTTCTTCCATCCGTCGTTCCCGTCACTGCCGTCGGAGGCTTTTACAAAGGAATCCCGGTCATTTCCCATGGCATAGAACCGGGCATAGGTATCTGTATTCAGTTTGGTCCCCACCCTTGCACCGGCCATGAATTTTTCATGAGTTCCTGTTCCCAGGCTGACCAATCCCCCCTGGGTGTCCGATGCCGGCAGGGTAATGACATTGATAATGCCGTTTACGGCATTGGCACCCCACAAGGTTGCCCCGGGTCCTCGAATCACTTCGATCCGGTCCACATCCTCCAGCATCACATGCTGAAGATCCCAGTATACCCCTGAATAACTTGGGGTATACACGCTGCGGCCGTCAATCTGTACCAGCAGTTTATTGGAAAAAGTACCGTTGAACCCTCTTGAGGAAATGGCCCACCGATTGGCGTTGATCCGGGCCACTTGAAGTCCCGGGACCAGCCGAAGAGCTTCGGCAATGGTTGTTGCGCCGGACTCAAGTAATTTTTCCCGGTGGATGACATAGACTGCAGCAGGAACATCTGAAAGGACCTGGGACTTGCGACCGGCAGATGTAATCTGGACATCCATCAGACTATCCAGATCCATCTCCAGTATATCTTCGTCACCTGCATTTGCGAAAACAGGCGCGACCATGGAATACGATAAAAAACAGACGACAAAAGTTACAGATATCCAGAATCTCCAGCGCATCCAATCTCCCAAAAGGACTCATTTTTGTTTATTTCAAAAAAAAGGGGACCTTAAATCTTTTATAACGGTCATGGCCGACCTGGTTTTTCACCGAGGATAGACCACAACAAATCATTAAATAAATTAAAAGGTTAACTCAGTTTTTTTTTATAAATCCCGTTACACTTAGGACCGCAGATTAAATAACTTGAACAAAATAGCTTGCCTTTTAGCGTTATTTTTGCCCGACTTATTTAATCTGCGGTTTTTAAGACAGGAATAAAAAGAAACCTATATCATCATATGGTGGAACTGTTTAGTAAGAATCTAATAATATATTCGCCTTGTCAATGGAAAGATGCGTGCGATTGGTAATTTTTTATATCAGGACACTTTACTGATGGTCTCTTCGGCCAGGGCAAATACCTTGGGGTTGAAACGTGATTTAAAAGCTGACAGCAACATATCCGTTTTCAGGCACAGCTCTTGTTTAGCTAGGATTCTCCAGAGATGCCAGGGCCCAGTCCGGCCTGCTGATTTTTAATGCCTTGAAATCAATTTCTTTCACCTGGGTGGGGTGTCCGGGATGCCGACGGCAAAGGAAATATGGTCCGAATACAGGCTGATACCGGGGCCTGAGGTGGCGGTGAGTGCCTTTTTCCCGGCCATGGAAGCCGATGCAATATCCCATGGAGGCAATTTCATTCTCGCCCTGAATACATATGCCGCCTTGGGGAGGCAGCATTTTAAGCATATTATTGAAAATTGTGGTGGCCGGGGTAATGAATGGGGTAGCCTGCAAAAAAAATGCAGCCCGTTGCCATGACCCCTGACAACGGCCTCATTGCCAATGTTAAGCATCACGCCATTTCAAGCATTGGACGGATGAATCGTGAAAAGAATGCAAAAATATAAAGCATTCTATACTGACAGCTCAAGCCACTCAAACCAGATGGGATAATTTTCCTTGTACCAGGCCAGAATCTGTTTGAGCATTTCCTGCTCCACAGCTGAAATGGTGGTTGGCGTAATTTTGTCAAAACGTACCACGATCTTGTCTCCAAAATGTTCCAGGGCTTCGGTACACAGTGTCTGAAGTTCGTTGCGGATTCTACCGGAGTCTGAAATTTTAACGGCCCGGGTCTTGAAATCTTCTCCCTTGAAAAATCGATTGAGCAGCGGCGAGAAAACAAGCTTACTCTGCGGCAACGGCTCTAACAGGCGAAGGGCAAAGGTAATGGCCTTGTCCCCGAATTCTGACGTTAACCGAACAGTTACTTCCCAAGTGTCCTCACTGATCTGTTTTACGCCGGGGGCACCACTGTAGGGATCCTGAAGCATGTATCCCGACACGGCCAGGGTCTGCCATTTTTTGGCGGCAATCAGATCGCTTGCATTGATGGTGCGCGGTTTTAAGGGGATGCCGGCGTTTTTAGCTTCCATGATGCTGTCGCGATAAATTTCAATCATTTCCTGGGGCACATCGGTTTCAAACAGATCCTGTTCAAGTTTTGTGGCAAAATTATTGTCTTGGGGATCCAGCTTCATGGCAACGGCATCCTTATTATAGGGCAGCTTGAATTTTGAGGAGAGCACGGCAAGGGATACATCCAGGCCCAGAATGCCGGACAGGCTGGCTGCCTGCATGGCCTCGGCGGACGCGGCATATCCATCCACCACCAGCAGGTGAATATCATCCTTGTTATCGGTCCATAGCTTGACTGCAAAGGTCGGCGCATAGGTGCCAGAATCGGTGAACGGCGCTATCCCTGTGGGAAGAATCCAGTTTTCGTCAATAAGGTGTGCGCCGGCATCCCGCCATTGGTCCCAGAGGTTTTCAATTCTTTCCCGCCGGGCGTCCCCAGTGAGGGTCCAGACATGGACATTTTCCGCTTTTATTCCGTCAAAGGTCTCTTGAATGGCATTCATAACCATATGACGCGGAGTGAAATAATTGACCAGAACGGATTTCAACGCTGCGTTTTCCACAACCTGTTTCGGGAGTACAAGGCACCCCATGTACCCTTCATACTGGTCGCTGATGATTAAAGGCTGGTCAAAAAGATGGAATATACTCATGGGGCCGGTGGTTTCGCCCTTGGCAAACCTCGAGGTGTTTTCCAGGGTGTCGATGGCAGCTCCCCACACGGTGATGTCCCTTTTCTGGATATCCCGGGAAAATCTTTCCCAGGCGTATTCGGGCTCATTGATCAGCCGCAGCACCCGGTCTTCAAGGAATTTAGCCACCTGGGGCCGGGCATAGATTCTGCCGAATCCCAGCAGGGGGTTGGCGCCCATTTCAGCGGTTTCACCGGCTTTGGGCATCAGCCCTTCCCCTAAACAGACCATGATGGCATGGTTTTCCGGCAGGGTGCGGGACAGGTACCACAGGCTTTCGCTCATGGCGTAGGCGGAAATGGCATCGGCATCTTTTTTCACCAGATTCAGTTCTGTTTTGGGCAGCCCCTTGCCTTCCCCGTAACGGCCAAAAAGCCGGGTGCCCAAGGCCGTAACAGCGGCGGTGACGGCCAGCATTTTTTCGGTACGCCCGTCGGTGAAGGAGATCTCATCCATGTGGCGGCGTTTGATTTTTTTTTGGGATTCGTCGCTGTACCAGTGAATGCGCACATCTTCGAGCCATAAATGGAACCGGCCTAATATGGGGCGGGTATCAAAGGCCCATTGGGAAATCAGATTCTGTTTTTGAATATCCGCAGGTGAAATATTTTTGGCTGATTTACTGGAATTGTCAGTTGCCGTCGTCATGGAATACACTCTTTTTTGAATTGTGTGGCTTGAAGCTGATTTATCATTTCAAAATAAAAGATGTCAAGTATTGTTACGAACTGCTGTGTCGAATGATGCCGGAAGGCGCGTGGTGCGCCCCCCGGCTTGTCATGTATTTAAAGATGGCTGTCACTGTCATGGGTTTCTGGGTCAGCAGGCGTTTCCTCAGCCTCTGACGGCGCTAAAACTTCAGGCGCGTCATCATCGGTTTCAGGCGCTACTTCCTGGGCGTCAGTGGCAGCCTCATCAGCTTCCGGTGCGACTTCAACTTCCTGGGCTTCAGGCGCTGCCTCATTCGCTTCAGGTGCGATTTCCTGGGCGTCAGTCGCGTCATCCTGGGCGTCAGGCGCTACTTCATGAGTTTCAGGTGCGGCATCATGTGATGGTTCGGGGGGCAGGATGAGGTCTGCCATGGCTTCCATGGCACGGTTCGGATCAGCTTCCACTTCTTGTAAAATGCTGTCTACTGTCCCATCCTCAAGCCAGTAGACCCTACCGTCACTGACATCATAGATGGCACCCACCACTTTGGCTTTGCCGGATTTGACAAGACCCCGTGTGGCAGGACTTTTCATGAACAGATCCCGAATGCTGGTCCAGACATTTTCTTCAATGGCAAGGGGAATTATTTCATCACCTTTTGCCTGGGGATACTTTTCCATGGTCTTTCTGACAGCAGGTCCAATGTTATCGAACAGCGTTGGAATATTTCTTTCCATGGCATGGCCGTTTCCGTTGATCGCCCGGGTGACGGCTGTCACTGCGCCGCATTGTGTATTGCCCAATACAACCACAACCGGTGTGCGAACATGCGCAAGACCATATTCTATGGAGCCGACTTCATTGTTATCACATACATTTCCGGCCACCCGGATAACAAAAATATCCATGATTCCGGCGTCAAAGATTGCTTCCACAGGGACCCTGGAATCAGAATTGGCCAGGACGGTGGCATAGGCATGATCCCCCTGATCTTCCAGACCGGCCTTCATCATCCGGTTTTTGTCCAGATGCGGCTGTTCGGATTTTCCATTGAGAAAACGTTCATTGCCATCCTTGAGCATCTGAAGGGATTCGTCCGGGCTGGGTTTTGGTTTTTTCTGTTCTCCTGAGCAGCCGGTAAACGCAAGCATGCATGTCATTAGTAGGCATAATATCAACCGAAGTGATGTTTTTTTCATTTTTCCTCTCCTTAAAATCATTTTTTATTTATATCAGAAACTTCAAATACCACATTTGTCTATATTGTTCACCTTTTTTGTTTCAGATTAAACGCCACCAAAATAAGTTGTTTTGGTCTGCCGTGTCCTGTATGGTGACCCGATATGAACCAGAGAACAGATACATTGTCTGATTCCGGCCACATCAACGAGGTCTTAAAAGGTGTCGTGGACCGGGTCACATTCCATAACCCGGACAATGGCTGGTCCATTCTTAAAGTACAGCCCTTTGATCGTCCGGGTAGCCGGGAAACTGTTGTGGTCCATCAGACAAAGGTGTTTGCCGGTGCCTCCATGGAATTTGAGGGGGCATGGACGATGCACCCAAAATTTGGCCGGCAGTTCAAGGCCGTGCATGCCAGGGAGAAAAAGCCTGCTACGGCATCGGCCCTGGAAAAATATCTCGGTTCCGGGCTGATCAAAGGGGTGGGGCCCAAAACCGCAAAAAAAATTGTGGGATATTTCAAGGACCAGACCCTGGATGTGTTTGAATCCGATATTGGGCGCCTTGTGGAGGTGCCGGGGATTGCCCATAAAAAGCTTGAAATGATTTCAACGGCCTGGGCGGAGCACCGGGCCATCCGGGATGTGATGATGTTTCTGCAGTCCCACGGGATCTCCACGTTGTTTTCCGTTCGCATATTTAAAGAATACGGCGATAATGCCATTGCCTGGATCACCCAGGACCCGTATCGTCTTGCTGCTGATTTTTTCGGTATTGGCTTTTTTACTGCGGATAAGGTGGCCTTGAGCATTGGCCTTGAAACGGACAGTCCGCCAAGAATCACCGCCGGTATCCGCCACGTACTGTCTGCAGCCCGGGAGTTCGGGCATTGTTATCTTACGTTTCCCCAGATCAAAGAACAGGTAAAAGATCTGCTCGAGCTTGATCTGTCTCGGCAGCTTGAATCCCTTTTAACACAGATGGAAGCCCAGCGACTTTTGATGCGCAGGGACCTGTTCGATGACACCGGGCAGCCTGTGGCCTGTTACTATGCCCGCTCTCTTTATTTTGACGAGGCGTATGTGGCCAAACGTCTTTTAGATCCCGGGCCTGAACGCACCTTTGACCAGGCCCGGATTGACCGGTGGGTAGCGTTGTTTTGCCAACGTTTTCAGATGCAGCTTTCCGTTGAACAGGTAGCGGCGGTCAAGGGGGCGGTGCAGCAGCATTTTTCCGTTCTCACAGGTGGTCCCGGATGCGGTAAAACCACGGCCACACGGGTGATGGTCCGCCTGCTCGAGGCCATGGGACAAAAGGTGATGCTGGCCGCGCCTACGGGCCGGGCTGCCCAGCGTATGAGCGAGGTGATCGGAAAACCGGCCAAAACCATTCACCGGCTTTTGGGCTGGAAAGCCGGGGGATTTAAACGCGATGAAAGTTCCCCTTTAAAAACAGATTTTCTGGTGGTGGACGAATGCTCCATGCTGGATATTAATCTGACGGCCTCTTTGCTTAAAGCCGTGCCACGGCACAGCCAGGTCGTATTTATCGGTGATTATGACCAATTGCCTTCGGTGGGGGCTGGCAACGTACTTAAAGATATCATTGCGTCTCAAGCCGTGCCCTGTTTTCGGCTTACCCAGGTGTTTCGCCAGGCCCGGTTTTCTATGATCATAAAGTTTGCCCACCAGATCAATAAGGGCCGGATACCATGGATCAAAAGTCCGTTTAAGTATCCGTCCATCTGGCAGGACGGAACCGACTGTATGTTTATTGATTCCGATGAAGTCACCAAAGAACAGCTCAACTTTGTCGGCCGGGTTAAACGTTTATATACACCTGTTGACCCGGAAACGCCAAACAGCAGTAATGTTCAAGAGATTTCTATCCCCGGTGATGCCCGGGACAATGATCATGGTGATTTATATGAATTCAGGGTTAATGAGTCGTGTTCACCCTGGGAGACTGAAATTGAGATTCCTAAAAAGTTTGCTCATGTGGATTTGGCCCGTCTGGCAGGGACTGAAAATCGTATTCAAGAACTTATGGCAGTGGTGGAGAAGGTTCACCCATGGTCCTCTTTGCATTATGGTCTATCTGCTTTGGATGCGGTAAAAAAATTATATCTGGAGTGGATTCCCAAATATTTGGGAAGAGATACGGAAATTCAGATCCTTTCCCCCATGACCCGGGGCAGTCTTGGTACCCTTTCTTTGAACCGTGAAATTCAGGACGGCTATAATCCCATGGGCCCGGGCAAGGCCCAGCTCACCGTGGGCCGGCGGGTATTCAGAACCGGTGACCGGGTGATTCACAGAAAAAACAACTATGATCTGGGGGTATTTAACGGGGATATCGGCATCATCGACCGGATTAACACCATGGATATTACCTGCACGGTCCGTTTTTTACCGGATAACCGGGTGGTGCACTATCAGCAGGCAGACATCATGGAACTTGACCTGGCTTATGCCATCACCATCCATAAATCCCAGGGCAGTGAATTTGAGGTGGTGATCATTCCGGTTTTGACCCAGCACTTTAAAATGCTTTTCCGCAACCTGATTTACACAGGAATTACCCGTGCTAGAAAATTGGCCGTTTTTGTAGGCACTCGAAGGGCTTTAGGCATGGCAGTGGGAAACCAGGATATCAGTCGCCGCCAGACCGCGCTCCAGGTTTTGCTCACAAAAGAGGTAAAATTATAGCCGCTGCATGGAAAAAAATAAATTCGGTTACATGAAAATCGTGTGATTTTTGGTTTTTTTTATATGAAAGAATTGAACTAACCTATTAGTTTCTTTCATGATTTGTTGTGATCTGACCTCGGTGAAAGACCAGGTCAGCCATGGCCGTTATATGAAAATTTCAATAAGTTGTTGAATTACTTTCTTGTTTCGTTATGGGCTGAGCCTGGACGCTGATAGACCAAGTCAGCCCATGGTTGTTATTGTATTTTTTCGTTGATTCTATTTTTAAGCTTTCCCGCACATTTAAACGTGACAACCCGCCTTTTTTCAAGGATCATGGCATCCCCTGTAGCCGGATTCCTCCCCTTTCTTGGCGACTTTTCAATTACCTGGAATTTCCCGAATCCGGAAACCATAATATCTTCACCGGAAGCCAGGGTGGACTTCATGATTTCAATCAGGGTTTCAAGGACCTCTTTGGACTGAGATGGGTTTTGGTCAAATGTCTCTGAAATTTTTTCGATGAGTGTTGATTTGGTACAGGTCAAAATTGCAGCCTTTTTTTTAGTTTAGATTGAAAGAACTTGGAATATATTAATCGATTTTCCTAAAGAGTCAAGCAATTAGATGGTGACCTGACATCAATTTTGTCTAATTTTTTTTCAAAATCCTTATCCGGGGAATCATCCCCCATGTCCAGCATAACACCCTGAACCTGGCCCAGTGTATCCTGTCTGTTGGTAATGGTCATAGCTTTTGGATCATGACTCTCCCGGCTATCATTTGTCTGTTCTGGCTTGGATATGGAGTTTTCTTGTGGTGGTGCCTGCCCCAGGGTTTAAAGTATTTGAAATATCCGATTTTGGGCCAGGTGTAATTCATTAGAATGCCATAGATACTTTTATAAAAATCTTTTTTCTGCCGGGATGAACATTCGATTCAAAGGACATATTGTAACAGGTTTGCTATAGCCATGTTCCAGGTTCTTTGGGGGCGAATTTGAAGCGTTGGTTGCGAAATTGGGTGAAATAACATTCTTCATTGATCAAATTCCTATCCAGTTGGACGATATATCCGAAGAAAATGTTATCGTTTCAAATGAAGACGGCAAAGGGAGAGATCCAGAGAATAATATTGAACTTTTTTGATACAAACTTTTGATTAACATATATTTCTTATGAAAAATATTGTGCTTATCTGTTTAGTCCCCGGGGGGTAAAAAGATGAGATATCTGATGACCGCAGAACAAATAAAACGCAAGCGGATTAAGGAACAGCTGGAGGCGCCGGGAGATATTACGCTGTTTGACTATCGGGTCGTGTTGTCGGCAATATCTGCAGAATCGGGGCCGGACAGATTCGGATGAGGCCCCCATCTCTTTAGTATTTCCAAAAGATCGTTCATCATGAAGGGTTTGGTTAAAAAATCGTCCATGCCTGCATTTCGGCACTTCTCCTTATCATCCGTCATGGCATGGGCGGTGATGGCGATGATTGGGGTATGGGTGTCAAGGGTTGTCTCATGTCTTCTGATTTCCTGGGTGGCCTGGTAACCGTCCATTTCCGGCATCTGGCAGTCCATGAGGATGATGTCCGGTTTTAAAGAAATGAACTTATCTCTGGCATCAACACCCGTGGCTGCAATATCCACCCTGCAACCAAATTTCTTAAGCATGGCTGAAAAAACATCCTGGTTGGTGATATTATCTTCGGCTACCAGCACATGAAGATTGATCTTGTCTGTTTTTTTGGGACGGGTATTGACGGCTACAGACATCTCATTAACGCTTTGTTTTGCCTTATTTAAAGGAAGAACAAAAGAGAATATGCTTCCCTGTCCCGGCTTGCTGGTGCACCTGATGGTACCTCCCATAAGTGACACCAGATCCGATGAAATGGCAAGACCAAGTCCGGTACCTCCGTATTTGCGCGTAAAAGAGGCGTTAGTCTGGTAAAAGGGTGTAAATAAGAGATGTTGCTTTTTAGGTGGGATACCGATACCGGTATCTTTGATGGAAATGGTCAGGTCAACCCGGGATTCCCGGTCACCAACGCTGTGAAATTCACTGTCCTCTATCAGGGTCGTGGACACCATGATGGTTACCCCCCCCTTTTCTGTAAATTTTATGGCATTGCCCACTAAATTAATCAGCACCTGCCTGATTCTTGTGGGGTCTCCCATCAGGAAAAGGTGTGCACCCTTTTGGATTTCAACGGTTAACGTTAGGTTTTTATCCCTGGCTACAGACATCAGAAGTGTTTTAATGTCCGTCAGCAGGCTGCCTATATCAAAGGCAATGGATTCAACTTCAAGTTTGCCCGCTTCAATTTTGGAAAAATCTAAAATATCACTGATGATTGCAAGCAGCATCTGGGCTGATTTTTGGATATTGATCGCAAATGTTTCCTGGTCACTCGAAAGTTTGGACGAAAGCAAAATTTCCGTCATGCCGATAATGCCGTTCATGGGCGTTCTGATTTCATGGCTCATGTTGGCAAGGAACTGGGATTTTACCTGGCTGGCTTCTTCTGCCTTCTTCTGGGCCTTTTTCAGGCGAATGACCGTAGACTCGAGTGCTTCCTTGGCCTGGGTCAGGTCCTGGGTTCTTTGTTCGACCCTGGCTTCAAGGCTTGAACTATATGATTTTAGCGCGTTGTCCCTGGCCTGGACTTCTTTAATCATCTGGTTAAACTGTTCCACAAGCACACCAAACTCATCGTCACTATATTTTTTTACCCTGACCTGATAGTCCTTTTTTTGGGTCACTTGCCGCATGGAATCAATGACATCAAATAATGGTCGGGTGAAGATGGACTGCAGTTTCGAAGACAGAATCAAGACCACTACCAACGAGACGATAACAATGCTCGCAACAATCAGATAATAGGCAGCCAGTCTTTTTTTCTGTTGCTGCATATCATCAATCAAATGAATGGCCCCTAAAAAATTGTCTTTAAAATTGACCGGGAGGATCACATGGGTATGGCTGTTTGTAACCCCGCTGAACGTTTTTTGGGCAGTAACTATTTCAATTGGGGACATGCCTGGTGTGCATACCTGTTTGACTTCATGGGCCAGCGTGTCAATGGAAACGGCTCCTTTTGAGAACTCAGCGTAAATTTTCCCATGGGTGTCGTAAAGGATTGCGCCGATAATGCCCTGTTTTGCAGACAACGCGCTTAGATCCTCCAATGCCGCATTCCGGTCATTGAACATCATGGCAACCGAAGAATTCAACGCAATCAGGTTCGCCATGGATACAAGTTCATCAACCAGATTGTTTCTGGCATTATGAGTTTCATAGGCCACCATGGAAGCGGCCATCATAAAAAGGGCCAGTAATGCCGTAAACCCAAGGGTCAGGATCAGTTTTGTCCTGATGGAAACGACGCTATGCTTTGATATTTTTTGGGGTTTCATTCTTTTTCATTTACGATAACAGCCAGTTTTAGCAGCCGGGAACTGAATTTGAGCTGGTGTGCCTCAGCTCTGTTAATATTAACTTCAAAATGGAGATGATCCTCTCTTGTGAAAAACTGAATAATGCCCCCGGCCCGGCTGAAATTTTTCACTTCACCAATAGTTAGAATCGGTCTGTCTCCAATATTACTTAAAATTTTTAAGATTTGTGGCAAACGCGTATGCCTGCTGATGAATACAATCTGATTTTCTGCCAGCGTTTTTTTATAATCATTAGTTTCAGGGTCAAGATACTGGATGGATATGGTGCGTCCGGTGCTGATTTTGCCGTCAATGGTCTGGAAGCCTTCTTTAAGATATTCATTACCGAACACCGCTATTTTAAAGTTCTTTCCTTCACTGTCAAATGCAGTTTCGGGCCATTGAATGAGTTTGGTGAAATTATAAACAAAGGCTGCCTTGACCCTATATTCTTCAAGGTTTTGTGACTGGACTGTTCCTATGGCAATAATACATAACAGAAACTGACAGATGCAGACCGGGATGAATATTTGTATTCCTTTATTTTTTAAAATTTGCATCCGTTTTGTTTTTATTGCCATGGGGAATAGGGCATGTCGTTAGAATTTATAGGTCAGTCCGGCATAAGCGCTACGAGGGACTTCCACAGGATAACTGAATGCTTCCTGGACAAATTCAAGGTGGCTGTCCTGGAGCAGATTTTGCCCGGTCAGGAAAAATTCCAGATCCGGCCGGATTTTCCATCCCAAGCGCAGATCCAGGGTTACGTAATCGTCAATTTCATAGATTAGAGTGTCTGAAAATACGTCATTTGCTTTTGTTTTGCCCACATATCTAAACCAGGCGTCCAGGGTCAAATTTTTCGTTAAATCAAACCGGCCCCTCAAGGAAATTTGATGTTTTGTAAAACCAAAATCGATTTCAAAATCCTCGTCATTATCATAATCATGGAATGTCAATGAATAAGCAAGGGTCCATTTGACTTTCCTGCTTGTGGCCAGATCCACGGAGATCTCTGCCCCCCAGGATTGGGCATTGGACATGTTGCTTAACCCAACATCCTGAATAAGCATTTGGCTCTCGTCGTCAAAATAGGCAGAACCCTGCGGTGAATATATCCTTAGATTTTGATAATCATTGAAAAACAGCGCCAAATCAATTGAGAGGTTTTGTTGCGGGATAAAGCGGTATCCTGCTTCCCATGACCACAGTGTTTCTGCCGATTGATCCTTATTGTTTACGAATCTGGTATACAAAGGGAACGGGCTGCCGGTGATATCCGTTCCAGAGAGATAGACGATCGCATCGGCTTCAATTCGGGAGGGAATCCGGGTGGCCCGGGAAATGGCCGCCCACACCCTGTGGTGCTCACCGGGCGTCCACAATAGCCTCGTGGAAGGCTGAATTTCAAGGCCGGTATAATCGTTGTGCTCAAATTTTGAACCAATGGTCAATTTAATTTTATCCTCAAGTAAAGATATCTCATCTTGGATAAAGGCCGAGTATAGAAGATTTCTTTTGTTGATAGGATCCATATATGCAACTTTTGAGCCTGAATAATCATCATATAAATGGCGCAGCCGAAGTCCCCAGATAATATCATTCCCCAAACCCAGCCCGAAGCGGTGCTGAAATTCCACATCAAAGTTGTGCCGGTCTTCGTTGAGCATATCCTCGGAACGATGCATCACATCGTAATACATCTGCACAGACATTTCCGATGTCCCGGAAAGTATCTTTGTCCACCGGCCCATGATATTACCCCCAAAGACCTTTGTTTTTACGGGAAATTCATCCATGTATGGCGACGCCTGACTGTAAAGATAGAGGTCCTGGTGGATATGCCCGTCGTAGATATCTCCCTGGAGTGTGAAATCGTCAGCCGAAGACATTTGGGCATCCATGCGGAACCCGGCCTGATTGATCTGCCAGTCGTCACTTGCATTTTCTCCGGAAACACGATCAAATTCATCCCTGGCCCTGTGTTTGGCGTAAATCCGCCAGAATTTGTCTTTACCCATGCCGGCCCCATATCTTGCGGCGACCATATTTTTTTCTACTGATCCAGCAGACGCCTGTAAAACCCCCCCCCTGGGTATCATCGGCACGCTTGGTGATGATATTGATCACCCCATTGACAGCATTGGATCCCCAGATGGTCGCTCCGGGGCCGCGGATCACCTCAATGCGGTCCACATCCTCAAGCAGCACATTTGTTACTTCCCAGTAAACGCCTGAAAAACTGGGGGTATACACACTGCGTCCGTCAACAAGCACCTGAAGACTTGGGGAGAACCGGCTGTTAAATCCCCTGCAGTTTACTGCCCATTTGTTGGCATCAATGCGTGCCACATTCACGCCCGGGGCCATGCGCAGGGCATCAGGAATACTGGTGGCACCGGACCGTCTGATATCCTCCCGGGTGATCACGAAAATTGCGGCCGCACTATCAGACAGCCGTTGGCTTTTTTTACTCACGGACGTTACTTTGATGTCCATGAGTTCTTCAATGGAAAATTCAGTTAGGTCCTGGTCCTGTGCGGCTGGGCATCTGGCAGGTAAAATAAGGAATAGACCTGGTAGAAACAAAAGCGGCAGAATTATTTTTTTCAGGAAAACGCGTAACACCCGAATCCTCTTTTTTAGATTATGAATAATTTTGTATGAAACATCTATAATCTGAAGCAATAATTACATATTTAACGTCAACACCTTTTCTTGTCAATCAATTCCGGGATGTTCACCGTTATGATATTTTTTCAAGCAGGGCCTGGTAGGCGTTGTTAAGTTCCACAAACCTGTCGTGGCTACCGCCCCTGTCCGGATGATGTTGTCTTGCAAGACGCCTGAATTTTCGGGCGAGATCTTTTTTATCCATGGTTTCCAAGCTCTTGGCCGTGAGATTAAAGATTTTGAATGCCTGGGATAGCGCAAGTTGCCGGGTGGCCGCAGGCGGCTTAAACCCGCGACTTCTTTGACGGAACTGGAAATCTTTAACCATATCATCCAACAGCACCGAATCCCCGTAAGTGTGATCAAAAAACATGACGGCATACCGGATCAAATATTCATGCAGCCGGCTGGTCAGTCCGAAAAGTTCCTTATTCAGCAGACATAACTCCTGGATAAAAAATGCCTCTACTTTATCCTGGTCCAGTGCATGGGGCATCTGCTTGGCCATGAACCCTTTGAAAAAGCGATGGAGATCAAGCGCCGTATAAATGTAGGATTTAAGATCTTTTCTTTTTAAAACCCGCTCCTGGTCCATGAAGCCTTGTTCAATTTCATCCCGGGATTTGTTGTGTAACTGCCTGAAAATTACTGCCGGCATATTAACCATGGGCCCCTGGTCCATGTTGCCGAATTTAAGAAAATGGGCCCGGCGTTTGTCAAAGGCATGAACCTGTCTTGCAATGGTCTCTTTCTGCGCCCGGGTCATCGGCGTATACTGCTTAAAGGCGCGTTGCCTGAATGTCTGGGTGGCCCTGCGGATGGCGGGTCGCATAAAAGGCCGGAACAGGTCTTCAAACTGGTCGCTGTCAAAGGTGCCGGCCAGACTTGAAATCCTTGATTCCAGATCCGGATTTAAGTACCAGGCATTTCCGCCGGGATAATCAATCCAGGCTCCGGGGCAGGGACCTATGTCAAAAATGTCCCGGGCCACTATCTGTTCACCCTGTCTGACAGATTCCCGGAGGATATAGGTGGTCTGTCCGTTTTTTTTTACTTTTGCCAGATACATGGTTAGCTGTGTGCCCCTGGATTTTTATATGCCAGGGTCTCCAGTTTGATCAGGTTGTAACGTCTTTTACCAAGGCCGATCTCCTGGGCATACGCAAGTTGGTGTTCCCAGTCCACGTGCGGATAAAGTCCTTTGAATTTGTCCTCCCCCGGGTCCAGGTGGGTGGTCAACACCGAAGAGGCAAGACCCTGGGCCTGGTTAACAAGGTCTGCACTGGCCTGGTCAATGGCTACGGGATCACAGGATGCCACCACGCCGATATCGTTGCAGATGGGAGCCTCGGCATAGGGTAGGCAGTCACATTTCGGGGAGATATTGGTGATAAAGTTAACAAACAGGCATTTCCCGGTTTTATCTTTCAGTACGCCGGCGGTATATTCCATCATTTTTTCAAGAAATACGGGGACATCCTGGTTCCAGTTGATGTTGATGGACTGGGTGGGGCAACGCACAATACATTCGGCACATCCGATACAGGCCGTTTTATTCATATAGGCTTTTTTGTTCTCAATGGTTATGGCCTGCCCCGGGCAATGTTGGGCACACAGGCCGCAACCAATGCAGGTTTTGCGTTTGATTTTAGGACTTACATTGGAATGCTGGTCCAACTTGCCCCGGCGGGATGCACATCCCATCCCCAGATTTTTAAGGGTGCCGCCGAATCCGGACAGCTCATGTCCCTTGAAATGGGCCAGTGACACTAGGGCGTTGGCATTGATGATTTCCGACCCGATAAATACTTCCTTGTTGTGTTTGAGATTCACCCTTACAGCAGTCTCGCTTTTTCCGAACAGGCCGTCGGCAATGATCAACGGGGCTGCATCCATGGATGAATATGAAAATCCATTTTCCACAGCGGTTTTGATATGGGAGACTGCATCAGAGCGGGTGCCCACGTAAAGGGTGTTGGCATCGGTCAGAAAAGGTGTGGCGTCTGCTTTTCTGATGGCCCGGATAATTTTACGGATAAGGACAGGGCGGATATAAGCCGTATTTCCCTGTTCACCGAAATGCACCTTTACAGCGGTCAGGTCATTTTTGTCCAGGATTGCGTGAAGCCCTGCCGTGGTTACCAGACGTTCCAACTTGGCAGGCAGGTTTTCCCTTGATGTGGCGGTTATGTCCATGAAAAATACATCAGCACCCATTAAATTCTCCTTTTTTACGTTATTCTGAGTCCCTTAACCTCATAAAGATAAAGTATCCATCATGGAAATTCAATACAGGTGAATGTTGTTGATTGCTTTTGGTCGCGGTTTTGATTAAATTCTCTAAATATGCTTGCCCCAGCCGGGATTTGACTTGGCTGTTCGGGCATGCTAAAAGGGCTTCCACCTATGCAGATGGTAACAATATATTCATGACACCTGGTATATCAAAAAAGCTTTTTATTTTTCTCTTTTTTTTTATCTTTATATTTTATGGCACAGTCTATGGCCTGTTTATGAAGGTTCGGGAAATGTCCGATACCTCTGCCCGGATTGTGAGCATCAGCAACCGGATTGCGGTATTGTCCAATGATCTTAAAAATAATCTTCTTGATATGGACGCCAATATCAAGAAATTGAAACTGCTGGAAAAAGATGTTTATTTTGACTATTTTGGAACGGCCAGGCGCAATTACCAAAAGGTGCTTGTCGAGATCATTGGGCTGGATGCAAGGCGGGAAACACCTGCGGGATACTGGCGTAACATTGATCGGGCCTTTGGTGGCTATATCAAGTCGGATGTATCCATGGAACAAATTATGAGTGAGGATTATACCTGGATTGATGCCGATGTGATGGACCAATGGATGGACACCATTGCCGCGGTCAGAAAGGACAATGAAGACAAAATTGAGCAGGCGCTGATCCTGATTAACCGTTTAAGCCGCCAAGTGATAAGAAACTGCATAATCGGGTTTGGTATTTCAATACTGGTGGGCGTTATGGGCGTTGGGTTTATTTCCAGATCCATTATTGTTCCCCTGAATAAATTGAAATCCGGGCTTAAGCGGGTCTCTGATGATAATTACACTTATGAGATGGATATTACTTCCAACGATGAATTTGGGGAGCTGGCTGCGGCGTTCAATGATATGAACCGGCAACTTAAAGCCGATGACGAAATTCGTTCGGATTTTATTGCCACCTTAAGCCATGAAATCAGAAGTCCCTTGTCTTCCATCCGTGAATCTGTGAATTTGTTGACCGAAGAGGTTCTTGGGCCGGTCAATGAGAAGCAGAAGAAATTTTTAACCATCTCCGGCAATGAGATTGCCCGGATTACAGGCCTTTTAAACCACTTGCTGGATGCGTCCTTCCTGGTTTCAGGTATTAAGAAAAGACAGGTTGCCCCTTTTGATCCCAACCAGCTTGTGCAATCCGCTATTTTAAGTATTACGCCCGGGGCAAAGACCCGGGGCATCCGCACGGAATTTAAGGCCCTTGGACAGGCGCCCATGGTCAGAGGCGATGAAAAGGAAATTATGCAGGTCATTATAAATATCCTGGATAATGCGCTGAAATTTTCACCGGACAACAGCCGGGTGGATATCCGTTTGACCCGTGGACCGGGAAAGCATTTTCTGACATGTGGTATCAGTGATGAAGGGCCGGGGATTCCCGACGATAAAAAAAATTTGATTTTTAAGAAATATTACCGGGCCAGGGAGGTTCGCAAACACATGGACGGGGTAGGGCTTGGTTTAAATATTGCCCGGCGGATTATTCAGGCCAATGGCGGAAAAATTTTTGTGGAGAATAAACCGGATAAAGGGTGTACTTTTTCCTTTACTTTACCAGTGTTTTAATAAAGGGTATTGAAATCGACGATCTCTTTTACAGAAAATAATAGTCAAAATGAGACTTCGTTTTCAACACCTTTTAATAAATGAATCTTAAGGATTTTTTTATATGCGGTTTTTATGGATATCTGATTTTTACCTGAAATTGTTTATGGAAAGAGTGCTCAAGCGTTTCCTTCTTGTTTTCAGGGCCCTGGTTCTTATCGGGTGTATCGGGGTGTTTTTCAGCGGGTGCAGCATGATACCTGTCTGCACTGTCGTTTGCCGGAATACGATGGCAATACAAGGTCAGGAGGCATATTTAAATGAAGATTATACCCTTTCCCGTCAGATTTTTTCACAACTTGCTTTAAATGAACGTGATGCACAATGTCAGGCAGTCGGCCATTATGGAAATGTTTGTCTTGACATGGTCCTTGCCGAAAATGCCCCGGCCTTTAGAGTCGCTGTGGAGCAGCTTCTGCTTTTGCCTTCACAACTGCCCTGCCGGATTTCAACTTCCGGGGGCCAGTATCCTTCTGGACGGGAAACCGTTTGCAATCCGCGGTCAAAAATGCACCCCGGGATGCTGGAGAAAGCCCTGGCCCACGGTATGGTCTTGCTCGAATCCGAACGGTCGGGTATTTTGAAAAAGCTTAATGCGCTTTATACCAGAGAGGAAATTTATAAAAAAGAGCGTCTTAACATGCAAAAAAAAATTGATTCCCTCGGGCAAAAAACAACAGCCTTAGAAGAGCAGAACATGGAGCAGGAGTTACGGATAACTGATCTTTTGCACCAGATAACCGTGCTTGAAAAAATTGATAAGGAACGGCAGGAACAAAGGGAGAACCAGTGACGGCAGCATATAAAATACTCATTGTTGACGATGACCCCAATATCCTGGAAGTCTTGGAGGAAAGGCTTTCCGCATCCAACTTCAAGGTCTTGAAAGCAAAGAATGCAGCAGGGGCTGAACAGATTCTCAAAGCGAAGAAGGGCATAGATCTTTTGCTTTCAGATATAAAAATGCCGGGAAAAGGCGGAATGGAGTTATTCACTGATATACGTAGGTCCCTGCCGGATCTGCCTGTGATTTTTTTGACTGCCTACGGCACCATACCGGATGCTGTGGATGCTATAAAATTGGGCGCTGCCGATTATATTTCCAAGCCTTTTGACGGTTTGGAACTGATTGAAAAAATCAATGCTGTGATAGCCTTGCGCGGCACAGGTGTCGGCACGGGACCTGTGCCTCTGTTTGAATCCGGATTTTACTGGGGAAAGTCCGCTGTCATGAAGCATCTTTATACCACGGTAAAAAAGGTGGCTGTCACCGAGGTCAACGTGCTAATTCTCGGGGAGAGTGGGGTAGGTAAGGAGTGTATTGCCGGATGTATTCACAAAAATAGCCCAAGAAAAAAACAGCCTTACATGGTTGTGGACTGTGGATCAACGCCGGCAGGTATCCTTGAAAGTGAATTGTTCGGCCATCTGAAAGGGGCGTTTACCCATGCCGTAAAGGATAAGGTCGGGCTTATCGAGGCCGCGCACTCCGGGACTCTTTTCCTGGATGAGATCGGCAATATCTCCCATGACATGCAATGCCGTATGTTAAGATTCCTGGAGGATAAAAAAATCCGCCAGGTAGGCGCGGTAAAAGAAACATCTGTGGACTGTCGGGTGATTGCCGCGACCAATGCCGATCTTGCCCAGGCCATTGATGAGGGAAGCTTCCGACAGGATCTGTACTATCGGCTCAAGGGAATCACCCTGACCATTCCGCCTTTGCGGGAGCGAAAAGAAGATATTTATCCTTTGGCCGAGTTCTTCGCCGGCAACTATGGCCAGATACACGGTACTGATCAGTTACGTATTTCCGATGCCGCAGTTAAAGTGCTGGAAGAACATCCCTGGCCCGGCAATGTCCGGGAATTGAAAAATACCATTGAAGCCGGGGCTGTTCTGTGCCAAAATCAGGTTATTGAACCATGGGACCTTCAGATTGAAAGCATCAGGGCAAATGCGGTACTGACTTCAGATCTGCCCAATTCCCAGGCGTTTTCCATTGCACAGAGTGAAAAGGATACCATTATAAGGGCCTTGAAAGAATCAAGGGGAGTTCAAAAAGATGCGGCCGATCTTTTGGGTATCAGTAAACGGGCCATGCATTATAAGGTCAGAAAGTACGATATTGATCCTACAGTCTATAAATAAAGTAAAAAGGCGTCATGGTTACGAAATGAGGAACACGGGAAAAAATAAATCCTCTATTTTATTTGCCTCCTTATCCGTATTTTTCGTTGCGACTCAGTGCACCAGGAACAATATGATGACTGGGTTGCATCTTGAATACGAATAAAAATCGGCGCAAAATCTGTAACATTTATTTTTTCCGAGTACCTAATCTTCACGGGTATCAATTTTGTTCGTATCATGTTTTTGGAACAATCACTTCCAGGCGTTTTTTGATACCAAGATGCAATTTTCGTAACTTTTAACACCTTTTTGGTAACCGGATACCTGCTATTTGATAGGGGGGTTTTTATCCTGAAAATAACCTTTTAGATCTGCCTGAATTTTTTTGTGTTTTTGGGGCAGGGGCGGATGGTACATAAGTTGCTGACGTTCTCATTAAATCCTAATTGAATTTGAAGATATAAAAATAATAGTTATGTGTTTTGTAAAAGTTTGAAAAGGAGGCTATTGATCAGTGAAGATGCAACAGGAGGACAATATGTATTTCAGTGCTGAATTTCAACTGGATAATCCGGGAATTTTTTATCAGTTCAAGTTGAGAAAAAATGAATCAGAGCCTTTTTTCGCTCTGGTGACAAAGCACTCAAGGGCGTTGGAGAGTCTTAAAAGCGGTGACCTTGTTCCCATGATTTTTCATTACCAGGACAAGACCATTCCTGCAGTTCGTAAACCTACTCGCATTAAATATATCCTTGACGGTACACCCAGTGGATTTAAAGATCACTTTATGATCGGTTTGGACATTGAAAAGGTCGGTGAATAATTTATTTTCTCAATGCTCCAGGCAGATTAAGATCAGACTGCCTGGTAAACCGGGTCAGTGTGCCAATTCCCACCAGAGGATGGGTACAGTAGGGTAGATGATCCATCAAAATTCGGCATGGGCGAAGGGGATCGGTGGTTCTTTGATCCTTCGCCCGGAGTGTTGTGATTGCAGAAATTTGCACCCGGGTGTTTTGTCTGACCCTATGGGCAAATATCACCCGTATCATGATAGGCCCTGCAATGGCTGTAACGGCAGCGCTTGTGAAAAGGATCGCATGCCAGATTTCAGGCAACTGCCGGATGGTGGGAGCCGGGGGTAGTCCGCTGAAATTACGGGTTACAAGAAGGCATGCAAGAATGAATACAGCCGGACCTGTCATCAGCCAGTAAAGAGGCTTAAAGGGGTGCTATTAGTTTTAAACGTTTTAAATCAGAAACCATGGAAAAATTAGGATTCCGGGCGGGAAGCATCCTACCCAGAAAGATTATTCATTCATTCGTATTTATAATCGTTTACATTGATTTTCACCGTTGCAATTTTGATCAGGCCTTCAATAAAAATCCAGACAGCCAGCACCAGACTGATGCCGTTCACTGTTTGCAACAGTACATTGTGGTTGGCGCCATATGTGGTCTGATTCAGGAGAAGCGCCCAGATGGTCAGCACCATCATGGCAATGGCCGGTCATACAAAGGGACCTGTGCCGGCAATGGACGTAAAAATATGCCCAAAGATCACCTCTTTTTTAGTGGGCACATAATTCACCCCGTCTTCCATTTCTACGGCAGGGATACCTGCTTTCTGGGCCAGGTTGAATATCTTTTTGCCGATGTATCGACCGTAAAGGTTGTACATGATAAGATACCCTGCAAAGGATAGGATCATGATTGATAAAGCGTTTATGTTTGCGTTCTCCTTTTTGGTTGATTAAAATAGCCCATGACATGTATTGCAAAATTCGATAAAGCTGTTAAGACCCTTGAGGAGATCTACGCCTTGTTTGACACGGCTATGGCTGCATTTCCATTTGCCTGCGCAAAACAGTGTGCAGACTGCTGTACCTGTAATGTCACGGCCACAGGTCTTGAAATTGCCTATATCCAAGACCGTCTGGATGCCGGGGCGCTGGACGATATCCGTGTGCGGCTGGACCGTGCCGGGCAAAGCCGCCGGTACCGGCCTCTTCAGACCACCAACGGATTTGCTCTGGCCTGTATGGAGGGCCGTGATGCCGATGAGGAAGAAAACGATCCGTCCTGGGGAACCTGTCCTTTGCTTGAAGATGGGATTTGTTCCATCTATCCTGTCCGCCCCTTGGGGTGTCGGGTGATGATGTCCACAACCCCTTGTCGGCAGACAGGGCAGGCGGATATGCCCTTTCTTGCATTAACCATAACAACTATTTTCATGCAGTTTGTGGAACATTTGGATGCAGGTGGTGTATACGGCAGCTTCCTTGATCTGCTGGAATATGCAGGAAAGAATGCCTTGGGTTGTAATCGATTGAAGGAGAATGACAAGATTTCCGAAATCGCCCAAAATTTAAAGATTCCTGCGCTTATGATTCCGCCTGAGCATGTCGAAAAGACCCGAACTCTTGTTCAGTCTCTTGGACGCATGATCCGGGAAAATGACAGCTCCTCAACTTGACTTCACCCGTAAGAATGGGTTAAAGCATGCCTGCATTTAAAATATATAGCACCAACCTAATTATATACGAGAAGGAACAACCATGACGAAAAACGTGGTAGAAAGCATTGATGATTTGGTGAAAATTAAGACTGTTCTGGTCAGCGTATCCGATAAAAGCGGACTTGCGACATTCATTCCGGAGCTGCTTGGGATCAATCCGGATATCATCATTTTATCCACCGGCGGAACCTATTCCAAAATAAAAGAGATTCTTGGATCTGATGCCCAAGACAACCTTAAACAGGTCTCTGATTATACCGGCCAGCCCGAAACCCAGGGAGGGCTTGTTAAGACCCTTGATTTTAAAATTTATCTGGGCCTTTTGACTGAAACTTATAATACTGCCCACCAGAATGATCTGAAAAGAACCCATGCGCTACCCATTGATATGGTTGTGGTCAATCTCTATCCATTTGCCCAGACCATTGCCAAGGAAAATGTTACCCTGGAAAATGCCCGGGGCAATATTGATATTGGTGGGCCGACCATGATTCGGGCCGCTGCTAAAAATTTTATCCGGGTGGCCTCGGTGGTGGATCCCAAATCCTATGACGGTATCCTGGACGTTCTTAAAACAAAGGACGGGGCTTTGGGGCTCAAAGACCGATATTCACTTGCATCCAAGGCTTTTGAGCATACCGCCCAGTACGATCGGGCCATTGCTGATTACCTGACTGGACTTTCAAAACAAGACGTTCAATTGTGTTATAAAACAGGGGAATGATATGAGCACAGATCTTAAAAAAATGTATAAAACCATAATGGATGACCATTTTACTCCGGCCATGGAAATTTCCTTTGTGAATGGAGATAGCCGGCAGACCCTGTTTTATGAAAAGGCCTCCTGGATTATTGATGGCGTGGAAAAGGGCCTTCGTTACGGGGAGAATCCGGGCCAGGAAGCCGCATTATATCGGCTGGTAAATGGGAATTTGGCACTCGGAGACGCAAAAACCATCGTGCCGGGTAAACATCTTGTGTCCGATATTGAACTGCTGCAATCGGGTAAACACCCGGGCAAAACCAATTTAACGGATGCAGACAACTCCCTGAATATCCTTCGGTATTTTACGGATACCCCCTGTGCCGTCATTGTTAAGCACAACAATCCCTGCGGGGCTGCCCGGGCGGACAGCCTGGAACAGGCCTATGCCAAAGCCTATATGGCAGATCGTATCGCGGCGTTTGGCGGATGCATTGCCCTGAACAAGGCCGTGGACAAAGCAACCGCCGAAGGCATTGCCGATCAGTACGCTGAAGTGGTGGTGGCTCCGGAGTTTGAGGATGGGGTCATTGAGATTCTGGGTCGGCGGAAAAATCTGCGTGTGATCCGGATCAACGCCATGGACAAACTACAATCCTTTATTGGTGAGCGGGTGGTGGATTTCAAAAGCCTTATGGACGGCGGCATTGTGGCCCAGTGGTCATTTGTGCCCAAGACACTCAAAAAAGAAGATCTTTTTATTGCTTCCACAGACTACAAGGGAACAACATATAAAGTAGACCGGGTACCCACGGACCAGGAATACGAGGATATGCTTTTTGGCTGGCTGGTGGAGTCCGGTATTACGTCTAATTCCGTAATATATGTCAAGGACAACTGCACTGTGGGTATCGGCACCGGTGAACAGGACCGGGTGGGGGTTGCGGAAATCGCCGTGGACAAGGCCTATCGCAAATTGTGTGACCGATACTGCTTTGAACGCTACAATATTTCATTTGCCGACATGACCGATGAAGATAAAAAAGCCGAAATTGAAGCGGATGTGGCAAAACAAAAGGGTGGGCTTATTGGTTCTTCCATGATCTCAGATGCTTTTTTCCCGTTCAGGGACGGCATTGATGTGGGTTTGCGACAGGGGGTAACAGCCATTATCCAGCCCGGCGGCTCCATGAATGATTACCAGTCCATTGAGGCCTGCAATGAAAATGGCGCCAGCATGGTATACACAGGCCAGAGAAGTTTTAAACACTAAACGTCAAGATGCTTCCAAATTAAAACAAAGCCATGAAGAGCATGAAGATTTATTTTCCGGTATATATTTTTCGTGTTCTCCATGTTCTTCATGGTAAACAACAGTCTCAGCTCAGCTTGAGTGTATGAACATTGGGCTTAGACAGCAAATAGCGTCAACTGACCGCGCCGTGCATCCGCATGCTGGATTGTTACTTGAATCCGGTCTCCTGATTTAAGTTTGAGCCCGGATGTCGGTAGCCTGGATTCAAGCATGAATTCCTTGAGCAAAACGTTGTAATGGTCCCTGTATGCATCAAGCACCAGTCCTTCAAAGCTTTCTCCTCTTAAATCCTGCAGATATTTGATCACCCAGTAGCGTTTACGGGCTGCCTGGATGCGTCCCGTATTGGACACAGCAACGGAAATAGATGCAAGGATATTGTCAAGGTCCTTGGATGAATAGGGGGTGCCGATACCTAATATCGCTTTGATCTGGCGCTGGGTAAGCAGATCATGGTAGCGCCTGATGGGGGAGGTGGCGGTAACATAGGCAGGTACCCCAAGGCCTGCATGCGGCTCGGCATGGGTGGTGATAACAGCCCGGCTTAATTGTTTGCGCTGGAGGAAATTGGGCATTAGTTCCGTTTCAATACCCTTGAAAATACGTTGTTTAGGCTGAGCTTGGGAGCGGAAAACCCCAGGCATGTCGTTATTTTTTAAAAATTCAGCCATCAGGGTGTTGGCCAGAATCATCATCTCTGAGACCAGCATCCTGGACGGATTTTCCCGGTCCACTTTTGTATAATGGATATTTTTATTGTCATCCAGCCATACATTGACCTCGGGCAGGGTGATCTGGATGGCCCCGGCTTTGAGCCGTTTTTCCCGCAGTACGGTTGCCATTTTGTAAAGTGTAGTGATGGGGTCGTTTTTACCGTTTACAATATTGGCCTCGGTATAACTCATCTGCTGGTGAACCTTGATCACCGAAGGAACAATTTGATAGTCCTGTACTTCAAAAAAACGGTTCATCTGTACCAGGGTTGAAACCCCCGGCCGCAACTGACCCTCCTTGAGACTGCACAGATCTTCGGACAGACTGGGTGGAATCATGGGCAGTTTGTCGTCGGGCATGTAAATGGACGAGGCACGCTCCCTGGCGGCCATATCAATAGTGTCCCCGTTACGGATGCAGGCCCCGACATCAATAATATGAATGCCAAGCCGATATCCGTTTTCCGTTGTTTCAAGGCTGATGGCGTCGTCATAATCCTGGGTGGACTGGCCGTCAATGGTAATTAAGGGCAGATTTGTCAGATCCTTGCGCTTGGGATCGTTATATACCAGGGGGGCAGTTTTGCACAGTTGGTCAGCTGCCTGGCTCTCCTTGGTTGAAAATGAAGTGGGAATTTGCAGGGATAACAGGTCCAGGTTTTCATCCACATCCCAGATACCGGCTTTTACAAAAAGTTCAAACAATCGATCAGGGGAGCTAAGGCCTGCTTGTTTGATGATTTTTTTTGCTATAAATGCTTTTTCTGCATCATTGCCGAAAATATAATAGTCTTTTAAAATTTTCAGGAGAACAGGATCCTGTTCTTCACTGACATCATCTTGATCCCGAAGCCGGACCAGCCAATCTGCGCCTTTTGTGATTAGGGCATTCTTTCGTTCTTCATCCCTGATTTGCCGTTTTTTTGCCTCAACCTGAGCTTGTGTGAAAGGTAAAAAAATTACTTTGTTAAATTTGAAATAGAGGCGGTCATTAAAAAAGGCTCGAATAACGGCTGCTTCGTGATCTGGGGTCAAAGGGGGGTCAAAGCAGAATAACGTCATGGCGGAAATATCAATTTCCTGGGGATCATCATGAAGGATTTCCCATAAACCCTTGATATCAATAGACGCTGATAGTTCTCTGCGGGTTTTTGTTACCTGTTTGAGGTGGGATACCAAAGTTGTTTTGGGCAGTCTTGTATCCAGCTCTGTCTCGGAAACATGTGCAAGACGTTTTTCGGAAAAGCTGACTTCCCGACTGTTTTCATTGAGCAGCCGAAGTTTTCCTTTTGCTTCACTTAAAATAACCGCAGAAATAATTTTTTGCTGGTCTATATATTCAACAATGTTGCCAATATTCATGCAGGGACAATAGCAGGAAGGTGCATTAAAGTCAAATCCGGCAAACAAAGGTAGCACCTTGAAAACAACCTGTTTTTCAAGTAAGATAGCTATTATGACAAAGAAAAATACCAGGAAAAATAAACAAAAATTAAAGCATAAAAAGGATCTGCCTAAGCTGGCATCGGACACAGATTTTATAGAAGCATTTTTAATGGATGGCGAAGAGGATTTAAAAGAAAATAAGGAGAAGTTAAAAAATTCTGTTGAACCCAAAAAAAATTTAAATAAACATGGCCTGCCTTTTCTGGATGATTATGAGACCTGGATGAATAAAAATATTGGCCACCATACGTCATCTGATGATAAGACTGCAGAACAGGGGCTGACAGCGCCTGAATCCAAAGAGCCGTTTTCAACCCTGCTGAAAGCCTTTCTTGAACATAATCGTCCCCCCCGCCATACACCTAAGCCTATGCCCTTGAAACGAAGGCTCAAGCGTTACCCGCCACCCGAAGCAAATCTTGACCTCCACGGGTTCACAGCCATCGGCGCCCAGCTCAAAGCCCGCTCTTTTATTTCAAGTGCCCATGTTCAGGGTTTTTTTACACTGCGCATTATTGTGGGCAAAGGACTTCACTCCGAGGGCGCTCCTGTGCTTCCCCATGTGGTGGAGGACCTGCTAAAGGAGATGAAAAAGGAAAATATTGTCCTATATTTTAAATGGGAGGGCGCAAAGAAATCAAAATTCGGTGCCGTGCTTGTTTATCTTAAAAGGTTTGATCATTAAATCTGGGGTAGTCACTGGTTAAGCTGGTATTTTTTAACTGCCTTGTTGTGGTCTTTCAGGTTGGTTGAAAATTTATGCGTGGAGTCGTTTTTTGATACAAAGAAAAGGTAGTTTGTCTGGGCAGGATACAGGGCTGCCTTTAGGGCTTGGGCGCCTGGATTGGCAATGGGTCCGGCCGGAAGTCCATTTATCTTGTAGGTGTTATAGGGTGTGACACGCCTTAAATGTTTATATCGAATTCTTCCGTGATAATCAGAAATCCCGTAAATTACTGTAGGGTCACTTTCAAGTCGCATCTGGCGTTTTAGTCGATTATGGAAGACCGATGAAATGATAGACCTTTCTTTCCCATTGCCGGTCTCCTTTTCAATTATTGAGGCAAGGATGATAACTTCATGGACGCTTAAGCCTATCTTTTTCGCTCGGGCTTTCCACTTGTCATTAAATGTTTTGTTAAAGGTATATATCATTTTTTTGATTAAGGTTTTACAGTCGGTCTCCTTGGAAAAAAAATAGGTATCCGGAAACAAATAGCCTTCTAATGTCATACCCGGTAATTCCAACTGATTGATAAATTCAAGATCATTGCATAAAGATAAAAATTGCTTCCGGGAACACAAACCGGCTTCCTGGGCGAGCGTCGAAATTTCTTCCATGTTCAGCCCTTCGGGGATCGTTAGCCGGTATAGTTTGTTCTTACCTAACGTTAGAATGTTTACGATGGTTTGTGGGCTCATACCGGTGTTCATTTCGTACTCTCCGGCCTTTATCCGAGTCGTTGCCTTTTTTATTCGGACATAAAGTTTAAATGCAATTAGATTTGAAATTAAATCCTGGTCTTTAAGATTTTGGGCTATGATGGATAAATGTTGGCCGGAAGATACCGTGAAGGTAACCGGTTGAGAACGTGTCCCTGCGGGGGCCTTAATAAAAAAAAACATCCAAAGCATAGCGGCACCGGCTACCGCAGCAAAGCACACACAGAATATAGCCGAAAACAAGACGGTTTTTTTTATCTTTTTATGGGGCTTATCCGGCTTTTTTTTTGGCGATTGGTCCTGTTTCGGCATTTCAATTTTTTCTTGGGAATCGTTTAATTATGTGTTTGTCTTTAAGCGTTGAAATTAAAACGGGTCTGCCGCAAATGCGGTCAGACCCGTATGTTTAACTTTTTCTTGGTGCCAAATTATTTGGCAATGGGAAATTCTGTATCAGGATTGTAGCAGATCCTGCAACAGTTCAGACAGCGATCGGCCTCGGCAAGAGCCTGGTCTTCGGGCAGAACCAGATCGACCTCAATCATTGAATCCAGCCTCTGGCTAACCGGTATTTCCGGCATTTTAGCCCGTTTGCTGGGCGTTATGCCGTCAACTTTTTTGAAAATAGATTCAGGGATTCTTTTTCCTTGTAAGGAATTTTCGACCGGTTCAACCGGTTTTCCTTTCAGGAACAGGTCAATGGAGCGGGCTGCACGCCTTCCGCCGCCAATGGCAGTAACAACAAGGGAAGGCCCGGTTGCAGAATCCCCCCCAGTGAAAATATATGGGATTGAAGATTGCAGGGTTTCAGGATTGTTGTCAATGGTATTCCAACGGGTCATCTCCAGATCTTTCATTCTCGGAGTTGAATCATTGTCCTTAAAAGAGGGGTCCGGTGCCTGACTAATGGCAGAGATGACCATATCAACATCCAGTACCGTTTCAGACCCTTCAATCGGTATAGGCCGCCTTCTACCGGATGCATCCGGTTCACCTAGTTCCATCTGCAGGTATTCAAGGCCTTTAACTTTGCCCTCATCATCTCCAATGACCCGTGTGGGGGCTGCAAGGAATACAAAATCAATGCCTTCCTCTTCTGCTGCAACAATTTCCACTGCATTGGCAGGCATTTCATTCCGGGTTCTTCTGTAAACAATGTACACTTTTTCAAGACCCAGCCGCATCAGTGTCCTGACGCAGTCAATGGCACTGTTTCCACCACCGACGATAGCAGCGCTTTTCCCTAATTTCATTTCCTGACCACTAGCAAATTTCGAAAGCCAGTCAATTCCCTTATAGCATCCGTTAAGGTCTTCCCCTTCAATGCCAAGGGCATAATCTTTCCAGGCACCAATTCCCATGAAAACGGCGTGGTATCCCGTGGCTACCAAAGAGCTTAGTCCAAAGTCTGATCCGAATTTAACTTGGGTAAAGGCATTTATTCCTAAATCGAGAATTCCCTGGATTTCCCAATCCAGAACCTTTTTAGGAAGTCTGTACTCTGGGATGCCGTATCTAATAATACCGCCAAGTTTTGGCATAGCGTCAAAAATATCGACTTGATGACCGATCCGTCTTAAGAAATATGCACAGGAAAGTCCGGCAGGTCCGCCGCCAATTACAGCCACTTTTTTACCGGTATCAGGGGCACAGGTAATCGGGATCCGGGAACCAGAATTCATTTCATAGTCAGCAACAAAGCGTTTGAGCTGGTTAATGGAAACCGGTTCATCCTCAATACCTCTTCTGCACATATCTTCACAAGGATGAGGACATACCCTTCCGCAGGAAAGGAGAAGGGGGTTTCTCATGCGTATGGTCTGAACCGCTTCGTCATATTTACCGGCTTTTATTTCACTGATATATTTTGGAATATTGATTTCAGCAGGACAAGTCTGGGAACACGGTGCCAAAGCACCTTGCTCCTGGTTGAATTCCATTAGTTTTTCGCTCAGGGTCTTGACTTGAATAATATCTTTGGGGCAGGCTTTCTGGCAGGCGCCACAGCCAACGCATTTATTGTCATCAACCACGGGATAACCATTCGGTCCCATATGAAGCGCACTGAACTGGCATGCCTTGATACAGTCCCCAAGACCAATGCAACCAACTGTACAAACCCTGTGTCCGCCAAAGACAGCGGCCATGGCTTTGCATGATGACACACCCATATAATGGTACTTGTTAGCAGCCCGGTTGCCGCCCTCGCACATGTTGTAGGATAACGGAGCTTCAGCAGCACCCGCATCCACACCCATGATACGAGAAACAGCTTCAACCCCTTCTTTGGAATTGATAACGCAAACGGTTGGGGGTTCCTTGCCTAACACAACGGCTTCTGCGGCTGCAGAACAACCCGCATATCCACAGCCACCGCAGTTGGCGCCTGCAAGATTGTTTTCTACCTGTGCAATTCTGGGGTCTTCATACACATAAAAGATTTTGGAGGAAAGACTGAGCACGATGCCGCATGTTGCGCCAATGCCCAGCATTAGCAGTATAGCTGGAATCATACAATCACCTTATATTATTTTTTGTGTTAAACTAAACCATGCCCCTGAAGACGGTAAAGATCAATGCGATCATGCCGGCGGTCATAAGACCAATGGAGGTATCCTGTAAAGGTTTGGGCACCCTGGCGAGGATGACCCGTTCCCTGACGCCTGCAAACAGAACCAGGGCAAGACCAAAACCCACGGCATAGGAAAACGAGGACACCAAGGCTTCAATAAAGCTGTATTCGTCCTTGATGTTGATCAGACACACGCCCATCACCGCGCAGTTAGTTGTAATCAGTGGAAGAAATATGCCCAAGCCTGCATACAGCCCCGGGATACTCTTTTTTAAAAACATTTCCACGAATTGAACCAGAGAGGCTATAACCAAAATAAAGGACACAGTCCGTAGAAATTCAACATCCAGCGCTTTAAGTAGATACGTGTCTACGATCCAGGTTATCATGCCTGCCATGACCAGAACAAATACAACCGCCATGCCCATGCCCACAGCAGTTTCCATCTTTTTGGAGGTACCCAAAAAGGGACAGTTGCCTAAGAATTGAGCAAGGAGAATATTGTTGATGAAAATGCAGCTAATTGCCAGAACAAATAAATCACCCATGTTATAAATCTCCTTACCTTATTTTTGTCCGATGAGGTTCATCAGGCAGAGCATCAGGCCCAGGCCGATAAATGCGCCCGGAGCTTCAACCATGAATTGAAAGGGAATATAGCCATGCCCGATTGTAAACAGCGGGGTACCGCCCCACACGGTCAGGGTGCCTGCACCGATAAGCTCGCGTACCGCCCCAAGGGAGGACAGTGCTAAGGTAAACCCAATACCCATGCCAAGACCGTCGGCAGCAGACGGCAGCACGGTATTTTTTCCGGCAAATGCCTCGGCCCGGCCAAGTACGATACAGTTTACAACGATTAGAGGAATGAAAATACCCAGTTTCAGGAACAGTTCATACATATATGCCTGCATCATGAATTCCACGATGGTTACAAAGGTGGCAATAATAACGATGTAGCAGGCAATTCTGACCTTGGTGGGGATTATATTTCTAAGCATGGAGACTAAAATGTTTGAGAACAAAAGGACAAAGGTAGTCGCCACTCCCATACCGATGCCGTTCTCACACGTTTTGGTCACGGCAAGGGCGGGGCATAGCCCAAGGACAAGGCGGAATAGAGGTATCTCAACCCAAAGTCCTTTTGTGAATTCTTTTACCAGGGATTGTGCCATAATTATCTCTCCTGAACGACCTTATTAATTCATATGTTTAACAATTTCAGGTTTCAGTTTCTTATATAAATCCTGGGCTGCCACTGCGGCCTGGCTGACACCAACGGATGTCACCGTAGCCCCGGACATGGCATCAATGTCGCCGCCCTGGTTTTTTATACCAAAATTTGATGCCATGGTCATGCCGGCAAACTGGGTGACAAAAGAGAGGTCCTCTTTGGCTCTGGAACCGATACCCGGTGTTTCAGAGTGGGTGGTCACCCGAACGGCAATGATTTCATCGGTGTCAAGGTTTACACCCATCATCAACCCGATGGGACCGCCGAATCCGGTTCCTTTTGCTTCAAATGCAACAGCTTTTACCCCATCTGTCAAAGTGGTTGGAAAAACCTGTAGTTCAATGCCTTCAGCCTTGACGTTAAATCGTTCTTGGATAGGGTCATTGGTGGCATCCGCAAAAATTGCTTCGATGGCAGGCGCTTTTTGAAATTTAAGTACCTGTTCTTCAATTTGAGGCTCAGTTTTCACCTTAACAGCTGCCAGGAGGCCGCCGGATACTGCCGTAAGAACGGTTAGCACCACTATCATACTTAACATCTCACGCATTGGATACCCCCTTTCCAAGTGCTTTGGGTCTTATTATATCAATCAGCGGATTGATAAGGTTGATCAACAAGATGGCCAGGACCGTTCCGTCCGGATAAATACCGATATTGCGGACCAGGATAACCATAAATCCACCTAAAAATCCGTAAATCAGCATAGGAATGCGATTAACTGGTGAAGATGAATTTTCCACAGCCAGGAAGAAGGCACCTAAAAGGGTATACCCTGCAAACAGGTGAAACAGGGGGGGGGCATATGCGTCGGGATGGAGCGCAAAGAAAATTGTTGCGGTAATTAATACCCCAGCAATGAACGCCACTACAATTTCCCAGCGGGAATAGCCCGTTAGCATCAAATAAATTCCGCCTATGATGATGCCAAGCCCGAAGGTGGAACCAATACCGCCTACTTCATTGCCCATGAGTAGATCATAATTGGAAAATGAGGCCAGAGCGGATGTGCCCTGGGATTTCAGCGCGACCAAGGGTGCAAGGGCAGTAAAATCAAACTGGTACGATACATAAGCCGTATCAAAGTCTAAGAAAGCGGGCCAGGACATCGTGAGAATGGCAATACCGACCAGCGTTGGGTGGAAAGGATTACCGCCGGTACCACCAAATACAAATTTTCCCAGGATTACTGCTATAAATGTGCCGGTGATTACAACCCACCAAGGCATTGTGGCCGGAACCATCATACCGAACAGCAGGCCGATGACTGCGGATTCCATATTGCCTATGGCCATTTTTTTCTTGGAGAGGACCGACATGATTACTTCCCAGAGCATGGCTGATGACGTCGCAAGGGTCAACACCCCTATAGCAGGCGCACCAAAATGTAAAATACCGAAAAGTGCGGCCGGTATAAGGGCGATAATGAAATTCAGATTCTGTTGAAACAGGGTGTCTCCGTTATGCCAGAAAGGGGCATGGGAAACGATCAGTTTAGTGTTTGTCATTGGCTTTCTCCCACCTTTCAAGCATTTTCACGAAGGGTCAACAGTTCATGTTTACCCAAGCGGATATACTGATATAAAGGAATCCTGGCCCTGCATACATAGCCGCAAAGTCCACACTCGATACAGGACTCCAGATCGAACCTGTCTGCTGCTTCTTCATAAAGGTTTGCTTCAAGATACCGAACCAGCAGGTTCACGGGTATATTGGCCGGACAGACGCGGATGCACTCACCGCAATTAACACAGGCATTGTCCGAAAGTTCCGGAACAACATCCCTGTCTTGAACAATAATTGTATCCATATCCGGAACCACGGGGTGATGAACCGTATAGGTGGCATAGCCGCGCATGGGGCCGCCGATGATGATCCGGTCCCGTTCATTGATCTGAACATTAAAACAGGAAAATATTTTACTGATCGGTGTACCGATGGTGGCCTTGACCCGACATCTTTTTCCGCCTTTGTCAATCAGGGTAATGATCTTATCGAACACCGGTTGTCCGGTTTCGTAAGTCCGGGCAAGGGAAACCAATGCCTCGGGGCGAATAAAACAGACACCCTCATCTTCAGGGGTCGCACCGGGTGAAAGTTCCTTACCCAAGTGATCTTTCATTACCATGGCGGGCAAATTAGATGGGTATGTATCAGACGTTCTGAGTACATTAAAGCCATCAAGATCTACCTGGGCTGAAAGATTTTCAGGCACGGTAATGCAGATTCGGTCGGCCCGGGTTATCGCCTTAAGAATTTTGGCCCCGGCGACCATCAGGCCTGCATATGCGGTGCAGACAAATTGACAGGTATCACACAAAATATCTGTGTCTGCACCTGTCACGACAATGGTCCTGATATTATAGTTTGGGTTTGTCAGGGTTGAAACGGGCAATGCCCCGGGGATTTGTCCAAGATAATCGGCTGCAAACTCAAGCGTTTGTACCAGATCTGTCTGGGCCCATTGATCATCGCCTTTGGCCGATGGGTCAGGCTTGACCAATATATAGGTCGCTGCGTTGCCGAAGTCATCGGAATAGGAATCAAATCCCTTAATCGTACCTGCAACAGGAGATAAAACATAAGGTATGCTGTCATCGTAGAGTTTTAATTTCTGCCCTTTTTTGACAGCATCTCCCGGGCCGATCAGAGCCTTTTTTGCGCTGTCAATTTTTTCAGGCAAAAGAAGGGTAAGACTGCCAGGTACTGCAATCTCATCTGCGGATTGCACAGACGTATCAAGCAAATCATACGTCAGCCTGGGTTTGGATAGAGCGAAAAGAGATCGTTTAATCATAATTAGTCCTTAAGTGTTGTAAAAGTCTTAAGCCAAGCCTTAAATTTATTCAGGTCAATATCTGTCATCCTGAAAAAATTATTGTGCGTGACATGCATTACATTCTACCGGACCCGCACCATAATCTTCATGGCATCCCTTGCACTGGGCGTGGAATGCGTCAGCCCTTGACGGCATGTCTTCATCACCTTCTTGCTCATGGCACTCGCTGCAGTTGTAGATTTCGCCATCTTCGAGGTTGTGATGGCAGTCCAGACAATCTAAAGAATAATCGTCTGTGTGCATGAGATGAGTGAATAAAACTTTGCCTGCTTTGTTCTGAAACATCAGTCTGACTGGATTATCCGGAACAGGTGAGGAAAAGGACGCGTAACATACAATCCCTGTGACTAAAAGAACGATCATGATCCATACAGCTATTTTCAGGTCGCGTTGTGATGTCATAATTCTTCTCTCAATATTTTAGGGGTTAGAGTTTAACGACGAACCCACAACTGGAAGCGTATATAGTATATTGATTTTAGATTTACAAGGAAAAAGTGGTGTAAATTTGTTTATTACAAAAGGTGTGATTTCTATGAACTGAGCGGGCTTTTTTTTCTAACGAGAAAGGGTTTATATTTGTCTTTTTTTGACATGCCTGCTTGTTTTTTTCTAATAATAAAAAAAGCGACTGCAAATAGTAAGAAACCAAAACCCATGGAAAGGGCGGATCTGCTCATTTCCAAAACAGGGGCAAGGGCATCCCCGATCAGTGCTCCAATGATGAGCAGTATAATTGGGAATACATAAAGGAGGAAACTTAAAAAAAGCATGGGTGCTGAATTAATGCCCACAATCACGCGGTCTCCTTTTATTACACCAAGCGTGTTTGATAAAATAACCGTCATTTCTTCAGAAGGGTGATGGCTGACGCCGCAGGAATCCTTTGAAGAACAGCTTTCGCAGGCTGCCGAGCGGGTGGTTTTAATCCAGGCTGTTTCAGGTGTAGCGTGGGTGACAATGCCGTCTTCAGTAATCATGATATGCTCTTATGAAAAAGGGGTTCATGTTGGTCTTTTAAGGCTGCAAAAAAAAGCAGACAGGGCCAAGCCCCTGTCTATGCCTATCAAGTTTAATTCGTCATTATATTAATGTCAGGCGATAACGTCAAGCTGACTACCCTGCCGGCCCGGAAGAGACTGGGTCTGCGGAGTCTGCCGAATTTGTTCAGCGGTTTGCTCCTGATCTTTTTTGACCGGGTCTTCTGTGTTTTGAGCCTGCAGTGTTAACGCTTGTTGTGTGATCTCAACTTGAAAGGCTTCTTGAGAAGCCTGGGGGCTTTTCTCAATGGGTTCAACGCCTGTTGCTTCCTTATAATTATTCTGCTCAGAAGCCGTGTTCGTCATTAGCGCATTGGCTGTGTAAGCGTTCATTCCTTGAATACTGTCAATATTCATTTGGCGTCCTTTCTTTGCTGAATTTTTTTTTGTTACAAGTGAAGAATAATCTTAAGAAAAGAGGATGTCAAATTTTTTATTGAATCTGCTTGACAAAGGAATCTGACTGGGATATAACCCTCGAGTCTTCATTGAGAGACGCTGCTCCCCAGTAGCTCAGTTGGCAGAGCGAGTGGCTGTTAACCACTAAGTCCGCGGTTCAAGTCCGTGCTGGGGAGCCAACCTAAAAAGATTATCCCGACAACCTATGGTTGTCGGGTTTTTTGTTTTTAAGCTTCGGTTGAAAGAAAGTCCTTCCTCGCTAATAAATTTAAATTTTCATTGTTGACATTTCCTGAAGTGTTATGTAATTTAAAATTATTAGTCTTATCTAACTTAATTTTACAATCAAATGAAGTTTGGAGGAGTTGATGGATGCGATGAAGTGTTTTTCAAATATATGGGAAATTGAACGTAATTTTAAATGTCCGGTGATTGGTGCCATGTTGTCTGTGGACAAGCATAAAGATATTCTTAAAAAGTGCGGCTGGGATGTCAACGGCCTCAAACCCTATGAATACCACTCGTATATTATGGGGTGTATGGGGGATGAAAATGCGGTGTCCATCAAGACAAATAATTATATACGGCATCAGTCCAGAAAGTATATGAAGCAAATTGCGGTCCTGTATAAAAAAAAAGATGCGAAAGAGGTCAGGGCCTTATGGAATGACTATTCGGCCCGGGGTGTCATCGGCCCTGTGATGTATGCCATTGTGTCTCATAAGGATACAGAAACTGATCTACTCCAGGATATTCATGGTGAAGTTCATATGCTTTCCCATGCCAATATGATTGAAATTTTTAGTATCCGACGCAAACTCGAAGCTGCTGATCAGACCCTGATACGGGAAAAAAACAAGGGCAATGAAAAAAATAAAAAAATTCGGGAGCTGGTTAGTCAGTTGAGGCAGGCAGATAAAGAAAAGACTTCTCTTGAAACGGACAACGTCCGACTGAAAAAGAAACTTGGTGAACTTGAGACCCAAACGATTTTTCAGCAGTCGTCAGGCCCGGACCTAAATCAGGAGGTTGAACGTCTTGAACAGGTATTGAGCTGTCAAAAGGAAGAGACTCTTCGCGCGGAACGGGAAAAAAAACAACTTGAGATTCAATTGTTCAGTGCCAAAAATGAGAACGCAATGCTCAAGGGTGAGTTCGCACAACTATCTTCGATCTTTGCTGCCGGGACGGATGATATATGCACTCGCCGGGAGCCTAAAACTTGTCCGGTAACAGGGGCCTGCCCCAACGAGAATTGTCCAAGGCGCCGCCTGTGTGCCAGACGGATTTTTATGATAGGTGGAATTACGAAGATGAAATCCTATTACCGGCAGATTGTTGAAAAGGCCGGTGGCGAGTTTGACTACCATGATGGCTATCTTAGAAGCAGCAATGAGGATCTTGCTGCTAAAGTCAGACGGTGTGATGTTGTTGTCTGCCCCGTGAGCTGCAACAGCCATAATGCCTGTCTAAAGGTTAAGCATTTATGCACACGGTACAACAAAGAATTAAAAATTCTTAACAGCGCAAGCCTTTCAGCTGTAACCCAGGCGGTGATTATTCCTGATGACGCTGTAAGTCTCAACTAATGCTTGGAGGGCTGTTAGAATACAAATCGTTTTTTTGGAGAATTGGAGGTGTTTATCTTCCTGAAATAAAGATAATATCTTGACTTTTTTAAAATTTGGGAAATAATGACGCAGTAAAAAGAGAGATTATTTCTGTTTTACGCGAAAGTTGCAAAAGGTACATCTCATACTGAAAAAGACTGATCCATGCAGATTTTGAACCCTTCCCGGTGGTATCTCCATCCGGTGTTTATTTTTGCCTGCTCCATTTTTGCCCTTGCCACATTCCTGGTCCTCACGGTCAGTCTGTACATGGAGATCCGTTCGGCCCTTGAGGTGGTGATGCTTAAGTTCAACATTGCGCCCCAGGCCATTTTTCCTTCCAAAACAGGTATGACAATACTTGTCCTAAGCCTTTTGATCTTTGTTGTTTTGGCCGGCATTTTTCTAGCCTTTATCTATTATCAAAAAACGGTGAACCTGTTCCGGCTTCAGCACAATTTTATCTATAATTTTACCCATGAATTGAAAACGCCTGTCACGTCTCTTCGCCTTTATCTTGAAACTTTTGTCCGGCATCCCATGGACCATGGGGATGTAAAAAAATACAGTACTGATATGCTCAAGGATATTGACCGGCTCACGGAGAATATAGACCGGATTCTTAATTTGGCACGTATAGAGAGCCAAAATTTTGGATCAAAGGTCACCCGGGAAAGCCTTGTGGTACTTTTAAAAAGGTTCTGTCTGAAAAATGCTTCCCTGTTCAGGGATCTTGAGATAAAGATTGAAAATCCGTCCGGTGGCAGATTCGAGTATTCGGTGAACGCCTTTTTATTGGATATTCTGCTGACCAATATTTTTTCAAATGCCCTCCGCTACAATCAAAGCAGCACACCTTGTCTGACCGTTTTATTTAAAAGTTACTTGCAGAAAGTTACCATAGATTTTATTGATAATGGTATAGGTGTGGAGAAACAGGATGCAAAAAAGATTTTTCGAAAATTTTACCAGGGAGACAGGAATAGTAACCAGGCAAATACAGGCTCTGGCCTTGGGTTGTATCTTGTATCAAGTATTGCTGCCATTCATGGCTGGCGGGCCTCGGTTTCCAGTGAAGGTAAGGGAAAAGGCGCCAAATTTACAATTACCATTCCCCGGGCAAGCATAGCCGGCGTTAGAGATAAAGAATTATGGAAACGGCTGAAAAAAAACGTGTTCTGATCATAGAAGATGAATCCCATATTGCCGAGGGAATTAAGTTGAACCTCACTCTTCAGGGATATGCGGCCAAAGTGGCTGCCGACGGCATTGAAGGTCTTGAAAAATGGCGTACCTGGCACCCAGATCTTATTGTTCTGGATATTATGCTGCCCATGGTTGACGGGTTTTCCATTCTCCAGACCATCCGCCGGGAGGATGAAAAAATTCCTGTGCTGATTTTGTCGGCCCGGGGGGACACCCGGGATAAAGTTCGGGGATTGAAATACGGGGTGGATGATTACCTGTCTAAACCTTTTGATCTCGAAGAATTTCTTTTGCGTGTGGCGCGGCTTGTAAAACGCAAAGAATGGTACGCACAACCTGGGAAAAATGACGAAAAATCAGGCTGTTCTTTATTTGAAGGCAATTCTTATTCCTTTGGGACAAACCACATTGATTTTGTGACATCCACGGCCCAGTGTGCATCCGGTGAAGTGGTCCTGACCGAGCAGGAAATCATTTTGCTGCGCATTTTCATCGCCCATCAGGGAAAGCCCCTGTCCCGGAAAATGCTTCTTAAGGCCGGGTGGGGCTATGCCAGGGATACCTCCACCCGCACTGTGGACAACTTCATTGTCAGATTCAGGAAATATTTTGAACCCAGACCCAAATTCCCGGTATATTTTAAAAGTCGCAGGTCTGTGGGCTATATTTTTGAACCCGGGGAGTAAATTTGTTTACTTCTGCCCGGCCAGAAGAAACATGGGCATAAACCGTGGATCCAGGTCCTGGACTCGTACATGACCGTATTCCGACTCCAATTCCCGCAAAAGTGCGTACAAAATGCCCTGGAGCGCCGTGGGCAGATCTGTCTCATGTACGCCGGATGCCTGTGCTGCCCATAATCCCAAATCCTTTGCCTGGGTATCGCCGATGGTCCCCTCAGGCCCGAAAAGCTGGGCAAAGAAATCTTTGAATTTAGAAATTTCAATGGGCGCAAGACTCAATGGCTTTGATTTATTCAGACCCATACGGTCCCGGATCCACAAGGTCAGGATCATGCTTTTGTATGTGAGCACCCCAAAGGTAAAGGTGGCAATGTCCACATTCAGGCGGTTGAGAAAATCATCCAGGCAGATGATTTCATCCAGTTGTCGCTGGGTGGCCCTGATATCGGAAAGGCCGGCAAAATTGCGGTACAAGATCTTGTCTGCATAGTTGGCAAAAAACATGGGCCGCTGAACCATGAGCCCTCCGATGATGCCCAGGTACGTTTCCCCCAGAAAACTTAAGGGCAGGTCTTTTGCCCCGATAAAACTTGTCTCATACCATTTGCGCACCATTGCCTGCAGCCTTGCACTTTCCCGGCTTCCGGTTCTGAAAATATCTTCAAGAAAATATTTTGTAATCAGATCCACGGCACGCTCCACGCTGATTTTGGAGCCTTCCATAAGCACCTCAAGTCCTAAACTTAAGGTTGACATGGTTTTTTCAAGTGGCTTTTCAATGGATTCTCGATTCCTGATTCTGATCCGGTCTGCACTGATGACCTTGTTGATCAGGGCCGCAAGTTCGCTGTCAAGGTCTGGTATTCCTCCTTGCGCACTGATTTGTTTCAATGTTTTTGCAAACAGGTTGTCACCTTTTAAAAACTGGGTGAAAAACATGGGCGGCAGGGGAATATCCGGATCAAGTGCCTTGGATTTATTGGTGATTGCAGGTCTATGTGTTAAGTCTTTTCCGGCAACCGGTTGGTAAATTCCAACGGCCTCATGGGCCGGTAAAAACCCTTTTTCTGCAAGTCTGATATTTTTTTGCCGGAATTGTTCTTCCTCTGTTTCGGCCGGCAGAAGGCTTAGGGTTTCAAGGAACAGGCCGTGGAGGACCGACAGGTCCATGGCGGCAAGGGTTCTTATCATCTGTTCGATTAATTCCGGCGCGTCATCGGGCAAACCATTTTCCCGGGGGGTATCCTGAGGTAAAAGTTCCCCTTCCGAGTTTTCATTTGTACCGGATTGCAGGCCTGGAAATCTGAAATAAAATTTATCATCCAAGGTGATGTAGTCCTCAAAATCCTCGGGTGGTACTTCATCATGTTCCCGAATAAAAATATACATCTTTTGTGACAGATAATATTCTATAAAATCGGGTTTTTCCGTGATGGTCCAACGCAGAAGACGTTGGGGATCGGCTTTGAACAGAAGAGAAAATACCTGGGTGATCATATGGGTGTTGAGCCGGTCGTCATCCCAGACCTCCACGTCAAGAATATACTCCCACTGACTGGATGCGGCCAGGGCCAGAACCGGAATGAAATCATGAACCCCGATTTTATGCATTAAATAGTACAGGTCCTGATCCGGAAAGGACTGGATTAACGTGGCAGGGGAGGGGGCCTCCAGGATCATATCAAGGGCTTTGGCGCCGTCGCTGATAAGGATGTCCCGGCGCAGATTCTTAAGTTTTAGTTCTTTTCTGGTTTTATTGGCCAGTTGATAATCGTTGTTCATATTAAGGACATTTCCCCCGAATTAGATTGATAAATGAAGTAAAGAAGAAATTAAAATGTTAACTGTTTTGTAAAAAAAAATTAAAGCGTTGTTTTCTGTTTGCATATACTGATGTACTGCCCTAAAGCCGGATCATCGGCAAACGGGGTGAAATATTTTAAGGCCTTGTGAAAATCACCAGTATTCATCAGGCACACCCCCATGCACACACACAGATCCTTGTCTTTTGGAAAATGGGACAGGCCTTTGTTAAGAAAGGCCATGGCCTTGGAAAACTTTTTTTGTTTCTGAAGGATCATAGCAAGTCCCTGGAAGGCTCTGGGACAAGGATAAAATTGCAACGCCTTTTCAAACAGATTCATAGCGATCTGTTCTGCATTTGTGACCCGGGAATCCCGGGCATATTCCCCATGGGAAAAGGTCATGGCAAGCCTTGATAAAAAATCAGCATGTAAGGACGCAACTGCTTTATCCGGATGAAGGGCAATGCGGTTGACAAAATCCTCAAGGTGGTCAAAAAAAGCCTGCCTGAGGCGGTCCCCCCAGCCCTTAACCCGGGAGAAGTCCATATTGGGATCTATTTCCCACCATGGCAAATCTTCAATGTTTTTTTGCCAGACACCATCATGGGTCCATCCTTTCTGCACGGCACGGTTATACAAAGCTGTGCCGGGAAAGGTGACCAGCATGTAGAATACCGTGCTCAACGGGCCTAACCGGATCATAAGATCAATGCTGTCCTGGATGGTGGCATCCGTCTCCCCCGGTGAGCCATAGATAAAATAGGCCCGGGGCAGGATTCCGGCGGCGCGCACCTTTTCAAAGGCTGCCACGCAGGTGGCATTGTCGATGGGTTTGCCAAGGATTTTTTTGATGGATCCAGCCCCGGATTCAACACCAAAGCTGATCTGGATACATCCGGCCCGGCGCATGGGGACAAGTATGCTTTCGTTAATATAATCCACCCGGGAGATGGCATTCCAGGTGATGCCAAGATCTGCCTGGATAATTTTTTCGCATAACGCCCTGACGGCATCACAATCCATAGTAAAGGTGTCGTCACTGATGAAAAAATGGGTTACACCTTTTTGGGCAAGCGCCTTTATCTCTTCAAACAGCCATTGGGGTGAGTGGCGGCGGACAAGGGAGGTGCCCCAGAATTTCGGAGATCCGCAAAAAGTGCATTTCCCTGGGCATCCCCTGGACATAGCCAGGTGCTGGTAAGTGAAATACCGGGACGGGTGGGGCAGGGTGTCCAGGTCCTTGACCAGCTCACTTGGGCCAGTGTCTTGAAGGGTCGGTCCGTTACGGAAAACAATGCCGGGAATCCGGCCAAGATCCTGTGCCAATTCTGCTCTGATAATCTGGGCCTGGTGGATGGTCCCAAAATTCGCTTTTACTTTTTTTGCGGCATTGACCAGTTTTGTTGTGCTGATTTCGCCTTCGCCTTTGACAATCACATCCAGGGCCGGGCAGGCGCCAAACAGGAAATCCGCCATAAAGGTGGCCCCGGGTCCCCCAAAGACAATGAGGCTGTCCGGCAGGATCTGCCGGGCCTTCTCTGCACATGCCATGGCATTGATCCGGGTGGGGCTGGTTACGGAAAACCCTATGATATCAGGCTGTTCTTGCATGATGGCTTGGGTGAACAAATCAAGTGCATGCTTTGCCGATCCCTTTGCCGAGGGATTGGCCGGACCTGCCGGTGCAAGATTTAAAATGCCGGATACCCAGCCTTGGTCCAGAAGCCCGGACGCCAGATAATAGAGCCCGATGGGGACCTGAAGTGCATCCGGGTCCGTAACCCTTGGATCCAGGCAGGATGGATTGACAAATAGAACCTTCACAGCTACCAGGCTTTGAGAATCAAATCGTCAAGCTTACGCTTGGGAACATGGTGAACCTGATTTTCATCCCGGAAATACCGGATATCTCCACCGTCATCCACATCATCAATGCAGGCCTCTTCCGCGGGTTTGCCAAGTGCGATGACCAGCTTGACCTCCAGATGATTGCCGATACCAAGCAGTTCTTTTAGTTTTTTGATATTTATGGCGGCAAACATACATCCGGCCAGTCCCATTGCCCGGGCCCCGAGCAGCATGGTTTGGGCTGCAATGCCGTGGTCGCACCAGAAATTGTTTGAAATGGTGGTATCCCCCAGGATGACAATGTATCCCGTGGGCTGTTCCGCAGGTTCAGGCCCTTTCCAGTCTTTGAGATAAGCGGCCCAGGTCAGGCAGGAAAAGATCAGATCGTTTTGTTCCCGGCTACTGGAAATAATATATTTCAGGGGTTGGTTGTTGGCCCCGGAGGCCGTATATCGGGCCAGCTCCACAAGCTTAGTCAAGGTCGGGGTATCCAGGGCAAACGTATTATCAAACCGTCTGCAGGAACGGTTGGATTTTACCAGTTCTTTGAATGTATCCATTGTTTTTTCCTTAATTAACATTATGTAACAGCCTGTTGGGTAAAAAATTTAGCTGCATCCCGTTTGAGTGCTAATTCGAGACATTTGGATATCTATCCAGTCCAGAATTTTGTCCATCTCCTGGGTGATTTCCAGCAACGCCTTTCCCCTGTGGCTGACCGTTGCTTTCTCATCCATGGATAACTGGGCAAAGGTTTTATTCAATTCGGGAAAAAAGAATAGCGGATCATAACCAAATCCGTTGTTTCCTTCAGGTTCCCGGGTGAGTACCCCTTCGCAGCGGCCTTCATAGGTCAGCGCTGCACCCGTGGGAACCGCAATGGATATCACACATTCAAAGGCTGCTTTGCGGTTCTCTTTATTTTTCATGTCTTCCAGAAGTTTGTCCACATTGTCCTGGTCCGTGGCATTTTCCCCTGCGTAACGGGCCGAATACACGCCTGGTGCTCCGCCCAGCGCCTCCACGCAAAGCCCGGAGTCGTCCGCCAAGGCCGGATACCCCAGCACTCTGGCCGTAAACGACGCCTTTTTATATGCATTGTCGTCAAAGGTCTCACCGTCTTCTATGACCTCGGGAATGGGACCGAAGTCAGACAGGTTTTTTATGTCAACGGGATAGCCTTGCAGCCTTTCCTGTAATTCCCTTGTTTTGCCTTTATTGGTCGAGGCCAGTACTAAGATCTGTTTCACCTGAAAGCTCCTTGTGCAGTATTATATTTTTTAAAAATTTAAGGCTTAATATAAGTGTTGGTCTGTGGTTTGTAAAGGTAAGCTCGTAAGGAAGGCAGGTCCGCTACAAGTAACTTACCTGCAATTTATATCAATTTTGAACAGGTCATACGACGTGTCAAAAATAATTCGTTTTCAGCCAAAGAGAGGGGAAGGTGATTAGATAAATGGACTTTGTCAAAATAAAAAACACGCTTGACATTCCGGATTAGTCACAATAAGTATATTACTTTTTAATTTTGTATTTTGACAATTTTAAATTGGATTGGATTGGAACAGTGCTTTATACCTGTAGTTTTTTTATTGCGTTAGCAGTATTCCTCATTGGAATCATTTACAGGATCATTGGATATTTCCGGTTAAACATCGGGCCGGACCGGGCCGAATTCACTACGGCAGACCGAATAAAAGCTTTTTTGTCGGGCCTGTTGGGTATTCTGGTCTCACCTGTCCGGATGTTTCATTTTTTCAAGACGGTTATTCTGAATGTAGTGCTTCAATTGCCGCTGATGCGTCAGGATCCCCTGAAGTGGTTTATGCATATCTGTCTCTACTGGGGATTTTTTGGGTTGTTTTTTTTCCATGCCCTTGAAGGCTATGTCAGCGAAGTGGTTTTTTCAGATTACCAATCCACCCTGAACCCCTTCATGGCCCTTCGGAATATCGCCGGTGTAATGGTGATGACGGGAGTTGGCATTGCCGTATATCGCAGGAAAACCAATTTTCGCTTGAAACAGATCAGCAAGCACCACGATTACCTGGCAATCGTCCTGCTTGCACTCATCATGATGTCCGGTTTTGGCCTGGAAGCCGCCAAGATCATCTCCTCCGGTGTGTTTTACGACATGGTGGATGAATATGGCGCCATGGATTACGATGAGGAACTCCCGGCGCTTAAGGCCGTCTGGCAGGAAGAATTCAATGTCTATTTTCCCGGGGAGACCATCCCGGCCACCCCGGAACTTATGGAAGAAGGGTGGCTGGTCAATGAAGACAATTGTGCAGCATGCCATTCCAATCCAAGATGGGCCTTTGTATCCTATCCTCTTTCCATTGCCATGACACCTGTTGCCGGTTTTTTCAACAGGAACCGCCTGGATTTATTATTACTGAATATCCACTTTTTAAGCTGTTTTCTCGGCTTGGCCTACCTGCCTTTCAGTAAATTCCGGCATATCCTGACAACCCCGATAAGCCTTATTATTTCGGGACTTGCAGGACAACAAATAAAACGAGATGAGAACAGGGCCACCCGCCGGGTCTTTGATCTTTCCGCCTGCATCGAGTGCGGCACTTGCACCAGCCATTGTGCTGTGGGACCTTTATTTGAAATTTTTAATAACCAATGGGTGTTTCCCTCGGAACGTGTAATTCGCATCCGGGAGTCGGCATGGGGCCGGCCAATGGATAAGGAATCAAGGGATGCCTTTTCCCAGGGCAGTTTTCTCTGCACCATGTGCAACAAATGTTCCCAGGTCTGTACTGCCGGAATGAACCTGCAGGATATCTGGACGGAAACCAGAGAACAATTGGCGGAGGAATTTCTTCCGGATCCTGTTATCCGTATAAGGGAGCTTTGCAAAAAACATCAGCCTGAAAAAGCTGGACTGAAAGCCCCTGTGGTGCTTAAACCCGGGAAAAACCCTGTGGTTGAGTCCTTGAAAAAATCCCTCCAGGCGGGTGCCTTTTCACAATGTTATACCTGTCTGACATGTACCAACTCATGCCCGGTGACAGGTGTTACAGGCGATCTGCGACAATTCGGGTCAGCACCCCACCAGGTCATCCATGCCCTTATTCTTGGTCAAACCGATCTGGCAAAGGATGCCGCCATTGTCTGGGATTGCCTGACCTGTTATAAATGTCAAGAAAATTGTCCCCAGGGGGTTAAGATTACGGATATTTTTTATCAACTTAAAAACATGGTATACCACCAGGAATTTGGAATATGAAATGTGCTTTATTTTCAGGATGCAGAACCGGATTTGATATTCCCCAGCATCCAACGTCGGCCAAAGCCGTTTTATCCAGGCTCAATGTTAAGGTAGAAGAACTTGAATTTGGCTGTTGCGGATATCCTGTTAAGGAAAAAAATCTGGATGCCTTTCTTTTGCTGTCCATACGGAACCTGGCCATCGCCCAGGCCCATAACCTGCCTGTGCTGACCTTGTGTAAGTGCTGTTTCGGCGCCCTTAAACAGGCGGAACATTATTTTCAAAATGATTGGGAAAAACGGGTCTTGATCAATTCGATGCTGCAAAAGGAAGGGCTTCATTATAAAGGTGGCGTCAAAATCCATCACATGCTGACCCTCTTGGACCGGGAAATAGATAAAGGCGTTATCCAGCGAAGCGTCATTCATCCCCTTGACGGAATAAAAGTGGCCGCAAGCTACGGATGTCACGCCTTGCGTCCCTCAACCATCACCGGGTTGGATGACCGTCCCAATGCCCCCACGATATTTGAACGGATTATCACACTGACCGGGGCAGAACCCGTAAACTGGTCCAAAGGCCTGGAATGCTGCGGCAATCCCCTGTTGGACAAAAACAGTGCCCTGGCCCGGGATTTTATTCTGAAAAAATATGAAACGGCAAAACAGGAAGGTGCGGATATCATCTGCACAGCATGCAATTATTGCCACATGCAATTTGAACATGGCCGGGACCTTATCCTGAAATCGGGTTCAACAAATCCCATACCCGCCATACTTCTTACCCAATTGCTGGGTCAGGCCATGGGGCTTGAAAAGGATCTGACAGGGGTAGAAACAGCAGCCTGAAACCGGTAAAAACAAAAACCATCCCCAGTCCTTTCCGGGACAGGGGATGGTTTTATTTTTACAACGGTTTGTAATTTGAAGCCAATTGATCGTTTTTCTACAGAAACTAATTTCCCATACGGTCGCGATTTTTCCACGCCTTTGAACTCCTATATGTTCGGTTTTAATTCACTGGATTTATAATGATATAATTGCTTTTTTATATCAGTTGTGTAATGCTTAACATATTTCAGAAAGATAAAAGTATCCTTATTCTTTGTTGCAACTCAGGACCCATATTTCAATACGCTCCCTGAGCCGCGCCTCGAATACGAATAACAAGTCGGCGCAAAATCTGTGGCATTTATTTTTATCGAAGTCCCTAATGACTGAATCACCGAGAGCGAATAATGCAAACTAATCGTTTGAAATTTTTTTTAGTAGCATTATGTCTGTTAATTTATTTTCATCCAACAAACGCATTTTCCCGCACAAACGTAATTAAAATTGGCGTGTTGGTGAAACGCAGTACAGACAATTGCTTAAAAAAATGGTCGCCGACCGCGGAGTATTTGTCCCGTGTCGTTCAAGACTATTCTTTTATAATTATTCCCATTGATTTTGGAAATATTAACCAAAAAGTAAAAAATGGGGATATAGATTTTATTCTTGCAAATTCGGCTATTTATGTTGAGTTAGAAGTTATGTATGGTGTTAATCGGATAGCTACACTAAAAAATAACCGACTAAATGGGACTTATACAACATTTGGCGGCGTTGTGTTCTGCTTGAAACAAAGATCTGATATTCGAACATATAGTGACCTGAAGGAAAAACATTTTGCAGCGGTGAGCGAAAATTCATTCGGTGGATGGCTTATGGCATGGCGTGAATTAAAAGAAGCTGGCATTGATCCATACAAGGATTTTTCAAAATTGTCTTTTGAAGGGGCCCATGATCAGGTTGTCATTTCAGTCTTAAACAAAAAAACAGACGCAGGAACGGTGCGAACCGATACCTTGGAGAGAATGCAGTTGGAAGGCAAAATTGACCTGGATGATTTTTTTGTGATTGATGCGCATGGGGGTGGAAAGGGTCATCTCCCATTCCTTCATTCCACCAGAGAATATCCGGAGTGGCCCATGGGACAGCTTGTTCATATCTCTGATAGTCTTGCTGAAACAGTGGCACATCGGTTAATTGGAATTCAACCTGATTCAAAAGCAGCCATTGCCGCTTCATGTTCGGGATGGACCATCCCCAAAAGTTATCAATCAGTACACGACTGTCTAAGAATTTTACATGCACCTCCCTACGAGGATTATGGAAAATTTACACCGACACAGGTTTTTTTAAAATACTGGTATATTATTATTTTGATCTGTGTTTTCGTTGCGGTTATGGGAATTGCTACCTTTGTTTTTGCCCGCCTGAATAAACGGAATAGAACGACTGCCGAACTGTTAAAAAAATCAAAAGATGAAACAGATCAAGCGCATATAAAAAAACAGAAATTGCTGAAGGCGATGCCTTTTGGTGTGATTCTGGTCGGTAGAGATAGAATCATCCGCAGTGCGAATAACGCAGCTCTTTCAATGATGGGATTTGACAAAGAAGAGGACCTGATCGGGAAGGTGTGTCACAATTTCATTTGCCCTGCTGAGGAACACAACTGCCCGATCCTTGATATGGGGAAGGCGGTAGATTCGTCGGAAAGGTCAGTCATCCATAAAGACGGAAACAAAATTCCCGTAATGAAAAGTGTTATCCAAATCACCTTGAATAATGAAAATGTGCTGCTTGAAGCATTTACGGATATTTCACCAATAAAGAAGGCAGAAAGAGATCTGGCCCGCACTGAAAAGAAACTTTATACGGTCATGGAAACCAGTGCAGAGCCCATGGTGGTTTATGACAAGTACGGAAACGCGGAATATATTAATCCGGCTTTTGAGAAGATTTTCGGATGGACACCTGAAGAATTTTTTGGGAAGAAAATAGATTTTGTGCCTGAAGAAGCTGCTGAAAGTACCAGGCAAACCATTGAACTGGTCATGTCAGGAACAATTCGTTATGGGCTGGAAACTGTGAGGAATACAAAAGGGGGCAAGAAAAAAGAGATTCGAATCACGGCTGCGCCGATTATGGATGATACAAAGACTTATAACGGAATGGTCGTCAACCTGCAGGATATCAGTGAGCTTGTCGCATCCCGCAGGATTGCCGAAGAAGCAAGCCTAACCAAGAGCTCTTTTCTTGCCAATATGAGTCATGAAATCCGCACTCCCATGAATGCCATTATCGGTATGTCCCACCTTTGTCTGGGAACTGAATTGGATCCCCGGCAGCGTAATTATATCCAGATGGTTCATCAGTCTGCTCAGTTATTGCTGGGTATTACCAACGATATTCTGGATTTTTCAAAAATTGAAGCCGGTAAAATGGAACTGGAATCCATCCCATTCAATTTTGAAGACGTCTTAACAAACCTACGCAACATGGTTTCCATCAAGGCCCAGGAAAGTGGCCCTGAGATTTTATTTGACGTCGTTCCCGAAACACCGGTTCAGCTAATCGGAGACCCTCTGCGACTGGGTCAGATTCTGCTCAACCTAACAAGTAACGCTCTCAAATTTACTAAATCCGGTGAAATTGTTGTGAAAGTCCGATCAATTAAAGCACAAGCGGATATGGTAGAATTGGAGGTGATGGTAAAGGACACAGGGGTCGGCATGACTCCGGATCAACAGTCAAGACTGTTTCAGGCCTTCAGCCAGGCCGATAGCAGTACCACCAGAAAATATGGTGGAACCGGCTTAGGCTTGACCATTTGTAAGTATTTGGTTGAGCTGATGAACGGTCGGATATGGGTTGAAAGTGATTCCGGCAAAGGGAGTTGTTTTTATTTCACCGTTGTTCTGGGCAGGAATACCGGAAGACAAGAGAACGCTGAACTAAGCGTTCCTGTAAATATAGAACAGCTTAAAGTGCTTGTGGTCGATGATGTGGCCAGTGCCAGACAGATTTTTGCCCAGACCCTGGGCTCGTTTTCTTTCCGGGTGACCTGTGTTGACTCGGGCCAAGTCGCTTTAGATGCGATAAAAAACGCCCCTGCAGATGATCCTTTCAGGCTGGTGTTGATGGATTATATGATGCCCGGAATGAATGGAATCCAAGCATCCAATCATATTAAAAAACTTCCTGAAAGTGACGATATCAGCATCATTCTGGTGACGGCCCTGGCCCAGGAAGATGTTATGGATGACGTTCAGCAAGGTGATATAGATGGTTTTTTAACAAAACCTGTGATTCCTTCCGATCTGCTGGATGCCGTCATGAATACGCTCGGTGGCAAAGGGGGAATAAGAATTGCAAAAACTATTTCTGAGAGCTGGAGGGTTAAACCTTTGGAAACCATAAAAGGTGCAAAAGTACTGGTTGCTGAGGATAACACGATCAATCAGATTCTGGCAGAGGACCTTCTTACCCAGGCTGGACTTGGGGTAGTTATTGCAAAGAATGGGAAAGAAGCGATTGAATTGGCCGGAAAAGTCAGATTTGACGCAATACTGATGGATCTTCAGATGCCTGAAATGGATGGTTTTGAAGCCACACGTACTATTTTGGAAAAACAATACGGAAATTATCCCCCCATCATTGCCATGACAGCCAATGCCATGGCCGGGGACCGCGAATGCTGCCTTGCGGTTGGCATGGTTGACCATATTGCCAAACCCATTGACCCAAATGTTCTGTTTGACACCCTGCTCAAATGGATACCGACCATTGAAAGTGGACCGCCAATGGTTGAATCAGAAAAGGGCATGGATAAAATCGTATCCCTGCCCTTGGATTTGGCCGGTATCGATATCGACGCGGGAATAGAAAGAACGAATGGCAACCGGAATCTTTATCTGACGATTTTAAAGCATTTTGTTAAAGACCACGGCAAGGACAACCAGGTCATCGCCCAGGCAGTTATCCAGAATGATATGCCTCTGGCACAAAGGACGGCCCATACGCTTAAGGGTGTTGCCGGGGGGATTGGGGCACAGGCATTATATGACAGTGCTCAGAAAGTTGAAACGGCATTAAAAGAGAACCGGCTCTCCCGGCTTGATCTCCTCATGAACATCTTGGTCAGAGATCTAACTCAAGTGGTTGATGATCTGGAAAAAAAGATCATGGCACCGTCATTGGATGATACAGAAGAAATCAGCAGAGTACCCATTGATATGGAAAGATTAAAAGTTCTTCTGGACGACTTTCAACGGCTGGCCGAAGACATGGATCCCGACATGGACGGTAAAGCAGAAGAGATACACCAGCTGCTTCATTTGCATGACAGTCCCCTTAAAAAGATAAGTGTTGCGCTTTTAAATTACGCAGAAAATCTGGATTTTAGAGAAGCGCTTGAAACAATGGAAAAACTTAAGAATAAACTGGATACTGCAGAATCGTCACAGTCAATTGTAGAAAATCAGGTTGTCACAAATCAAATGGAGAAAAATGGATAAGAAAAGCTGCATCTTGATCGTAGATGATGAACGACAAAACATTAAAGTGCTGGCCGAACTGCTGCGTAACCATTATAAGCTCATGGCCGCAAAAAATGGCGAACAAGCCCTTAAAGCAACCCAGGGAAATATTCTACCTGATTTGATTTTACTTGATATTGTGATGCCTGGTATTGACGGATATGAAGTTTGTAGAAGGCTAAAGGCAGATGAAAGAACAAAACATATTCCCGTTATTTTCGTAACGGCGGTTACTGAAATAGAAGATGCTGCAAGAGGGTTCCAGGCCGGTGCAGTGGATTTTATACAAAAGCCGTTGAACCCGGTAATGGCAAAAGCCAGGGTTGATCTGCATATTAAATTGCACAAGACCATGGCGGAGCTCAAGGAGGCATTATCCCAGGTCAAGAACTTAAGCGGGCTTTTGCCAATATGTATGTATTGCAAAAAGATTCGTGATGATACCGGTTATTGGAACCAGATAGAAGCGTATATAGATAATCATTCAGAAGCACAGTTCAGCCACAGTATCTGTAATGAATGTGCAAAAAAATATTATCCTGATATAGACATTTATGATGAGGAAAGCAGTTAAGGATTATTTAATCTGCTTTATAATATTACCTGCCATATGACGACCAGAGAAATTCTAATATGAGAATTGACCCTATTTTTCAAAGACAAGTATTCTACATGGATTTGGAATCCATTAAAAACAGCGAGGACCTTATATGTATTGTCGACTCTGAAATGAAACTAAAAGCTTATAACAACGCCTGGGAGAATTTTGCCATAAATAATGGTGGAGATAAAATAACGCAAACATATTCTTTGGGTTCCAACATTACTGAAGTTGGCGAAGAGCCTATAAAAAGTTTCATCAAAAAAAATATAGCGAAGCGCTTGTTTTAAATAAAATGTTTGGATTTAATTATGAGTATTCTTCCAAAAAATTATTGAGAATATTCAGGCTAACTGCTTATCCGATTTTGGAAAAAAAAAGGTCTTGTTACATCTCATCATCTGATTAAAGAGTGTCTTTATACTGAAAAAAGCATAGATTTCAACAAACAATTTGTAAATGGTAAAGGCGTGATTATTCAGTGTATGAATTGCAGGAAAATCAGGGATTAATATGAACAGATGGCTGTGGGTACCTTCCCTATTGGAAAAAGGCATACCAAATATTTCGCACGGACTCTGCTGCCGATGCATGGATTATTACTATCCAGATATGTCTTGATCATGTTACCTTTTGACCCATCGGGCTTAATGGTCGGGTTAACCTGCTACACTTTTTTAAAAAAAATTTGGGTCCCAAAAGACCGATAAGCCCTGGGGCGTTCTGCAAAAGCAGAAAATATCACAGTTAAGTGATTGAAATAAAAGCTATTTAATTAAAAAAATAAATTTGTGAGGACTTATATACGCCTTCATGGCCTCAAAATTGCTTTCAAAATTGCTTTCGTTAAGTGGGCAGTTGTTGAGGTTGTGGATTTTACATGAATTTAACAAAGGAGATTAAAATGTCAAACGGAGAAGCAGTTTACGGATTTTACATTCCCACAGTTACCCTCATGGGCGTTGGCGCTCACAAACAGATTTGCGCCCAAATGAAAAGCCTTGGGGTAAATAAACCTTTTATTGTCGCAGATAAGGGGATTACTGCGGCAGGGATTACCGCTAAAATCTGCGATTTGATCAAAGCAGATATGGGATCGGAAGCCGTGGTCTACGATGATACGGTGCCCAATCCCACTGACAAAAACGTGGAAGAGGGGCTGGCACTCTACGAGAAAAGCGGATGCGACATGATCATCACCCTTGGCGGGGGAAGTTCCCATGACTGCGGTAAAGGAATCGGGCTTGTGGCAACCAACGGCGGGACTATCCACGACTATGAGGGCGTTGATTTGTCTACCACGGCCATGCCGCCCTTTATCGCCATCAACACCACTGCAGGCACAGCCAGCGAAATGACCCGGTTCTGCATTATTACCGATACCAGCAGAAAGGTGAAAATGGCTATCGTGGACTGGCGGGTAACACCGGCCATTGCCATCAACGATCCATTACTCATGATGGGCATGCCCAGTTCCCTGACGGCTGCAACTGGTATGGATGCGTTGACCCACGCTGTAGAAGCATATGTTTCTACCATCGCCACTCCGATTACCGACGCCTGTGCCATCAAGTCCATTGAGCTGATTTCCCAATACCTGAGGCCTGCTGTTGCCAATGGTGAAGATATTGGAGCCAGAGATAAGATGGCCTATGCCGAGTACCTTGCCGGCATGGCCTTTAACAATGCAAGCCTTGGGCATGTCCATGCAATGGCCCATCAATTGGGCGGATTTTACGATCTTCCCCACGGGGTCTGCAATGCCATTCTTCTTCCCCATGTTTCCCGTTTCAACTTGATTGCCAAGCTTGAGCGGTATGCTGATATTGCTGTAGCCCTTGGGGAAAATATCGATGGCCTTTCTGACAGAGACGCTGCAGAATGCGCATTGACAGCGATTCAAACCCTGTCTGCGGATGTGGGAATTCCCACCGATCTCACCCAGCTTGGTGTTAAAAAGGAAGATTTGAAAATCATGGCTGAAAACGCCCAGAAAGATGCCTGCGGTGCTACCAACCCAAGACGTCCGACTTTGGAAGATGTTATTGACATCTATACAGCAGCACTTTAGCCGGCCCTGAAATCTTTAGATTAAGCCATTGTTGAAATCTTAGATTAACATCGCCCGACCATTATCATCAAGTTGATAATGGTCGGGTTGTTTTTGGACATGATCAATGCACAATACGGGCTGGAAATCCCCATAGGAGCCGACAAAAATAAACGTATTTACACACACAAAGCCAACTTGTCTGGAGTGTATGAATTTAGAACTTAAAAATGACCCTTTTTATGGTATGGTAGTATGCTTTTGAAATCTGATGATACGAAAAATTAAAAACCAGCAGGTCACCGTTATGATAAAATCGCCCGTTCCAGATTTCGGTTCAATCCACGTATTCTACACCCGGGCAGACCAGATATCTGATCCCTGTCTTTTAAAGCAATACAGGGCCTGTCTTTCTCCCGCTGAAATTCAGAAGGCAGACCGGTACATGAAGCCATCGGACCGGCACCTCAGTCTGGTGTCCAGAGCGTTGGTGCGGTATGTGATCGGGGAGGTGACCCGACAGGATCCGCAATCCCTTAACTTTTTAACCAATGAACATGGCAAACCCTTTCTTGTCGGATTGCCGGATATTCATTTCAACCTTTCCCATAGCCATGGCGCAGCAGTCTGCGCCTTATGCCGGAATGCTCCCGTGGGCGTCGATGTGGAGGATGTGGGGCGACACACAGATTTTTCCATTGCCAAACGATTTTTTTCTTTTTGTGAGGCAGAACTTGTCTCAAGGGCACCAGAGGCTGAAAAACGAAAGTTGTTTTTTGATATCTGGACTTTGAAAGAGGCCTATATCAAGGCGGTTGGCAGGGGACTATCCATCCCCTTGAATAGTTTTTCCTTTAATGCAAATGAAGCTGGCATTCAAATCACTTTCAGTGATACCGGCCGGGTCGAGCCCACGTGGCAGTTTTTCCAATGGCGACCCGAGTCCGGCAAAATTGTTGCTGTTGCCGGTCGTTCCGCGTCTCCCATTGTTTTTAAGCACTTTTGGTGTGTTCCGTTTGTGGGTATAGACCCCAACTCATTAATTTTTTAAGCTTAATTTCCGAAAGAATCATCCCAAAAAGGATCAGTCCCGCACCGATCAGGCCGGTTACACCAATATTCTCATCAATCAGAAAATAGGCACAAACAGCTGCAAAAACAGGTTCCAGGCAGAAGATCAGGGCGGTTGAGGGTGCACTGATAACCCGCTGCATAGCTGTTTGAACCAGAAATGCAAATATCGTTGGAAATAATACGCAGATAATGAGCGCATTACGGATTTCAGGATACCAGGCAAGTGCATCATGTCCTGTAAAATATGCGATAAGCAGGCTCAGCAGACCGATTACACCCAACTGAACCGTTGTCAGCCAGTAAACATCACACTCCCTGGCATATTTGCCGGTATATATAATGTGAATCGCAATGCAGATCGAACAGGCAAAGCCCAGAAGATCTCCTTTGTTAAAAGACCAACTCGTTCCTGTGGCACATAAAAAATAAAGCCCGATAAATGCGAACACTGCGCCGGCAAGAGATTTTGCCGAGATGGCTTTTCTAAAAATAACGGCAGATAAAAGGGGAACAAAAACAACATTCAGCCCGGTTAAAAAAGCCGTATTTGATGCCGAAGTATATAAAAGAGCCACCGTTTGAAACGCGAAACCGCCGAAAAGCATCACCCCTAAAACGCTGCCCTTTAAAAGGGTTTTACCGTCTATCGGCCGCTTTAAAAATGGCCACAGGAGCAGAAGAATAAATGAGGCGGCAATGAACCTTTGGGCAAGAAAAACAAATACGTCTACCTGGTTAACCGCATTTTGAACAACAACAAATGTAACACCCCAGAAAAATGTTGTTAAAATCAGAAGAACATATGCACCTGCAATTTTTAATTTTTTATTTTGAAGCATCATAAAATTATCACTTATTTTAAAGGCTGTGCCTTTTCAGGCTATTTTTTTTATCACATGATACAAAATGCATTGAATATAATATATTTTTTTTCTTATGAAGTTGTCCCAGCGTCAACAAAAATCAAGCTGGATTATTAATCACAATTCAAAAACAAAGGCAAACAAAAAAAAGCGCTGGATTTTTTTCGTTTGACTTCAAAAAGTCTAATGCGTATTTTTTGGACTTGATTTATTTTGAATTTAACTTATGGAAGGAAAGTATTATGAAACTATTAAAATTAATTACGGTACTGTGCGCTATTTGTTCCGGGTTTTTGATGACAATGCCCGGAAGCGTTTTCGCCGCTGAAACCCAAAGGGTTATTACCGTTGCATCTGACGCAACCTGGCCGCCAATGGAAATGATTGATGAAAATAAAAATCTTGTAGGCTTTGATATTGATTTCATGAATGCTGTTGCCAAGGAAGCTGGATTTAAGGCCGTCATCAAAAATACTGCATGGGATGGTATCTTTGCCGGCGTAGAAGGTGGTAAATACGATGCAATCATCTCGTCGGTAACGATCACTGACAAACGTAAAAAAGCAATGGACTTTTCAATGCCCTATGTCAATGCAGGCCAGGTACTTGTTGTGCCTGTTGCGTCTTCTGCAAAAGTCATTGCAGATCTTAAAGGTAAAACACTAGGTGCCCAGATTGGTACAACCGGTGCCATGGAGATCAAGAAAGTCAAAGGCGTTGAGCTCAAATCTTATGATGAAATCGGCCTTACCTTTGAAGACATGGCATCAGGAAGACTTGACGGCGTTGTTTGTGATACACCCATCGCTGCAAATTATGCACTTCAGAAAGAAAGCTACAAAGGCCAATTTAAAATTACCGGTAAACCGTTTACCCAAGAAAACTATGGCATTGTTGTTAAAAAAGGAAACAAAGAGATTGTTGACTTGATCAATAAAGGTATCAAAGCTGTACAGGCCAAAGGTATCGACAAGGAACTTGAAAAAAAATGGCTGCAGTAATTTAATTTGTACAAAAAGCCTGATCCGTTTGGGTCAGGCTTTTTTTATGACGTCGTGAAAAGTTCCATAGCCATGGTATGGCTATCAATATAGACAAGGAAAGAAAGAAAAAATGCCAATGTCCGGTAGTGCTGAAAAACCAAAAAAGATAGAATTTTCCGACGGTGGGGCAATTCCAAAAAAAGATGATATCGGATTGTTCACTGCTTGGCGGGTGACTTTTGTTGGTGCCATATCAATTATTGCTGCACTCGTCTATTTTAAACCTGATCCGTATCTTGATATATTAAAATCTATGGCAGCAAATGACGGTTGGAATCTTGAAAAGCCCCATCAATAATGACGTCCTACCTCGAACTTGAAACTGATAAAGTATGTGTTTTCCTTAAAGTTCACTCCAATATGTTCATTTTTAGCCTATCGACCTAAAATTTCAGGGAAAAATAGTTTGAAACCCCTTCCATATCCATGATAAAGTATGCGTAATTCGTTCACAATTACACATACTTTATCACGGAGGGGGAATGGATGAATATGACGTTCGGAAAAAGTTTAGGCAAGACAAAATTATGGCAATTGAAAAGCTGGCGCAATTACTCCAATGCTCTGCGATAACAGTGAGAAGAAGATTAAAAAAGTGGAAAACATTCACAAGCATAAATCAAAACGGTCGCTACTACACATTGCCCGAAATTCCTGAATTTGACGATAATGGATTATGGAAATATCAATTTGCTCTATTTTCCAAGCACGGCAATTTAAAACAAACAATTATTGAATTGGTAAAAAGATCTGAAGCTGGGCTCAGTGCCGCTGATATTTCGAGCATTATTGAGATCCCTTCAAGTAGTTCCTATTTTTCACAAATCAAGCAATCCGACGAAATCAAACGAGAAAAACATCAGGGCCGGTTTGTTTATTTTTCAGCGGCACCCAACAAATATCAACTACAAAAAAGGGGTGCAGAACGACACAAGACCGATGGTTGGCCCACTGATACCCAGGCAGTTAAAATTTTAGTACACATAATAAAAAACCCAGGTATTGAAGTTGACCGGCTTGCCATTGAATCTGCTCTTCCGGGTGAGCGCTTTGACCCAGTTGTTGTTAAACAATTTTTGCAATTCCATGACCTTTTAAAAAAAACTTCGGATACAGAGCCATAAAATGTCTCACAGGGTATATCGACAAAATCACTGAAGGGATTTGTCCGCAGAATCTATTTCCGGAGGAGCCAACTATTTCCTTTTATCCGCAGGAGGTAGGCCAACGGGATTTGAAAGTGCTCAAAACCAGGAAGAAAAACGTTGTGACTTTGGATATCGGGGCATTTTGTGCAAAGGAAACAGTTTTGGTCAATCCAATTGATAACACGGTCCATCAAAGTCAACAGCTTCGTTCTTTGACCCCATATCGGTGCACGTATGGGTATGATGTGTTGGTTTTTGTCGGATATGGACTTTTTGTTCACTGTCTATCAGAACAGCAAATCATTGCACTGCTGTCAGATAGAAATATAACCATTTCTCAACGAGAGATTGGTTTCCTTGGTAAGAAATTTATTGCTTATCTGGCCATAGCCCATCAGCAGGCACAGCAACGATTAAATCAACTGATGTCACACAAAGGCGGCTATATTCTGCATATAGATGGCACTTGCGAAGGCGGCAGTCCTCATCTTTTTACCGGTATGGACGGCATTGCTCAAATAGTATTGGATAATATCAAATTGCCCTCGGAAAAAGCAGAATCCATCATCCCCTTTTTAGAAAGAATAAAAAAGCAATACGGCAACCCGGTTGCTCTGGTCCATGATATGGGTAAAGGCATTTTATCGGCAGTAGAGGTTGTGTTCAAAGGTATTCCGGATTTCATCTGCCATTTCCATTTTTTAAGAGATATTGGAAAAGATTTATATGAAGCAGAATACGCTAAGATTAGAATCCGTTTAACAAAGCATAAAATCAGAACAGTGCTTCGGGCAAAAGCAAAGGCGCTGGACTCTCTCATGGGAAACGATACTCAACTTGGGACAGGGCTATTAGAGTGTATTGCTGAAAATCAGCCGAACACAATACCCGCAGAAAAACTGGCGATTGTGTCGTCATATGTCATGATCCATTGGGCTCTTGACACAACTGGCCAACTTGAGGGTTATGGTTTCCCATTTGATTGCCCGCACTTTATTTTTTACCAGCGGCTAAAAGTCCTGTATAAAATGGTGGACACCTCTGGCTACAATCAATTCGATAAACATTTCTTCAATCTTTGGAAGCCTCTCAATAAAATCATCAATGACCAACAGTTGAGAAGCGCCGCTAAGCAAATTGAAAAAAAGATGGAAACCTTCAAACAACTCCGAACCGCCTTATCCATAACCGTTTCTGAAAATAAGAAAGGACTTAATGATGACGGCGATAATAATACCAATATAAAACGTATTGCTCAGAAAGTGAAAAGATTCAGGGCGCAAATAATGGCAGACCCGAAATTATCTCAAACAGACTCATATAAAAAAATGATCAAACAGATCGACACTTACTGGGAGAAACTTTTTGCCGATCCAATTACAATCGAAACATCCAATGGTCAGCAGGTTCACATCCAACCTCAACGCACAAACAATATTTTGGAACGATTTTTCCGGGAACTTAAACGTAGAAACCGGAAAAGAAGTGGAACAATATCATTAAATAAAAGGCTCAAAACCATGCTCACAGACACGCCGTTAATCAAGAATCTTGATAAAGCAGAATATATGGAAGCCATCCTTGATGGGAATGCTACTTTGGAGGAACGATTCGAAAAAATTGACTACAACATGGTTCTTGAAAAATTAAACGACGAACAAAAAACGTATGGAAAAATTAGCCCTGAAATGAAAAAAATAATTCAGCGGCCTGATTTGCCGAAAAAATTGGCATCCTTATTCGCTACTTAAGAGCAAGATCAATACCAACCGTCATTTGCTATCATAGATTAAAATTTTTACCGGATGGGATTTATGTAACGTTCAAAGTGACCATCGCATCCATTTTTTTATCATTGCTATTTGGTTTGATCGCTGGACTTGGAAGAATCTCCAAAAATAGGTTCATTAACGGCATTGCTTCCCTTTATGTTGAAATTATCAGAGGCATTCCGCTTCTGGTTCAGCTTTTTTACATCTACTTTGCATTGGGAAAATTTGTTCAACTGCCTGCTGAAATCTGCGCAATTATTGCCATGTCCATCTGTTACGGCGCTTATATGGCAGAAATTTTCAGAGCCGGTATCGATGCCATTTCAAAAGGCCAGACAGAAGCGGCAAGATCCCTTGGGATGACTTCGTCACAGACAACCAAGCACGTTATCCTTCCCCAGGCAGTAAAAACCATACTACCGCCAGTCGGCAATGAATTTATCGCCCTTTTAAAGGATTCCTCTCTTGTTTCAATCCTTGCCGTTTCCGATCTTTTAAGGCGGGGAAGAGAATTCGCGTCCGAATCATTCGATTATTTTGAAACATACACAATGGTAGCTCTTATCTACCTTGTAATCACATTGATCCTGTCAAAATTTGTGGGCATTATGGAGGATAAGATAAGTGACGATGAATAGCAAAATTCTTGTACACATAGAAAACGTCAGTAAATTCTACGGCGACTTAAAAGCACTTGATAGTGTTTCACTGGACGTTCATGATGGTGAAAAAGTGGTTATTCTCGGACCCAGCGGTTCCGGTAAAAGTACGCTCTTAAGATCCATCAACCAGCTCGAAACCATTGATGCCGGTAAAATTATCATTGATGGTGTTGATATTTACGACAAATCAACCGATATCAACAAGGTCCGTGAAGAAGTCGGAATGGTCTTCCAGTCTTTTAACGTTTTTCCCCATAAAACGGTCATGGACAACCTGAACCTTGCCCAGGTTGTTGTCAGAAAACGAACCCGTGAAGAAGCCACCGGGATTTCAACAAAATTGCTTGAAAAAGTGGGTATTTTTGACAAATCAGGTGAATATCCGGGTAAACTTTCCGGTGGTCAGCAACAGCGGGTTGCCATAGCAAGAGCCCTTGCTATGACACCGAAAATAATGCTCTTTGATGAACCGACCTCAGCCCTTGACCCTGAAATGATCGGTGAAGTTTTAGCTGTTATGACCAAACTTGCCAAAGAAGGGATGACAATGGTTGTTGTCACCCATGAAATGGGGTTTGCAAGAGAGGTTGCAGACCGAATTATCTTCATGGATCATGGTGCCATTGTTGAACAGGGGACGCCGGATGAATTTTTTAATCACACTAAAAATGACCGTGCCAAGCTGTTCCTGAGCCAGATTTTGTGAACTACAAGTATTCTAAAGATGCGGGCGATCCGCCCGGGCTCCCAGGTTAAGCAATTTTGAAAAATAACTTAGCGAATCCGGTTAAGGTCTCTGTCAGATCGTCCAGCAGAGCTGATTTCAGGTTCCAGAAATGCCAGTAAAGGTCTACCGGTACATTAAAGTCGGGCAGCAGGTTAATGATTTTTTCGCTTTTCAAAAGTGGTCTGCTTTGCTGGTCCGGAAGGGTGCCGTAGGCCAGGCCTTGTGTGATATAATCTGCAAATTTCTCCACTGAAGGGACATAGTGGGCGAAAATATTTGAAGATTTCAGGCCAAAGGCGTTCAGTAAAAGTTTGTGGTGCAGTGAGTCTTGCCTGTCAAATATAACCGCCGGGGCGTGCTGAACATTTTCGGCATTCAGGCCTTTGGGAAACCAGTGGGCTGCAAACTGCGGTGTTGCAGTCATATGGTAATGCATGCGGCCGATGTATTCAATTTTTGATCCCTGCATGGGTTGCTCCAGGGTGCTGATGCAGCCCATTACCTCTCCGTTTTTAAACAGTTTATGGGTCTGTTCCTGGTCGTTAACACGAATATCAAGCAGCACCTTTTCCCGGGTTAAAAACGGGCGGACTGCCTCTAAAAACCACAAAGCAAGGCTGTCTGCATTGACACCTATGGTCAGGGATGAAAATTCCCTGGTGCCGGAATCATTTATCTGCCTTGATAGATCATCCTCAAGTCTTTTGACCTGCAGATAGTGTTTGATCAGTTTTTGACCGGCAACGGTTACTTTGGGCGGGGTGGTGCGTGCTATCAGCACCTGGCCTGTTGCCTGTTCAAGCTGCTTCAGGCGCTGGGAAACAGCAGGCTGGGTTATGTGCAATACCTTGGCGGCTTTGTCAAAACCGCCTTCCATGGAAACCATGGCCAACGCTTCAATGAGTTTATAATCAAACATGAAGTATCATTAGCAGAATTTATGAGCAATAAAAACTATTAATTTTACTTTTGAATTCCATTGTCATATTTTTGCCTCATGTAAAATATGAAAATTTCAAGGAGAATAAGTGATAGCACCTTTTTTACAGGGTTTTGGTACCGGCGGCGGATTGATTGTAGCCATTGGCGCACAAAACGCCTTTGTTCTTTCCCAGGGAGTTCGCAAAAATCATCATTTAATTGTCGCATTTATTTGCATTCTTTGTGATACGATTTTTATTTCAGCAGGCGTTGCAGGCTTCGGCTCTTTTGTGTCTGGTAATCCCGTTTTTTCGCAATGGGTGACCTGGGGTGGTGCAGCTTTTCTTATTTTTTATGGTTTCGGGTCACTTCGTTCCGCTGTGAAAGGAGGGCGGCTGCAGGCCCGGGATAAAGCCGTACGGTCATTGGGAACTGCGGTAATCGCAACGTTGGCGGTTACCTTGCTCAACCCGCATTTTTATCTGGATACGGTCATTCTTCTGGGCAGTATCAGCAGTCAATTTCACGGGCAGATGCGCCTGTATTTTTGGATCGGGGCGGTTTGCGCATCTGTCATATGGTTTATCAGCTTAAGCCTTGGCGGACAGATGCTATCCCCCTTGTTTCAAAAACAGATATCCTGGCGAATCCTTGACAGCCTGGTTTGCGCAACCATGTGGTTTATTGCAGGATCGCTGATTATACATCAGGTTTCAGTCTAACATGGCTCTTATGTACTGCTGGAATTCAAAACCGTCCTCTACACATTATAGAGTGTGTCCGTAAACTTGTGAAGACGGCTGAAGGCCGGGCAACCGGCCTTGACCGCGTAGGAGAAGTCAGCAGAGGCCATCCGGGTTCTCATATTTGAGCCATTCTTATGGCAAATATTTCGTTTAGGGTTAATTTCCTTGACTAAATTTGAAGATCTGATTATAGTTAATTCATTGCATCGTCTTCATTTTATGTGGAGATTATTTCCTTTCGTACTTTCTTTTATGGAAAATGGCTCGGTTCATGTCTTCTATAAGATAGGCTTCGACATAGCCCCTTTGGGTAGTTTAATATTAATTACTTAAAAAAACTTAGAATAAGGAGAGTTAAAATGGCTGATCCAAAAGATATGTATCAATGTCAAGTACACAATTGCGGATATGTTTATGACCCTGACAAAGGCGAACCAAAGACCAATACCCCTCCGGGGACAGCGTTTAAAGATCTTCCGGATGATTGGGAATGTCCTTTCTGCAAATCATCAAAAAAAACCTTTAGACCTTTAGCAGGACCAGGGTCGACTTTAGCTGAGAGTACATAATAATTAAGGCTCATGTTGCGTTTCAGGATTTTTTTAGGGGGTTATTAAGCTTAACTATATGAAATATAACAAAATGCTCCGGGCTTGCAATATAGAAGACATGTTAATATTATTAATCATTTCAGGTGCATAGTGTTTGTATCAAAAATTAGGACCCCGAAACGCAACATGAGCCATCAAAGTAATAGCGGGAGAGTATCAACCCTTCGATAGTGCAAGTTTTTGCATCCACAAAAGACATGGCTATGGACTTTCCTACGACGAAGAAACTAGTTTAAAACCAACTTTCCAGCTACGATTAATAACAAACATATTATTCTCAGAACATCTCGTGATTCGTTAAAAAGTATCATTCCCATAATCGCAACTCCTACTGCCTCAATTCCTGTCCAAGCCGTATCGGCTGTACCCACTGGAAAGGAAGGTCTTGAACTATAAGATTTTTTGATTAAAAAGTAATAATTCAAGACCTGATCCTATTCCTCGGAAAGACAACTGCAACTATCAGGCACCGTCTCTCAGCGAACGCCGCACCAGGGAGCGAATCCATTTTTCAAGGGACACCGCCGGAAAAATAATGAACGCCGCAGCAGTGGTCAGCCCGATTTCGGTGAACGACAGAGGTGCTGTGCGGAAGACCCGCTGCATCAAGGGCAGGTAAATAAACAGCCCCTGCAGGGCAAGAACCACACCAATCCCCCAGAATACGGTGGGATTGCTGAAGAATCCGATTTTCAGCAGACTGTCCTTCAGCGATCGGCAGTGGGTCATGTAGAAGATCTGGAACAAAATGACAAAGGTCACAGCCATGGTCTGGCTCTTGGCCAGGGCTAGTGGTTCAGCAATACTCGCTGCTAGTTCCTGTTGATATTCCATAGTAAAGAGCACAATCGTGCCGGCGGTCATCAGCAAGGAGACCGCTACCACCCGGAAGACCACAAAACCGGTAAACAACGGCGCGTCCGGATTGCGGGGCGGCCGATGCATAATATCCGGTTCCTTGACCTCAAAGGCCAGGGGCAGGGCCAGGGCGACCGCCGCAACCAGATTGATCCACAGTAACTGGGTCGGCAGCATGGGCAGCAACAGCATTTTGCTTACCGGGTCAAAGGGAAAGAACATGATGCCGTAAATCAGGATCAACGCCAGGCCGAGATTGGTGGGCAATAAAAAGGCCAGGGATTTGATCAGATTGTCGTAGACCCGTCTTCCCTCCTCCACCGCCGCGCTGATACTTGCAAAATTGTCGTCCGCTAGAACGATATCCGCCGATTCCTTGGACACCGCCGTACCGGTAATACCCATGGCCACGCCGATATTGGCTTGCTTTAGCGATGGCGCATCATTCACGCCGTCACCGGTCATGGCGACGATGTGCCGTTCTTTTTGCAAGGCACGCACCAGGCGGAGCTTATGCTCCGGGGCCACCCGGGCAAAAATGTTGGTGGTCAGCGCTGTCTGTTGCAGGGTTGCTGCATCCATGGTTGCCAATTTCACGCCGGTCACGACTTGGCCGCTGCCTGCCAGGTTGAGCTCCGTGCCGATGGCAAGGGCCGTGGTGCGGTGATCGCCGGTGATCATCTTCACCTCGATTCCGGCCTGATGGCAGGCCTTGATGGCTTCAACCGCCTCTATACGCGGCGGATCGATCATGCCGATCAAGCCCAGAAATGTAAACCCCTGCACCACCGAATCAGGCGAGAGCGCATCGGGTGCGGCCTGGTTCACCTGTTTGTCCGCTATGGCCAGCACCCGCATCCCCTGGGTGCCCATGCGGTTGATCTCCGCTATGATTTGTTCCGAAACATCCGTGGCCTGTCCTGCAGCATGGCAACGGCTCAGAATAACTTCGGGCGCCCCCTTGAGGACAATGGTTTTTTCGGTGCCACCGTGCAGGGTGGCCATATACTGGTTTTCCGATGAAAACGGTATGCTGTCGAGCCGGGGAAATTGGGCGGTGGCGGTTTCAATGGAGATCTCGGCTTTGGCGGCGGCAACCAGGAGAGCGGCCTCGGTCGGGTCGCCGGTGATGTTCCACCCGGTTGCCTCTTGATGCAGGGTGGCATCGTTGCACAGGCTCGCCTTGGTCAGCAGATCCTCGATGTCTTCGGGCAGGTGGACCACGTTCCGGCCCTCGATGGTGAAGCTGCCCAGTGGATCGTAACCGTTGCCGCTGATTCGGCAACTGGTCTGCAGGGTCCGCAGTTCGGTCACGGTCATCTCGTTGCAGGTCAGTGTGCCGGTTTTGTCGGAACAGATCACGGTGGTACTGCCCAGGGTTTCCACTGCGGGCAGTTTGCGAATAATGGCGTTTCGGCGTGCCATGCGCTGCACCCCGATGGCCAGGGCAATGGTCACCACCGCAGGCAAGCCCTCGGGGATGGCCCCGACCGCCAGCGCTATGGCAAAAATAAGGGTTTCTTTCAGGGCTGTACCCAGCGGGATGGCGATATCCAGGGCCCGTTTCATGCCGATAGCCAGGATCACCACGGAGATGACCGAAATTCCAATGGTAATGTAGGTACTGACCTCATCCAGTTTTTTCGTGAGCGGCGTTTCCAGGTCAACGGTACTTTCGAGCATGTCGGAGATACGGCCCAGCTCCGTGCCTATGCCGGTGGCCGTAACCACGGCTGTAGCCGTACCTGTTGTGACCAGGGTGCCGCTGTAGACCATGCAGGTCCGGTCGCCGAGCACGGCATCACTGCTGACCGAGACGATGTTTTTTTCAACCGGCACCGACTCGCCGGTCAGGGCCGCTTCTTCCACCTGCAGGTTTTTTATGCTGACCAGACGCATATCCGCCGCTACGCTGTCGCCTGCCGCCAGGAGTACCACATCGCCGGGCACCAGTTCAGAGGCGGAAATGGTGCAATTTTTCCCCTCCCGGATAGCGATGGCATTCTGCGGAACCATCTCGGAAAGGGCCTCGATGGCCCTTCCGGCCTTGAATTCCTGGACAAAGCCGATAACGGCGTTAATCAGCACCACCGAGAGCACCACCAGACCGTCGGTCATTTTACCGAGCAAGATCGCCAGGGTGCCGGAGGCGAGCAGGACCCATATCAGGGAATTATTGATCTGACGCCACAGAAGCCGGAGTATCCCGTCCTGCTTTGTCTTGCGGATCAGATTGGGGCCGTGAATGCGCAGCCGTTCCGTCGCCTCATCGGCGGTGAGTCCGGCCTCGTTGCTGTGTAGGGTGGCAAAGACCCTGTCCGGTTCCAGGGTGTGCCAGTCAATGGCTTCAGGTTTTAGGTCTTTCGAGGATGTATTGTTCACGGGCTTGATTTATACCTTTGATAGATTCAAGCATTATGGGCTGCAAGCCCATAGAATGCTATGGAGTTTAAAAGTTTTGAATAAAAGGAGGGCTGTTTTTGGCTCATCAAGTTCTTTTATTCGATGATCAAGTTCTTGTTAATTTGCCCAACTTCGGCGTTGGAGAAACTTTGAATTCAAAAACGACTCGCCAGTTGCGGTTTACATCAATCGTCCACAATCTTTGACGATCAGCTTTTAAGCTGAGAATACCAGGACTCAAAGAACGGTCTATATATGCCATTATAATAGCTGAATCAATTAAATGACTCAAGAGCCGACTCCTTTAGCTGAGCCCATTAGACTTTACTCGGTAACTTTTCAAGCTTCGTCTGTCAGTCGGTTTTGGTTAAACTGTACGTTGTCTTGCCTTTTTTGACGAATTTGAACATTCCGGCATCAGTCAGCCGCATGAGCACTTCCTTTTCTTTCATATGGTGGTCACTGAACGACAAGGTGCCGCCAGGCTTCAATATCCTGTGAATCTCTTGCAGGACTTCATCGGGGCGACCAAGATTGTGGAAGACATCATATAACAGAACAGTATCCACACCCTTTTCCTGGAGCCCAGTGCTGCAATCGGACTTGATGGTCTCAACGTTTTCGAGCCCCTTGCGTGACGCCATTTTTTTGACTTCGTGAATGGCAAGTGGATGTATGTCGAGTGCATAAATTTTGCCGGAAGGGCCCACTATATTTACGAGTGGCATAATGTAGCCACCTGGTCCGCAGCCAAAATCCAACACGGAAAATCCCTTTTCTATTCCGGCTTCCTTCAAAACATCCAAGCGGGGGCGAAGGCAATCACGGACCTTGAACATAAGCCTCATGAGCTTGAATCCGATATTCGGCATTGGTTTATTCATTGTTCTTATTTTTTTTACTCCTTTACGTTGTTTGAAACTCAATTTATACGATTTACCTTTTCGGCGTGTTATTCATGGCGCAAAGCATCAATAGGATCCATGCGGGCCGCCTTCAGGGCCGGGAAATATCCGAACACCACGCCCACTGCGGCGGAGAAGAAAAACGCAATAATGATGATGGAGATATCCGGGGCAAAGGGGATGGCCAGCATTTTTGTGGCACCAAAGGAGGCTGCCAGGGCCAGGATAATACCAAAAATGCCGCCAAAGGAGGAGAGCACCACGGATTCCACTAAAAATTGGAGCAGCACTTCATGTTCATAAGCGCCGATGGCAAGACGGATGCCGATTTCCCGGGTACGTTCGGTCACGGAAACCAGCATGATGTTCATGATACCTATGCCCCCGACTAAAAGGCTCACCGCTGCCACGGCGCCGAGAAGGGCTGTCATGGTTTTGGTGGTGGAGGTGAGCATGGTGGCAAGCTCCTTGGTGTCCATGATTCTGAAATTGTCCTCTTCATTGTCGGATAGGTGCCGGCGTTTTCTTAAAAGGGCCTGGATAGTGGCTGACGCTTTGGTGGTGGAGGCGTCGCTTTTTACTGCCACCTGAATAAAGGGGATGTCTTTGTTGCCGGAAAACCGGCGCTGAACTGCTTTCATGGGCATGATCACACAATCATCCTGGTCCCCACCCATAGATGAGTTGCCCTTGGCTTCCAACAGGCCGACGATCTGACAGGAGACCTTGCCCAGACGCAGTTTTTGTCCCAAAGGATCCACGTCGCCGAACAGGTTCTCCCGGATGGTGTCCCCCACCACGCAAACGGTGCGGCCGGCACTGATCTCATTGTCTGAAAAGGTGCGGCCGGCCTTTATGGTCCAGTTGCGGACTGTAAAGAAATCATTGGTGGTGCCGGTAATGCTGGTGCTCCAGTTCTGGTTGCCCACCACGGCCACGGCAGAGGCGGATACGGCCGGGGCCACACCGGACAGATTATGGATCTGCCGCTCAATGGCCTGGACATCTTTGATTGAGAAACTCGGGGCCTTGGCTGCCCCGCCGGGACCGCGGCGCTGGCCCGGGTTAATAAGCAGTACATTGGTACCCATAGCAGCAATCTGCTGGGTTACCTGGGCCGTGGTGCCGTTGCCGATGGTCACAAGAGTAATCACGGCGGCCACGCCGATGATGATACCTAAAATGGTGAGCACCGAGCGCATGACATTACGCCGGATACCCCGCAATGCCAGGATAAAAGTGTTCCAGATCATCGGTCCTGACCTCCTTTTGCTGCCGCTGCCTGTCCGTTTTCAACATCTGCCACCTGTCCGTCCACAAAGTGAATGATCCGGTCTGAGTAAGCGGCCATATCCGATTCATGGGTGACCATGACCACGGTAATGTTATGTTCCCGGTTCAATTGTTTTAAAAGTTCCATGATCTCATGGCTTCTGGCTGTGTCCAGGTTGCCCGTGGGCTCGTCGGCAAATAATACCGAAGGGGTGGTGGCAATGGCCCGGGCAATGGCCACTCGCTGCTGCTGTCCCCCGGACAGTTCGCCGGGGGTGTGGGCTTCACGTCCTGCAAGCCCTACCTGTTCAAGTGCCTTGCGCGCCAACGTTTTTCGTTTCTTTGGCGGAATGCCTCTGTACACCAGGGGCAGTTCCACATTTTCCATGGCCGTGGTCCGGTTAAGCAGGTTAAATCCCTGGAACACAAAGCCCAGGTAAAACCGGCGCAGGGTGGCCAGCTGCTTGCGGCTCATATGGCTGACCTCAACCCCGCCAAATTTATACTGGCCCGATGTGGGGGTATCCAGGCATCCCAGGATGTTCATGCAGGTGGATTTTCCCGAGCCGGACGGCCCCATCACCGAAATAAATTCACCGGAGTCAATGGACAGATCAATACCGCGTAACGCAAAAATCCTTGCTTCGTTGCTGCCGTAGGCCTTGGTGACACCGGTCAGGGAGATCAACGCATGTTTTTTGTCAGCCATGGCGTTACTTGCCCTTTGTGGTCGCGGAGACAATAACTTGGGTGCCTTGGGTGATGTCGCCTTTCAGTATCTGGGTGTTAATCCCGTCGCTTAAGCCCGCTTTGACAGGCACAGGCCTTGGCCGTTTGTTTGCATCCAGAATCCATAGGGTCTCCTGATCTTTGCCGCCTGTGATGGTGACCTGCTTGGCCGACCGGTTGCCGCGTCTGGACGGTCCGGGCATGAACATCCTTAACAGCGATGGCTTGCTGTTGTTTTCCCCGGGTTTGGGCATTGAGAACCTCATGGCTGCACTGGGAACAGACAAGACCTGGTCAGCCTGCTTAACAATAATGTCTGCCGTGGCGGTCATGCCCGGACGCAAAGCTAAGTCTGCGTTGTCACAGGTCATGATGGTTTCATAGGTAACGACTCCGTCCGTGGTGGTGGCATTAAACCGGACCTGCTGGATTTTTGCTGCAAATTTGCGTTTGGGATAGGCATCCACGGTAAAGTGGGCGTAAAGTCCTTCCTTGACCACACCGATGTCTGCTTCGTCTACATCCACGTTCAGTTTCATTTTGGTTAAGTCTTCTGCCAGGGTAAAGAGCACCGGGGCCTCAAATGAGGCCGCCACGGTAGAGCCCTTTTCAATGTCCCGGGTCAGAACAATCCCGTTTACAGGGGAGATAATGTCTGCCTTGGACAATTCGGTTAACGTGCTGTCCAAAGATGCCTGGACTTCGGCCACGCTGGCGTCAGCACTGGCCCGGTCGGCTACGGCCCGGGTGTAGTTGGCCTGGGCTTCATCCATGTCAGTCTGGGCCGGCACCTTGCCACCGCTCAATTCCCGGACTTTTTTCAGATTTTTTAATTTTCGGTCTGTCTGATCCACCGTGGCCTGGGCCTGGCGCACCGATGCCCGGGCTGCAGCCAGAGACGCCTTGCTTTTACGCACCTGGGCCTGCAGATCCGTGATATCCAGCCGGGCCAGGACCTGGCCTTCGGTGACCTGGTCGTTGTAATCCACGAACACCTCCTGGATGGTGCCGGATAACTCACTGCCCACCTCCACCTCGTTGGTGGGTTCCAGGGTGCCTGTGGCAGACACGGTTACGTGAATATCGGTGACAGCGGCCGGTGCCGTCTTAAAAGACATGCCAGCATCTGGTCCGCCGCTTGGCGGGCCTTTGGACAGCAGAAAAAAATACGTCCCTGCGGCGACAAGAATCAGAATCAAGATAATTATGAAAATGCGCTTTTTGCTTTTTTTCCGGGAGCCGGCGTTTAATGTGGCCTTGATATCATCAGTTAAATCCATGGGAACTCCAAAGATGTTAGGGGGTTGGTTGTGTTTCAGATTCGTTTTGTTCGCCTGTTGGGGCATCAGATTCCACCGGGGTCCAGCCCCCGCCAAGGACCTTGTAAAGGGTGATCAGATTGGAGACACAGGTCCCCCGGCTTGTGGCAAGATCACTTTGATAGGATAACACGGTCTGCTGGGATGTCAGCACTGTGTTGAAATCAATCAGGCCGGATTCGTATTTCTTTTTTGCCAGGTCTTCGGCGGCCAAGGCCTGTTCGGCGGCAATGGTCAGGTGTTCCAGCCGGGTCTGCTCCTTGGCGTAGGCCAGCAGGGCATTTTCCACCTCTTCCAGGGCTGACAGAATGGCAGATTCGTACTGGATCAGGGCCTGTTCCTGCAAAGAATTCTGAACCTCGATATTTTTACGGATACTGCCGGCGTCAAACAGGGTGTGGGACAGGCTTGCGGCCAGGGACCGGGCCCAGTGGGATGGATCTAAAATATTGTCAAAGAGTTCGGCAGGGCTTAAAGCATCCATACCAATGGAACCGGACAGGGTCAGTTCAGGATAAAGATCTGCCGTAGCCACCCCCACCTGGGCGGTCTGGGCAATGAGTTCGTATTCAGCCTCTCTGATATCGGGCCGCCTTCGCAGGGCATCTGCGGGAAGTCCTACGGCAATGGTTCCCGGCAGGGTGGGCAAGGGGGTGGGGGATGCCAAGCTTTTGTGCAGGGTGCCGGGGGCAAGACCCGAGAGCACAGCCACCCGGTTCATGGCCTCGGACAGGACGGATTCAAGGGCCGGAATCTGGGCTTTGGCACTTTCCAGGCTGTACCGGGCCTGGTGGACATCCAGTTCATCGGTCAGGCCAGCCTGGTACTGCCACTGGGTGAGCTGGAAGGATTCGGTCTGGGAGTCAATGTTCTGCCGGACCACATCCAGGCGTATCTGGGCTGTGCGTACATCAATGTAACTGTCGGCAAGATCTCCAACAAGACTGATCAGAGTATCCCGCAGCGCCTCTTGCTGGGCTGAAAGACTTGCGTCCGCGGCTTCAATGGATCGCTGGATCCGGCCGAACAGGTCAATTTCCCAGCTTGCATCCAGTCCGGCGCTATAGGTTTTCAAAACCGTGCCGGTACCGTCCTCATTGCTGGTACCGGTCCAGGACGCCCCGCCCGAGGCATTAACGGTGGGCAGTCTATCGGCCTCTTCAATTCCCTTAAGCAGCCGGTACTGGCGAATGCGCGCCAGGGCCAGTTTCACATCCAGGTTGTTTTGAACCGCACGGGAAATCAGATCCGTGAGCACCGGGTCATCGAGTACCGTCCACCATTGCGCCAGCTCTTCAGAGGCTGCCGGTGCTTGGGTCACCCCCTTTTGCATGGGAGCATGCCAGGACCCTTCAGGGAAAAGATCCGGCGGTTTGTAGTCTGGTCCCACGGCTTTGCAGCCTGTGAACAGCGTTATAAAAATGAAAATCAGACAGAGGCCCGGCCAGGGGATGTCTGACAGAAATAAAAAGCGTTTTTGCATGAACCAAATCCTTTGATATCGAAAGCGGTAAAATAAAGACAGGGGCCGCTTCCGCTTGAAGCGTGATCAGAATAATGTAGCCGGGTGATAGCGTCAATATGTTTTGGCAAAGGCGTGTATCAAACCCTAACTGGTTCCGGATGCGGCAAATGGGATAAAAAGGCACCCGGAACCAGGGACCGGCTTGTGCCGGTGCGGTTAGGCATGAATATTCAGGCGTCTGATTTAATGGGATTTGGGTTTGGCTGTTTTGCGTTCATTATCAATTTGTAATGTCAAAGAGGTGGTCAGCTTCATCTGAAGATATTTGTCTTTATCCTGTTCAGGGGCATCCACTTTAATAAAATAACGGATAAACCATCTGCCTGGGTTGGGCAGGGAAATGGAAACCCTTGACCCCTCAACTGGTGTCTGCGGGTAAAAATTGTCCTCCGACTGGGTGGAGAATCCCATGTAAGTTGCATCCCATGTTCCCTTACCTGTATAGGGTTTGCCGTCCAGGTACACATCAAGTTCCAGCGTGCTCCCTGGTTTCAATTTAAATAGATTCTGTACAGGTATCAATTCCAGGGGCAGGCCCAGGTTGGCCGGGAAAGGCTCTGTGGGGGTCTCGCATCTAACATAGGTTTTGGCATATTGCTTGGAATAATAGCTTTTAATTACTTCACCCAGCCGGTTTTTGATCTTGTCAATGGATTTGATGGCATGCCGTTCTTTGCCGTTCTTATCCTTATAAAAGGTGTAATACCCGGGTGTCGTTTCAGCGGTCAGACCCCAGATACCGGGGGCATTGTATTCCACCATGTGTGAATGCAGCCCTTTGCCGTCCATAATCGCGACGGTTTGGGCCTGGCCGTCAGGTGCAATGACCTGGACCTTGTTCAGTTTTTTGCCACGGATACCATCCGCCACAGGGATGAAGTGGCCGTAACAGAAAAAGAAGGGGATGGATTTGCCTTTATCGGCCATAAAACGGGTGGGCTGGATATAAAGGGTGTGGGCCAATGCACTGGCCGCCGTAAAACAGATCAGTGCCGGGACCAGAAAAAGTAGAAACTTGTGTGATAGACGAAAATGGGCGTTGATGTATTGTGTCATTTATTCCTCTTTTTTTTCTGCATCTTCCATGGATTTGAAAATAGTGTTCCGGTTGTTTGGTTTACTGCCCTGGCATCCACCGCATCCGCCACATGAGGGGGAATCAGGATCACTTATTTTTTTCCAGTGCCGGTACAGGTAAAAAACCGCACAAAATACAATTAAAACGACAATAAGGTTTCCAATCATTATTTTTCTCCTATTCACTGACCCCAGCGATAATCATGGCAATCAGTCCGTAAAGGCCTGTAAAGGCCACAGTGATTATTCGTAACCTACCGGGCCATTGACCAGTAGCTGTTTTTGTACCGCCGGTAAAGAGCAGCACACATATGCCCATGCCGGCCAGAGACCAGATGGTGCCGGGCACGGCCCGGGCCGTTACATATCCGCAGCTTGAAGTTGTGCCAAGTTTCAGGGTAAAGGGAAAGAGCAGATCCCTGGCCTTTCCTGCACCAGTCATTGTTGCCCGGGACATGGTGTGGACAAAGGTTTTAATGGGTACAAAATTTTTATCCATGGCCACGGCCCGGATGATGGTGTCATCGGAATAAATTGCCGTGCAGTATAAAGGATTGAAAATCAACTTTAAATCCATGCGGTCCGGGTCATAATCTGCCAGGGGGACAGGGGTCAACCCGTAGTTGTTATACCCTAAAAGAAAGATGCGTCCGTCCCCGGAAAGCGCCATACCATAGTATTTTTTCTGTTTGTTTTCCGACACCTTGATGGCCCGGATTTTCAAGTCCGTTGAAATAGGCGTTTTAGCAATCGAAGGTTTATCATCCACCCGTTTGACATGAAACACATGAAAATTGTGATCCACAAGAAACACGCCTTCGTCAAAGGGTTTAAGTACGGTAAATTTTCCGTTCACAGACCGGGCAGGAAATACAAATCCCTTTTTTTCAAGGGCATGGGTGTACATTTCGGTGAGCCCCGTATCCACAATATTGGCATCGGCATTGATAAACTCCATATCACTGTCTGTCATGCGAAACCGGTTTTCGGGAAAGACAAGCCTGGCCTGACCAGGGTTGGATTCCAGCAGGGGATAGAAGGGTACTTCCGGATATCTGTCAGCCAAGTCCCTGGCCTTAATCTCCAGAACCCGGCGCTGGGCCTTGATCGTTTTTTTATCAAATGTCTGCCCGTTTAAAGTGATGGGTAAAACCCCTATGATTTCCATATTTTTATAATAAATAAAGGGCAGATGCCGTTCAAATGCCTTGCGGGGCACGTAGGTGCCGTCCGCTTTCATATAGGCAAGGTTGCTGTGGTGGTCAAAGGCAAAGCCTCTAGCAGCGTCGGGCACTTTTCCCACAATTTTTTCCATTAAAATAAAATCCTGGCTCACAGGGCTCAAAAACAGGTGTGTTTTTTCAACATCATCAATAAAAATTTTGTCATAAAGTATGGGCAGATACACAGCGGACACCAGTATGACCAGAATACAATAAACAGCCAGTGCATTGCGATTCATTATCCCACCCTTCTGTAGCGAAATCTGAATACCGGTAAAAGCACAGCCGGCATCAGTAATATTAGGGGCACAATGAGTAGCACCAGGCTTGGGCCGTATGCTCCGGGATCAACATTTTGCAGGTAAAGCCCTGTCACACCGGCCGTAATGATCAGGTTGACCGCTTTGAGCCGAAAATCGGGTTCAAGCATGGCCAGGGCCATGCCAAGATAGGCTGCAGCCCCGGCCATGGCCCAGGGCAGGGCGGTTAACAGACTTATTTTTATACCCTGCCAGGGAAAGAACAGGCCCATAATCAGACCAAGCCCCCAAAGATCGATCAGAGCCAATGCGCAATAAACGGTCATCCCCACCAGAAGATGGGACAGAGCCACAAGCGCCGGGGACACGGGCAGATGAAGGGAAAGGCGGAACCGCTCCCCCCACATTTCCGGAAGAAACTGAAAACAGGCGATCAGAATACCAGATAAAAGCGGAATATATTTTAAAGTGCCATAATAAATCTGGCCCAGGTGAAGTACCCGGTACCAGACCACCTCCGGATGATCCAGGATAAACAGCCTGCGTGTGGAAACATAGATATACAAAAGAATGCAGATGTGGACGATCAGCGTAAGAAGAGTTAACACTCTGATTTTAAAAAATTCTTTTCTGAAAATAGCCTGGATCATCAGTATCTCCCCGTATATCCGATAAATGCATCTTCAAGGCTTAAGTCTACCGGTTCAAGAAGATTGCCGGGCATGTTGATATGATTGAGCGCGTCGGCAAGTTTCCGGCCGGATGAAAAGGTAAACAGATCCCAGTGATCATGATGGATTTCAATATTTTTCAGCATGGGGCAGGCGCTCAGCATCTGTTCCCGGGTTATGCTTTGGGAGATACCGGGGGTATCATTGTTTGTGGAAACCGGCAGCCTGAAGCAGGTAAAACTATTTTTGAACTGTTCTAGGGAGGTGACCATCAAGCGGCCGCCGCGTTCAAGGAAGATCACTTCATCCACAAAATCTTCCATATCCTGTATCACATGGGAGGTTAAAAATACCGTGCGGTTCCCTTGGCCTGAATATTCACGCATTTCGTCCAGAAAAAGTCTTCGGTATCCGGCATCAAGCCCGATGGAATAGTCATCGAGCAGCAGCAGTTCCGGCTGCTGAGCCATTAAAAGTCCTAATACCACCTGGGAACGCTGGCCGCAGGACATCTGTCGGATAAGATGATTGGGGCGAAGATTTAATTTGTCGACCATCCGGTAGTAGATACCGGTATCCCAGTCAGGATAAAATGGAGCGTAAAATTTTTCAATTTGACAGATAGACAGGAATTCATAGGCCACATGGCCTTCAAATAAAAGCCCGATCCGGGCCCGGGCATCAGGTGTCAGGGCATGGGAAGGTTCGTTGAACACTTTGCAAGTTCCGGAGACCGGCCGCAAAAAACCCATCAATATTTTGATCAATGTGGTTTTGCCCACACCGTTTTTGCCTAAAAGGCCGTATATCTTTCCAGGGGAAATGGAAAAATTCAGGTCTTTATATATATAACGGTTGCCGTAACGGTGGCAAAGATGGTCAACATGGATAACAGGGGGCATAAGATTTATCCTGGGGCAGCATGAACACGGCGTTTCATGTTTTTTTTTACAATGTAACATTTAAAAACTGGAAAGTGCCGGCCCTTGTGTTGATTATCTCATTGGGAGAAGAGATGACATCTTGTTTAAGAGACAGGAAAAAGGACCGGCACCGGCAAGCTTGGTTATCTATTTCATATCTTTGGCCTGAATCCAGATCACCGCATCCCTGGAGCATTCTTTGCCTTTAAACGACCCTTCGGGGTCAAGGCCTAAGGCTGCAAATCCCCACCATCCAGCCTTTGGAATGCCAAAGGTGAATACGCCGTTATCATCGGCAAAAATGGTTTGCAGTACAAAGGCTGCCTGGGGGGCAACAGCGGACGCTTCCTTGGCAAATGCTTTTTTGTCCAGCAATGGTTTGTGGTTCATGAATTCAATCTCAATTTCTGCGCCGGCCACAGGTTTTCCCTTGAACAGCACTTTGCCCTGGAATACATTGCCGGTCCAGCGGTCATAGGGTTTGCACAGGGGAACGATTTCACAGTCAAGACCCACAGGTTCCATCCAGGCACCAGGCTCTCCACCCACATTGACAATCATTTTTGTGGACTGCTGGATATAGGCATCTTCTTCGCCTTCATAGTAAGGAGCCGGTACCAGGCAGAAGATATGATCTCCGCCCCTGGCAGAATATTCAGTTTCATAGGCAGCGCCTGCATTGGTCAGGCTGGTCCATGTAATGGGTTTTAAGGTTGACAGAAGATCCGTCTTTTTAGGAGTGTTTTCTCCCCTTGAACGCATGGAAAAAAACTGTTCCGGTGTGCCCATGTCCATGGTGTGGCCCGCTTCAAAGGGATGGGTGAAAACAATGGCCAAAGGAATTTTACCCCCCTTGTTCAAGGCGCTTTCAGGTGTATAGATCATTTGAAAGTGGGCAAATGCCGGTACGGTAAGTGCCAGGATGGCCAGGGTGCTGATGGTGGTGATAACATGTTTCATCTTCAAGATGTTCTCCTTTTTAAAAATTATGCAGTGACCGAGCTATTCGGTGATTTCCTTGCCGTCCACGGTTATCTTGTGACCTTCCCCGGCATCAAATTGAACTTTGTAGGCGCCTGCGGGTTTGTCAAAGGTAAATTCACTGTCGTCATCCATTTTACCCTGGATCAGCACCTTCCCGGCACCGTCTTCAACATGCATCTGGACACCTGCAGCCGAAGATCCATCGGAAAATCCGCCTTCGCAGGTCACGCTTCCGTCTCCATTGTCATAGCAGGAGCACAGCGGCGTGTGGGCCTGGCACAGTGGCGTTACAAAAAAGCCAAACACCATGGCAGCAAAGATTAATACAGTCAATTTCAGTTTCATTTTTTTCTCCTTGTTGATGTGAAAATTAGCCCGGCAAGCCATTCAGGCAAAGGCCTGCCGGGCATCTTCAAATTCTGGTTCTATTTTTATAAAGCCTGTGGCAATGTTCCGCTGTTGCGGGGTTTAAGTTTATCCTGAATCATAATTATTTCTTTAGCTAACAAGTTTTTATTCTTACACTTTTTAACAGGGTTAGTGATTGCATTGGCACATATAAATATTTGTAGGATAAAATACTTGTTAGCTCCATCTAGTCTCTAATCGGACAACTTATTTTCATTATTTAAGGTTTTTGTCAATGTTTTTTTTAAGTTTTATGGCCTCTTTTATATCCCAGGCCGGTGCCGGCGATGCATAAAACTACAACGGTTTCGGAGCCTCGCGCAGATCGGGCACAGGCGGGGGGCCGGGTTTTCGTTCCCATGAGCTGAACAGGCCCGTACACACGGTCGTTAGAAGTACTGCGGCATAGAACACACCCATCATCTGGATGCCGGAAAGATTCAAGGCCCTGCCGCCGGTGTAGATCAGGCAGGCCGCGACAAACCCTAAGGTGGTGGGAAAAATCATGGAAAAAACCATCCATTTGTATGAAGCGGTTTGTACCTTGATCATGATGGTTGTCGCCAGACAGGGTGGGTACAGGGCAAAAAAGACCATGATGGCCAGGGCGTGCAGGGGGGAAAATCCTCCCTCTCCAGCTTCGGCCTCCACACGGTCTTCAAGGCTTTTGTTTTCATCAGCCCCCTGTTGGTAGAGAACACCGATGGTGGCCACTGAAGATTCCCGGGCTGCAAAGGAGGAAAGAATGGCCACATTGATCTTCCAGTTGAATCCGGCCCACTGGGTAATAGGTTCCAGGGATCGCCCCACCATACCAAGGGCGCTGGTTTCTATCTGTGATTCCTTGATCTGGCGGCGTAAGGATTTACGCTTGGAGACCAACCCACGCAGGGCCTTGTTTACCTTTTTGGCGTCTTTATCCTTCTGGGGCTTGAGGAATTTAAATTGTTCCGGGTAATTGGCTTTGAATCTAGCGGACAAGGCCTTGGACGCTTTCGCCCCTTTTGTGGTAAGCCGTGCGGTTTTAAAATCGTTATACAGATTGATCATTGACGCCAGGGCGGCTTCATCCTTGAACTGGTTTGCATATTGGGTCATGGCGATCTTTTTCTGAAAGGTGCCCACAGCTTGGGTTATTTCTTCTTCAAAATGGGCCTGCTTTTCATCGGAAATGCCCGGGAATTGAAGCAGGGTAAATACGCAGACGGAGACGGCCACCACAATGGACCCTACTTTTTTGATGTACTGCCAGGTTCGCTCAATGGCCCGCTGGCCTACGCCGAACAGCGTCGGGGAATGGTATTTGGGAAGTTCCATGACAAAGGGGGCGGTTTCCATAGATTTGAGCAGTGTCGAAGTCAAAAGTTTGGCTACCAGCAGGGCTACAAAAATAGTCACTGTGGATAAAAAGAGCATCGCCCAGGATTTGTACGGGGCAAAAAATACATTGATGAGCAGGGTGTAAAAGGGGATCTTTGCCAGACAGTTCATATAGGGCACTGTAAGGATGGTGGCCATTCGGGACCGTTCGTCCGGTATCCCCTTGGTGGCCATAACCCCGGGTACGGCACATCCTCCGGCAAACACACCGCCCAGGATATAGGGCAGGGTAGACTGGCCGTGGAGGCCGAAGGAATGAAACAACTTGTCCAGGATAAAGGCGATCCTGGCCATGTATCCGCTGTCCTCAAGAATGGCGATGAGGGAAAACAGTATCAAAAAAATAGGGATATAGTTGAGAAGGGCATTGGCTGAATCCACCATCCATAGTCCCATGGACCGGATATATGGATCCTCCAGGATACCGGCCGCGGGCAGTACGCCGGCAACCATGGCCCGCAATTTTGCTAAAATGGGCCACCAGTAAACTGTAAGCTCATACCCCTTGACAATGGAAAGTTGGTAAATCACAAATACCGTGGCAATGAGGAAAAAGGGGGCGGCAAACCGATTCAGGACTACTCTGTCGATGGTTTCAGTGACCCGGTCCCGGCCGTTCTTGGTTTCCGTGACGCAGGTGTTGACAATCTTTGTGGCCAGACGGTCCCGGCAGCCCACCAGGTAGTCCGGGACATTCATGTAATGTTCTTCTTCAAATTCCTGGCGGACACTTTCGGCCATTTTTAGTTCTTCGCACTCTTCCCCAAGAAGTTCACCGGCAATACGCTCGGCTTCGCTATCTCCCTCAAGGAGCTTGACGGCCAGCCATCGGGAGGGGTAGTTTTCGGCCTGTTTGCTTTGATCCAGGCGTTTTTGAAGGTTCTCCACAGCCGGCTCAAGTTCTTCATAGTTGATACGAAGGGAATTATGGGTTTTGCGGTTCGCCGTATCCAGAATGGCATCTTTCAATTCCGTCTTGCCCCGGCGCTTGCGGCCCACGGTAGGGATGACGTTTACTCCCAGGCAATGTTCCAGAGCAGATACATCCACATGGGTTCCGTTGCGTTTGGCCACGTCCATCATGTTCAGGACCACCACAACGGGAAAGCCCATTTCCAGCACCTGGAAGGTGAAATAAAGGCTGCGTTTCAGGGAAGAGGCGTCCACCACATTGGCAATGACATCAGGATGTTCTGAAATCAGAAAATCCCTTGCCACCCGCTCTTCAAGGGAAAAAGAGGTCAGGCTGTAAGTACCGGGAAGATCAACAAGTTCCACCCGGGTTTCACGGTAGCGGTAGAATCCGGTTTTTTTATCAACGGTAACGCCGGGGTAATTGGCAATGTGCTGGTTGGCCCCGGTAAGCATATTAAATGTGGTTGATTTGCCGGCGTTTTGCTGGCCGGCCAGGCCCACCAAAAGTTTTTTCGGATCGGCTTCAGGGGGTTCATTCATTATTTATTTCTCTGTATTCATGGGTAAATTAATAACTTTCGACCTCAATGAGGTCGGCTTCAGAATTTCTGAGTGCAACCGTATAATTGGCCACACAGCATTCAATGGGATCGCCTAGTGGGGCCTTGCGGATCACCTCAACATCAGTGTCCGGAACAAATCCCAGATCCAGAAGGCGTTGACGCACTGCTCCTTTGGCATGGTGGCAGCGGATTTTGGCCCGCCGTCCGGGTTTAATATTCCTGAGCATGCAGCAGTTTTCTCCACGGTGCCTTTTCCTTTTAAATCCTGGCATATGTACCTCCAAATTGTATAAGAAAGTCTGTGTAGCAAATATAGATCTTTCAATTTTTATGGTGGGCTGAATTACGGTAAAAAACTAATTCAGCTCATGGCTGTTAATTCACTGTTCAAAAAAAAGCTTCGATAAATATACTGAAAGATAAAGAGATTACAACTATAAATTTTTACGTAGTCTAAAAAACTCTGAAATAATTAAAAACTTTGAGGGAGCTAATAGTTTATTTATACCAATATTTGTCTTGCGCTTTGCCATGTGTTTTGGCATTATAAATAGCTAGTCAGATTCTTCTTTATATGAAAGTCAAAATAACTTAATTGATATGCTTTCATGTTTTGTTGTGAGTTGAGTCTGATTGTGGATTGACCAGATCAGCCCACGGCTGTTATTTAGAATCCCCAGACAAAAATAAGGCTGACCTCAATTTTTTGCCGGAAACGGAGCATCACAAGCTTTTTTCATCCCCGGTCTCCCGGCCGCCGGTTAAAATTGCGGCGTTGAATGTCGAAACCGGGGCGGGTCTGCGCCCTGAAGAAATCCGAAAATCTAAAAAAGGCGTCCACTACGAAACCTGGTCATGGCTGACCAAAGAGAGCTCCTTTTACTTCGTGAAATACAATACAAGGTATAAAATTTGGGCGCAGACTTTGATTCCGATGAGGACGGTTAGAACGCTCTTCTTCGGGCAGGGTTTTTTTATCCAGTTAGCTGGTTTTATTTTGGTCTTGACCGGTTTTTTCATCCTTTTCCATATGCTTTACCACAAGGAAGCGGCGGCACACCGTCTGCTTTCCTATCAGGCGGTTCATGACTCCCTGACGGACCTTTACAATCGGGCGGCTTTGAAGGCTATTTCCTACCAGTGGATAACCCGGGATGCCTCCCCGTTTCTTTTCTTGTTTATTGATCTGGACAATTTCAAGAATATTAACGACTCTTTTGGCCATGCCCTGGGAGACAAACTGCTCATTGAAGTGAGCCAGCGGCTCAAACAACTGGTGCCGGAAGGCTCCGAAATCGTAAGGAATGGTGGGGACGAATTTTCGGTCTTCATAAAAAAAGAACCGGCCGGTTTTAACAACAGCCACCTGGGCCATAGGATTGTCTCCGAAATTTCGAAACCTTATTACATTTCCGGATTGAAGCTGCGTATCGGATGCAGCGTCGGCATATCCCGATATCCGGAGGACGGGGCCGGCATAGAGCAGCTCATGGTCTCAGCCGACCTTGCCATGTACACCGCAAAGAAAAAACGTAATAATTATGCATTTTACAACAGTGAACTCCAGGAAATAATGGAGCGAAAGACCCTGATCGAATATTCACTGCATACCGCCGTTGAGGAGAATGAGCTTTACATGGTGTTCCAACCCCAGGTTCACGGAGACGGCACCATCCACGGTGCTGAGGCACTGGTGCGCTGGGAAAGTCCGGAACTTGGCTTTGTGCCGCCGGATCAGTTCATCGGGGTGGCCGAAGAGTCTGGAGCCATGGCTTCCCTGGGAGCCTTCATCCTGGACACCTCATGTGCCGAGTTCCGGAAGATCCTTGATGCGTGCAGCGATGGGGCGGATACACTGAATCTTTCAATCAACATCTCCGTACCCCAAATCCTTCGTCCCCTGACTGCAGAGGACTTCGTTAAATTTATCAAGGGAAAAATGATGGATTATGAATAAATCTGGGTTTAATGTCGTTAATAGTAGAACCGGCAAATCAAAAGCGGTAATACCCGATACCTTTGGCTGGGAAAGGGTCAGGGTGCCGGTCTTATCCAGGACAACAACCTCTGCCCGGCCCGCCTGTTCCAGTGGCGTGCCGCCCCGCACCAGAATCCCTTTGCTGCTCAATCCGCCGATGGCAGCAGCAAAAGCCGTGGGTACCGAAAGGGCCCAGGCACAAGGGCAGGCCACGGCTGTCACCGCGGCCATTCGCATCAGCCCGGTTGCGGCATCACCGGCCGCCAGGGCGGTCACAATAAAAACGCCGGCCGCATAGATCACCACGCCGACAATGAAAAACTGAACAAAGCGGTGAGCATTTTCATGAATTCGGGGTTTGACCTTGAGTGACGCTTCAATCTCCCGGGCCATGACATGGAGAAATCCCTCTCTTTTTTATACACAGCAAAGGGCTCGCCGGTTACAACCGATTCATCAATGGAAGAGGCTCCTTCCACAATCCGGCCGTCCACCGGGATCATTTCTCCCTGGGGTACCATCACCACATCCCCTTTGCAGATCCGTTCAACGGGCAATGATACGATCTGATTATCCTTTATTATCCGGACGGTACTGCGGCCCTGCCTGGTCAGGGCGTTGATTTTCCGGCCGGTCCGCTCAATAATGGTAAAGGAGATGGCAAGCCCCATGCTGATGAACCAAGCCACCAGAGCACCGCTCAGGGGCTGGCCGGCAAAAAGGGACACGGTCATGACCGTGACAACCAGCAGATCGGCCGTCACGGTTTTCATTTTAAACAGGGCCTGATAAAGGGCGCTTACATACATGGCAAAACAGGCCAGGTAAAGCAAAAAGCCCGGCCACTTCACCCATGCCAGGCCGTTTAATCCGCCTATGGCAAGGCCGATCACCGCGCCCAGGGCGATAATGGTTCTAATGATAAATATTTTTGCAGTCATTGCTCTTTTCGTGTTTATTCAATCTACCGTAGGATACTTGTAACTCGATCATCGAGAGTAAAAGGACATGTCAATACCACCAATAAGGATGGTGCCATAAAGGACCCATGATAATACCTGTCGTGCCCGTCCAGATCAGTTCTGGGCCACAAATAAATTTCTTCGACCATAATCAGAGGATAGGTATATTGGATGCCACCGAGGGGCCGTGTTCGTTTCTCTTTTATGCGGCCGGCAACTGTGACCTTTCTTCCTTTTTCATAGATGGCTGCGTCAAGATAGGTTTTATTTAACGCAAGGAACCGGCCCTGGCTTTTATCGACATCCTTGGGCCTGCCGTTGATATCAGCAGGCTTTTGGATTATTTCCATCATGGTACCCTGTTTTTCGTTGTCGGTGTTGATGATTTCTCCAGACCACAAAACCATTTTTCCGGCATAGTCCCGGGTATCCTCAAGAACCATTTTGAGACTGAGATTTTTTTCCACCTGATTCTGAATATTTTTTGATATAATACCTGCGCAACCGGATATGCACAACAGCACCATAAAAGCGAACAAAACATAATTCTATTGGGTAAACCTCCACCTCCGGTGGAGGACTCGAAAAGTTTGACAGTTCCGGGAGTTGAAAATAAACAACCTTCCTTAAGTTAGCCGCTCAAAGCTATTAAAGGAAGGTTGTATGAAAGATTATAAAAGTTTAAAGCATTCAAAGTGGTATTGCAAGTATCATGTGGTTTGGATTCCAAAATATCGGAAGAAAGTTATTTACGGGCAATTACGTCGGGAACTGGGGTCAATACTACATGGTTTGGCAAAACAAAAAGAATGCGAGATCGAAGAAGGACATTTGATGACAGACCATGTTCATATGCTGATCTCCATTCCACCCAAATTTGCCGTGGCTCAGGTAGTTGGGTTCATCAAGGGGAAAAGTGCTATTCAGATAGCACGTCAGTTTTGTGGTAAAAAAAGGAACTATAATGGTGAAAAATTTTGGGCCAGAGGTTATTTTGCATCAACAGTAGGAATCGACGAACAAATTGTTCGAGCATATATCCGGCATCAAGAAAAAGAGGATCAACGTTGCGAACAGATGAACTTGTTTGATTAAACCGCGCCTTTAGGCGCTTTTAAAAGACCGCTTTGAGCGGTTAACAATCAAGCCCCCAGTTTCACTGGGGGTCATGACTTATTTGTTTGAAACGCATATCTGCTCCTTTTAGACTTGCAATTATCCCGTGATCAAATCCAGGGTTAAATCCTATATTATAATCGTGTATACCCTTAAAAAGTAAGACAAGCAATACTTTGGGTGGTATGCTTTTGTTTTTCACACAACTTCCTTAATTTTCAGATTGCAACCCTGGGATTCCAGGCACCACTTTTTACGAAAAGGCCAATGCCGCTGAGGCCCACAGCAGCGGCATGGAGATTGAGGCCCGGGTACATGTTTGAGTATGAGTTTGATTCGTTTAATGACGGGACCAACGACTATTCCGGCAATAAATTTCCCTTTAGCCATGAATATACCGTGAATTTGGGCACTACTCTGTATGAAGAAGCGAGCATTGGTATAGACAGGCTGATCGGGAACATTATTAAGCAAAGTGAAGTCCGGGATAGACGTTGCCGGTCGGATCAGGCCTTTCGGCACTGCCTGAGCCCTGCAGGCTCATCGGAGAATCGGATTGTGCACAGCCGATCACGATGGCCTGCTTAGGACCGCAGATTAAAATGCAATGCTCCTATTTCACTTCTCGTATCTGAACCTGTGATAACAAATCGTTCACCTGCTCACGGGAACCAACCGATGTGCCTTTTTGGCTGGCGGTCGCAGCACCGCAGGCAATCCCTTTGCACAATGCATCCTGCATGCTGTCCCCCTGGCTGAGACCCCAGACAATACCGGCAACCATTGAATCTCCAGCGCCAATAGGGTTGGCCGCAACTATTTTGGGGCTGGTAGCCAGCCACGCCTTACCTTTATCAACCAGCACTGCGCCCACTTTTCCAAGGGAGATAATCACGCTGACAGGACCCATGGCAGAAATTGCCATACCAACCGCTACTATCTCAGCGGGCGTGTTGACAGGTAATCCAGTAAGCTTATGTGCTTCTTCATCATTCGGTTTGACCAGCAAGGGTTTGGCACTGCAGTTTTGACGCAGGGCCTCATCGCTGGTATCCAGAAAGACTTTTGCTCCAGCTGACTGGATGATGGTAATGAGCTCAGTATAGTAGCTTGGCTCAACTCCCGGAGGCAGACTGCCGGCCAGTACCCACCAGTCCCCGGCCTGTACCCGATCGCGTATCTTTTGTGCCAGCTGCGCAAGATCTGCCCCATTAATAGTCGGACCCGGCTCATTGACCTTCACGTATTGTCCATTTTCTGCGCTTACAATGGAGACATTCGTCCGGGTTTCTCCATCGACCCAGACAAACTCTGTCTCAATGCCAAGGGACTGGAGCTTATCATTCAGCATCTCCCCACTTTTACCGGCAGCAAACCCCAGGGCTACACTCGAAGTACCAAGTGACTTCAGCATACGTGCGACATTAAAACCTTTCCCTCCGCAGTCTACCCGCCACTCCAAGGCTCGCAGGACAGTATCAAACGCAATGGTGTCAACTGTCATCTCACGATCAACCGCGGGATTGAGTGTAACGGTGTAAATCATTTTTAACCTCTCCAATATTTTTCAAAGAGCGCTTTTTCCGCCTCAACGGTCCACATATCCCCGGGCTCCAGTTTCTCGGCGATATCCGGCAGCTTTTCTTTCAATTCGTTGAGTCCCATCAGGGGAAGGTCATGAATTTGGGGGAAGATAATGATCTTACCGGAGTAGCGACCTTCGATCATGGCTTGAATTCCTTCCTTGGCCGCCCGCATGCCGCCGATGGCTCCTACGCTGCACCCCGGAGATAGATCTCCTTTATTGGACAGTTCCTGGACCTGCTGCTGATCGTTCATAGTCAACCCGGAAGTCCCCGTGTATTGGGTATTGTTGAGGTAAACCGTGCTCAGATTCAAAGGCGCCAGGGTGCCGTTGGGCACACCGGCAAAAAAGACCAGCATGCCATTGGGGTTCATTACTGTGGCGGCCTCAGCCATCACATCGGCAATGGGGACACTGACCACAACGTCGTCCGCCCCTTGTCCACCGGTGGCTTCCATCACAAAATCATACAGAGATTGGTTTTGGGATTGGGGATTGAAGGTCAATAGCTCACACCCGTTACGTTCTGCCAGGGGAGTCAAACGGTCATGGAGTGTCTTCAGGCGCAGATCGCTCACTTCGGTGGCGATAATCTTGTGGGGGCCATCGGGTTGCTGAATGGCCCGCTGAACATGCATCATCCCCATGGGGCCGCCGGCGCCTACGAAAACGGTGGTGCCCTTGGGTCGTAAATCACAGCGGTTGCGCGCTTCCCCATAGGAGGCGGCGATGTCCGGTCCCTGACCGCCCAGATAGGCGGTGTAGTCGTAGTGCAGGCGGCCCACATCGGTCTCCACCAGGCCGTCCAGGGCGGTTTGGCCCACCAGGTTGAGGGTGCCACGCCGGGCGATGTGCTTGGCCACAGACCCCACCGTCGCCGCGGAACGGGGATCGAGCATGACAATATCGTCAAAGCCTATGCCGTCGGTCAGCTCATCCACCAGGGCCTGATAGTCATCGGGGCCGATGCCATTACGAACGATTTTCTTGGCCGAGGTTTGCTCCACCAGCTTTTGCACCGAGGCCGGTACATCCGTTATCACAATGGTGGCCGGGGCGTCCAGGCCAGAGGAGAAGAGATATGCCTGATCATCTCCCGGCTGACCCGTGATCCACATGATGCCGCCGGATTTGGGCTCCAGACGGCGGCGTTGGGTATAGGCCGCCAATACACAGCCCCAAGGCTCCAGGAGGGCGGCTTCGGCATACCCCATGCTTTCGCCGACGGGCAGCAGACACGCGCCCTCGTCGGTGTCAAGTACTTCCGGGCCGATCAGGTGGTACTGGATCAGCCCTCCGGGAATGGTATAGCCGTAGGCCGTGCTTTTACCATTTTGATAGATATCGGGCTGTACGGCCAGTCGCTGGCCGGGGTGGTACTGGCCCTTTAGATCTTCTCCCACTTCGATGACTGTCAGGCTCGCCTCATGTCCCAGCCGGGTGGGTTCCTGGGACAGATCACGATTGTAGAGTTTCGGGTGGCTGCTGCCCATGCGGATGATTTTCACATCGGAAAAGCAGAGCCCCACACTGTCGATGCGGACCAACATCTGGTCGGCATTGGGTTTGGGGATGGGAAGAAGTTCGGGTTGATCATCCCGGCCGATGTTCTCTTCGCCCGCGCCATACACATTCCAGGCCCAGGTTTTTTCCGGTAAGGTGAGGTTGGCCGCGCGGTATCGGTTGTATTGTGATGTCATGGTTACACCTCCTAAGGGTGTTAAATTGAAAAATTTGGTGTTTGTGATGGTCTATTTAATAATAGATGCTACAACAGATCGTCGTTTGTTTTATATAACGCCATAACGGCTTCCGAACTTTCCAGTTGTAATGCTTTATGCGCTTTCTCTTGTAATTTTTTATAACTCACTGCACGAATAATATTTTTCACCGCCCCTACATTGGCTGGGCTGACCGACAGTTCCGTCACACCCAACCCGACCAGCAGAGTCGCAAGGCCAGGATTCGAAGCCGCATTACCGCACACCCCAACCCATTTACCATGCGCCTGTGCGGCTTTAACCGTCAGCTCAACCATTTTCACCAATGCAGGATGGTAACTGTCAGCGTCAGAGCAAAGATCAGGATGCAGACGATCGATGGCCAAGGTGTACTGCGTTAAGTCATTTGAACCGATGGAGAAGAAATCCACTTCTTTGGCCAAATGCTCCGCAACCATCACTGCGGATGGTATCTCGATCATAATACCAAGGGGCAACTGAGGTGCGTTTAACTGCAACCGAATTTTTTCGGCAATATCCCGCGCTTTTCGCCACTCCGACATTCTACCGATCATGGGAAACATGATGTGCAGCCCGGTCAGGCCGGTTGTCTCTTTTTGCCAGATCGCTGTCTGGTAAATGGCCTCCAGTTGTCGTTTGAATATGTCTTCATATTTAAACGACAGACGAATCCCCCGCATACCCAAAAATGGGTTGTCTTCATGAGGCATATGCAGCCAGGACACAGGCTTGTCTCCGCCAATATCCGCCGTACGCACGACCAACTGACGGCTGCCAAGTTCCTTTATTATGGCTTTTAAGGCATTGCATTGTGTCTCAATGGAGGGTTCTGTTACTGAAGACTCAAAAAGAAACTCAGTCCTCAACAACCCCACACCTTCGCCACCATCGTCTAAAACAAGTTTTGCGTCTTCCGGTTTGGCGATATTGCATACGACATCAATGTGTCGACCATCCAGCGTTTCAGCGGCCTTATGTCTTTGAGCATCTTCTGCTGTGCGGATCTGTTCCCACTGCTCAATCCATTTTTTTCCATTTTTCTGCGTTGCTTCATCCGGATCAAGGTAAATGGACGATGCCTGTGGATCGACAACAATCAATTCACCGTCCTCAATGTTAGCAAGCGCCCCCTCACCCAGGCCAACCACGGCAGGAATCCCCAGGGCGCGGGCAAGTATCGCCATATGACTGTTGGGTCCGCCAAGCTCGGTACAAATGCCGCGAACTTTCAGACCATACAATCCGGCAGTTTGAGAAGGCGTTAGATCTTTTGCCAATAAAATGAAATCAGTTTGCGGATATTCAACTGCTGAAACAGCGGGTACCATCAACGCCACTACCCGATCACGGACATCGATGAGGTCTGCAATCCTTGCTCTCAAGCGCTCATTGTCAACTGTTTTAAGTGACCCAACCTGCTTTTCAATCGCTTGATTAAAAGACCATGCGGCAGTCTTACCATTTACAATAAACTTTTCACTGTCGATTAACACCAGTTCATCCTGCAGCAATTGCTTTTGAGCATGTAAAATGGCGGCTTCATTTGGCGCCCTGCTTTGCAGGTTGGCTTTCAGTTTATCCAGTTGCAGGGCGGCCTCGGTCAGAGCAGTGCTAAACAGTTTGGCCTCCGCTTTGGGATCTTGTGCTTCCTCCTCATATCTCATCGTTCTCCCCTGCAATCGAAATGCAGGTGCCATCGTAATACCAGGTGATGCGGCGGAACCTTTTAATGTTAAACGGCACTGAACATCGGGCAGAGCCGATAAAACGGTCAGTGGATTATAAGACGCATTCGCCTGTTCCGCCTCATTGTCCAGCCCCTCACCAATCATTGCAGCCAGAACGTGAACGGCCTGTTCCGCCTCAGGCCCTTGAGCCGAAATGGTCAAAACATCGCCTTGATTGGCGCCCATGGACAAAAGTGATGCCATGGATTTAGCAGTTGCTGTCCTCTGATTGTTTCGAATGCGGATATCCGTTTCTGAAAATTTTACAGCCTGTTCTGAAATCAAGCCGGCGGGGCGGGCATGCATACCCTGGGCATCAACTACCGTTGCCTCTGTCACAACTGAATAATCTTCTTGTTGATCCGGCTGTTGTAGCGGTGCAGTCTGCTCCTTTGCATTGAGCGCATCCAAAATATCGTTTTTATTGGTTGTGGTAGCCAATTTTTCGGCGACTGCCTCATCCATGACCACATTGGTCAGCCGCTGAAGCAGGTTCAAATGATCCTTGCCTTTTGCTGCAATACCGACGATCAATCGAGCCACGTCTCCCTTGTCATTCCAGACCACACCTTGCGGTACCTGCACAATAAAAACACCGGTTTGAACAACCTGCTCTTTTGCTTCATTGACACCGTGTGGGATAGCTGCCCCATTAATCAGATAGGTGCTGACTTTTTCTTCACGCGCAGTGAGTGCATCCAAATAGTCTCCACTGACGAGACCCAGAGAGGACAAGTGTTGAGCAATCAGTTCGAGTACCTCATCTTTCGTCGTGACTTGAGCGTTTAATAAAATCTGTTGGGGAGTGACTAAAATCTGTTGGGGACTGACCGTTAACGGTTCTTCCGCGACAGCTTGATCACTTTGCTCTACTGGTGCCTGAACGATCTTGGCCACCAACTCATCATAAAAGCTGGCGTCCATGAAGTTGTCAATGCTGAAATGCTGTGCACTTGGCAATTTAGCCCGGGCGCGGTCAGTCAATTCCTTTTGGGTAATAACCATGTCCGCTTCTTTCAGATCATTGATGGCAGCGTTGGTAACCTCAATGGTTAAGCCGGCATCTTTCACTTTGCCGCGCAATACCGTTGCTCCCATGGCTGAGGATCCCATACCCGCATCGCAAGCCACAATAATTGATCGAACACTTCCTGCTGCGATGGGGGCCGCCTGACCTTTTGCACTAGCCTTACTTGCGGCAACAGCAGCTGTGGCGGCTTCCAGGTCATCACTTTCCGAAGCGTCTTTGCGAACGATTACCGATCCAATCAGAAACGAAGTGACGGTGGAAACCGCAATGGAACTTAAGGTTAAGACAATACCCATTCCCTTCGTGGACATCAGGGTCAACGCAAATACAGAACCCGGAGATGGCGGACCAACCAGGGCGTTACTTGTAATCATGTTAAAACCAACACCCACCATACCGCCGGCGATCACGGCTATTATCAATCTTGGCTTCATTAAAATATAGGGGAAATAAATTTCATGAATACCACCAAAAAAATGAATGATAGCTGCGCCGTAGGCTGATTTTTGTGCCGTGCCTTTACCTGCCACCATATAAGCCAGGAGAATTCCCAGACCAGGACCTGGATTGGTTTCAATCATATAATAGATGGATGCGCCGAACTTAGCTGCCTGTTCTGCGCCCAAGGGCGTGAAAACACCATGGTTGATGGCATTGTTTAAAAACAGAATTTTTGCAGGTTCCACAATGATTGACACCAGAGGCAAGAGAGACATGTTCACAATCCAACCCACACCCGCCGCCAGTGCCTTTGTAAGTGCAGAAACGAGCGGGCCAATTATTGCGTAGGCAATTAAGGCCACTATCATGGAGATAATGCCGAGAGAAAAATTGTTAACCAACATCTCAAACCCAGGTTTGATTTTACCGTGAACCTTCTTGTCAAATCTTGTTACAGCCAAACCTCCCAGTGGACCGGCAATCATGGCCCCCATGAACATGGGAATATCACTGCCGACAATGACCCCCATTGTCGTAACTGCTCCTGCTACCGCACCACGGTCACCACCAACCATCTTACCGCCGGTATAACCAATCAAAAGCGGCAGCAAGTACGTAATAATAGGACCAACCAGTGACGCTAATTTTTCATTAGGCAACCAACCCGCCGGTATAAACAACGCAGTAATCAATCCCCATGCGATAAATGCTCCAATGTTTGGCATTACCATACCACTTAAAAACCGTCCAAAGGACTGGACACCTACCTTTAAAGTGTTTCCAGACATAAACGTACCTCCTAGTTTCCTTAGGTTTTAAATGGAAAATATACAAAGCCGTCATTCGCACTAATTATAATCGTGTCTTTTTTATGTAATCGTTTGCAGTAATGATGTCAAGAAAAAAATAAATATTTTTTTAGTATGATTTAAGATAAGTAAATTATACTAAATATTTAGTTGTTTATGGTTTTTTTATAGTCGTTATCAGCCGATTATGTTTTTGTAAAGTCTAACAGATCGTATTGGTTAAATTCCAATCCACAACCACAAAACCCCAAAAAATATAGACCACTATTTGTCACAGAAAACGATCAAAGATATTTGGGGCTGATATAAATATAATAAATATAGTATATTATAACTTTACATAACAATGGACGTCGTACAAGCCTGAAACAACCGGCAGGGCAAAAGATCTGTCTTGACAAATTTAATGATAACGTTTACATAAATTAAGTGTAGAGGACAAATAAAACTGGAATCTCGACTTTATTTGCGCAAGGGGCTCAAAGGAAAATGGTAAGCATTAAAGATGTAGCTATATCAGCCGGCGTATCAACGGCAACCGTGTCACGCGTGCTTGCCGAGAAACCCTATGTGCGTCGGGAAGTCAGGGATCGCGTGAAGGCAGTGGTTAAAGAATTGAATTATAGCCCGAATCGGATTGCTCGAAATCTTCGATCCAGGACATCAAAGGTGATCGGGTTAATTGTTTCCGATATTGAAAATCCATTTTTTCAACAAATCAGCCGGGCCGTTGAGGATGCCGCCTACGAACAAGGCTATAGCGTAATACTCTGCAACAATGATGAAAATCCCGAAAAAGAGATTCTTTATCTGCATCTTCTCCGGGATGAAAACGTAGCCGGCATCATTTTATCTGCAACACGCCAAACCGCTGACAATTTTACCAAAATATCCGAGCTTGATATCCCGATGGTTGTGATTGACCGGAGGGTGAACAATGGTGCGGTTGACAATATTTTGATTGACAATGTGCAGTCGGCTTACACCATAATAAGCCACCTGATCGAACATGGTCATCGTCGCATTGGCGCTATCTTCGGTATCGGCAGCACCACCGGCCGCGAACGAAGGGAGGGCCTCCTATCGGCGCTAAAAGATCACAATATCCAGCAATCATCCGATTTGATTAAATACACCAATCCCCGAGAAGAAGACGGATTTAACACGACCATAAAGTTGATTCAGCTACCTGAACCGCCCGATGCTATTTTCACCAGCAACAGTCTGCTGGCCGCTGGCGCGCTGCGTGCACTTCGAGAAAGCAAAAAAGCGATTCCTGAAGAAATCGCCTTTGCCAGTTTTGACGAAACCACCTGGGCCAAACTTGTCGTACCGGCCCTAACCGTAATCGAGCAGCCCACCCATGAAATCGGCCGAACGGCTACCGAATTACTCATCAAAAGAATTCAGAATCCGAATCGCTCTACTCGACAGGTTACTCTGAAAAGCAGATTAATTGTCCGGCAGTCCTGTGGTTGTCAGAATTAAGAGGTATTGAGGCTCAAGTACGAATTCGGTCGCTCCACTTTTCACCCATTTTATGTGGGCATGTTTTTTTCTTGCTTCGACCATGGCAAAAATTTCATCATATAAAATATTCATGCTTGATGTCCAGGGGGGTTCTTGTATATCTAAGATATTCAGCTGGGGTGAATTTATAAATTCTATCACAAAAACATTCTTGACATGATAAATAGTTTTATATAGATAACTTTAGAAGTCACATGAAATAAAAAAATCAAGAGATATTCCTTCCAACGACACCCTGAAAAGGAGTTTGGCCCTATCCATGAAACAGGAAATCAGCACCGCTCACCAGGACGCCAACGCAAAACTCAAACTGCTGGAGACCTTTGGCAACACTTCTTTTGACCACCATTATTTTGCTGAAATCTGTGATAATCCGCTCACCGGCGCATTTAAGAAAAAAACCGTGGTGCATGCCGGTCTTGGGGGCACGCCCGTGCCACAGGAAAAGACTGCCGGGGTATGGCACACCCTTTCAAAGACACAGCGTCGGGGCAAAACCAGTGCATATATCCACATTCCCTTCTGCCGCACCCATTGCCTCTATTGCGGTTTTTTTGCCAACTTTGCCCAACAAGACAAAATGCAGGCATATGCCAAAGCCCTGATTCGGGAACTTGAAGCTGACCAGGATTTGGATTTGGTGCAAAGCCATCCTGTTAATTCCGTCTATCTGGGCGGCGGTACGCCGATAGCCCTTGAAAGTAATCATCTAAAACAGGTGCTTGACACCGTGCACCGCTGCCTGCCCTTGGCCAATGACTGCGAAATCACTGTGGAGGGCAGGGCCAGTGACCTTACGGATGAAAAAATTGAAGCCTGCATTGAAGGCGGGGCCAACCGGTTTTCCATCGGGGTCCAGAGCTTTGATACCAACATCCGTACAAGCTTAGGCCGTTTGGCCGACAGACAAACCGTCATGGAAAGCCTTTTACGCCTTAAACAGACCAACCATGCCGCCATCATCATTGATCTGATTTTCGGGCTGCCCGATCAAACCATGACAATCTGGGAAAAGGACGTTGACACCTTTTTGAAACTGGAACTGGACGGCGTGGATCTTTATCAACTTATCCGTTTCCCCGGCAGCGGCCTTGATAAGGCAGCCAGGGCCGGCCGATTCAAAACATTGGCAGACCAGGCCCAGCGGGCGTTGATGTTTGAAGCGGGCGTGAACCGCATGAACCTTGCCAGATACCGGAGGCTGTCCATCAGCCACTGGGGTCGAAAATTCAGGGAGCGAAATCTCTATAACCTGGCCATGAAGGAAAAGGCAGACTGCCTGGCCTATGGTTCCGGGGCAGGTGGCAGTGTAAACGGACATATGATTTTTCTGGACGGAAATCTTGGGACCTACCTTGCAACAGCAGGGAAAACCAAGCCCGTGACACGCATCATGAGCCCGCCGGCCCATGCCAACTTAATCCGCCTGATTTCAGGCAGCCTGGAACTGGGATATATGGACCTGCGGGGTGCCGGAAAAACCCTGGGACTGGACCTTGAAACCATTTTTGTCCCCCTGACGGACCAGTGGGAACGCGCCGGACTCATCACATTGGACCAGGGTTGGATCACCTTGACCCTGGCCGGACAGTTCTGGCAGATCAACCTGGCCCAGGGCATGATTGACTATTATAAACAAATAAGCACCGCTTCGTCATGAACCTGTTTGCGTCGGATTACTGGGATCCTTCCGAACTCATACTCATCGGCACCTTCACAGGACTGATCAAAATTTCAACCATGCTCATCGCCCTGGCCGGCGGTGGAATGAACCCGGTGACCCTTGTACTTAAAAATACAGTGGCCACATCCCTGCTCATCATCCTGGTATACAAAATCAGAAAATTTGGTGTACTCACCCTGTTTTCAGTCATCAGCACCCTGGTATCCCTACTGCTGATGGGCGGCAACCCCATGAGCATTGCAGGGGTAATCATTTCAGGCTTTGTGTGCGATCTGTTCATTGCGCCATGGAACGGGTTCCACAAACCCATACGCCTGATCCTTGGTATTGCCCTGTTTGATTTTCTGTCCCGGGCCGTTTCCCTTGGATATTCCTATTTTCTGTACCAGGAACAGATGGGCATGTTTATCATGGGGGTTATGGTGGTGGCATTAGGCTACGTTGGCTGTCTCATGGGGCTTGGTACAGGCATTATATTTGTTAAGGAGCTTCGCCATGCCGGCATTATCCGTGAATAATTCTGCAAGCCTTCTGCCCAAAAATTTTATAGATGTACGGACCCGGATGCTGATCTGCCTCGTCTGTTCCGCAGGCATCATATTTATCCAGTCATCTCCGGCCCTTGGGGTTCTGGCCCTGGCCAGCCTTATCTATGCCCTGGCCCATGGCCGGGTCAGGGTTTTGGCCGTGACATGGTGCGGTGTGGGTGTCATGTTTGCCATTGCCATGGGCTGTATCCGCATCATGCTGATATTCTGGCCGGAAATCGGCGAAGCCGGCCCGGGCGCATTTTTCAACCCTTTTCTACGGGTCCTGGTCCTGGTGAACACAGTTTTTGCCCTGGCCGTGTCCAGCCGGATCCAGGATGTTATGACCGGCCTTAAAACCCTTGGCCTGCCTTTTGTTATTTATCTGCCGGCATCGGTAATGATCCGGTTTATCCCTGAATTTATAAACGACGTAAAACTTATCCGTGAAAGCATGCGGATCAAGGGGTTTAATCCGGGCATTCAATTTGTCACCCTGCATCCTTTCCTGGTTGTCCGCCTTCTTGTGGTACCGTTAACCATTCGCGCCCTGCGCTCGGCTGATACGTTATCCGTGGCCGCAGAACTCAAGGGCATGGATGCAAATACACCCATGACAAAAATGCCGTCGCCCAAGCCCGGTGCCTGGGACATCGTTGCGACGGCCTGTGTGCTGGTGCTTACCTTTGGCAGCATTGCCGCGGAGAAACTGTTTTGATTGAATTTGATCATGTATTTTACACCTACCCGTTCCAGGAAAAACCGGCTGTGGCGGATATATCATTTTCTGTTTCCAACGCAGAGACGGTTGTCTGTACCGGGGCCAGCGGATCAGGCAAATCCACACTGATACGCCTGATCAACGGGCTTGCCCCCCATTTTCACAAAGGCACGTTGTCCGGCCGGGTCCGGGTGGCGGGAAAAGATACGGCACAAACCCCGGTCAAGGCGCTGTCATCTCATGTGGGCACCATGTTCCAGGACCCGGAAAGCCAGTTCTTCGCCCTCAGAGCCCGGGATGAACTCACGTTTGCCCTGGAATGCCGGGGCCAATCCGTTGAAAAGATCGAAAATATCACCCATCATGAGGCTGACAGATTCGGCATCACCCACCTTATGGACAACATGATTTTTGACCTGTCCCAGGGGGAAAAACAGAAACTGGCTTTGGCTGGTATTATGTGCATTGCCCCGGATATCGTTATCCTGGATGAACCTTCGGCCAATCTTGACCCAAGCGCGACTCGGGAGCTGGCCGGCCACCTCATGGACCTTAAACGCCGGGGCATCACGTTATTTATTGTGGATCACCGGCTTTACTGGCTAAAAAACCTTGTTGATAAGGTCCTTGTCCTGGACCAGGGACGCCTGGCCTGCCAGGGGACGTTTGAATTTTTGAAAAATAATGATCTGCGCAAAAAATTCGGCTTGAGAAAACCGGATGTTGTTGAGCCTTATCTTCCTGCAGCCCAGTGTTATGCGCCCCCGCAAGGCTGTGCAGACAACCGCATTGATGTAAAAAATCTGACCTTTGGATATAAAAAAAAGCCGCTGCTTTTCCAGGATGCGTCATTTGAACTACCCATGGGACAGGTGGTTGCCGTTACAGGCGCAAACGGCACGGGGAAAACCACCCTGGCCCGTCTTTTGACAGGTCTTTTGCCATTTAAAACCGGTGCCGTCCGGGTCAACGGCACACCGCTCCGGCCAAAGGATCTGTTGGCCCGGGGCAGTATTGTGCTGCAGAATACCGACCACCAGCTTCATATGAAAACCGTGAGCCGGGAACTTGCCATTGCCGCCCGGAACAATCCTGACCGGGACAGTACTGTGGCGGATGTCACGGCTCGTTTCGGTTTAGATTCATTTTGTCTTCGCCACCCCCAGTCCCTGTCCGGGGGACAAAAACAGCGGCTTGTCATTGCCGCAGCCCTGGTAAAAGCCCCGGATATCCTGATTTTGGATGAACCCACCAGCGGACTGGACGGCACCAACATGAAAATGATTGCAAAGGTGATGATCGACATGGCCCGGAAAGGGACCATGGTTCTGGTGATCACCCATGACCTTGAACTCATGGACATGGCCTGCGACTGTACCCTGTCCATGCCACTATCAAAGCCTGTTTAAACATTGATGATGGAAACAAAGATGAAGGACGATCCCCATCACAGTATGACCCCGGAACGCAAAGCCAGGCTTGAAGAGGCGGCTAAACATCCGGATGAAAAAGACCTGGCAGATGCCCGGGCACTGTTTGTTGAACTGGCACAAACAGCTGCCGGAAAGAAGCCTGCCTAAGCCCCCCAAAAAAAAGTTGGAAAGGCAGGCCGATACCTTGGCCGGCAGGCCTGCCTTTCCGTGGTTTAAACCCGTTGAAAAACGGATAAACAATTTTTGCGTACCAGATCCATGGCAGTCCGTCAAGCACCTGTTATGCGATATTTAAGGAACGCGAAAAAGAAAGGAAAAAGAATGAAGAAATGGAAAATTTTTTTTATGGCGGCCGCAGTGGCTGCCATTGCAGGGACAGGCACAGCAAATTATACCCTTGCAGCTGACACATCAGACGCAACCGTCCAGACCGAAGAAGAAACCGCTTCCGTAGAAAAAAAAATGGTGGTCACCGCCAAATCCAATCAGGCAGATCATGACATACCAGTCTCTTCAACCATCATTACAGCAGAAGATATCGTCTCATCCAATGCAGCTTCCATCAAGGATGTGCTGATTGAACAGGCTGGGATTAATCCTAGTGTCAATAGCTCATCTGTATATGGGCGGCAGAATATCAGCATCCGCGGTTCAGCCACCGGCCATGTTTTGATCCTGGTAGACGGGAAAAAAGTATCCGGGTCCGATGCCCAGATCGGGCATTCCGATTTTGAGTACAACTGGGTGCCCATGGATGCCATAGAACGCATTGAAGTGATCAAGGGCCCCATGAGTTCCATCTACGGTTCCCAGGCCATTGGCGGTGTTGTCAACATCATCACCAAAAAGAGCAGTAAAAAATTTTACGGAGACGTTGATGTCAGCTACGGCGACAGCAGTGATGACGGCGGCGATGAATTCAAACTCGGCCTGAGTGTGGGCGGCAGGATTGCAGACCGGCTCTCACTGTTCGCCAGTGCGGAACACAGTGACCGGGACCCGTCAAGGGACGAGAACGACAGCACAGAAACCAAAATAGAAGGTAAGGAAATCAACAACGGTTTGGCAAAAATTCAGTTTGATATTGACGAGACCCAGTACATTGAAGCTTCCTACGGCCAGGGCAACGAAGACCGGCTCGAGGTCGATAATGTCTTATATTATGACATTGACCGAAAAAACTACTCGGTGGGATACAACAAGGAATTCAATTCCGTAACCCTGGACTTTGACGCCTATGTGACCGATTCTGATACCCATTATACAACCACCAGTTCCACGGGCGGGTACACCCACAACATGACCGATTCTGTGATCCGGGGGGAAGTTGATATTGCCGCCTTTAAAAATCAATATATTGTCACAGGCGCTGAGTTCAAAAACCAAGATTATGAAAAAGCATATGACAAGGATGCCGGCTCAGACAAAAATTTTGCCGATGATATGGACAACACCTCGATATTTCTCCAGGACGAAATCAATATCACAGAGGCGTTTATTATCACCTTGGGTACCCGGTATGATTACCATGAAAAATTCAACGGGGAGTGGTCTCCAAAAATCGGGGCGCTTTATAAACTTGGGGAACATCACCGCATAAGGGTCAACTACGGAGAAGGGTTTATGGCACCCACCGTGACCCAAAATTCATCATCTTACGTGGCCACAGCCATGAGAGGCATCACCATATCCGGCAACGACGACCTTCAGCCGGAAACTTCAAAATCCGTTGAACTTGGGTATGAATTTTTCACGGACACCATGGAGTTCAAGGCAGCGGTATACAAAACCGATGTGAACAACCTGATTGACACGGAATACCTGCCGGGATCTTCCAGCGAAAAAATATATACCAATGTGGACAGCGTGACCATACAGGGATTTGAATGCGAACTGTCCCAGGATATCACACAAGACTACAACATCCGCATCGGGTACCACTATCTGGACACCGAGGATGACTCAACAGGAAAAGACTTGGAGAACCGGCCCAGACACACCGTCAATGTCCGGCTCAACGCAACCCTGCCATGGGATATCCATGCCACGGTGGGTGCCAATTATACGGGTGAACAGATAGATGACGAAGAGGAGTGCGATGATTTTATCCTTTTCAACGCCCAGATTTCCAAAACGTTCTATGATAGCATCACCCTTCGTTTAGGGGTTGATAATATCAGTGACGAAGACTTGGACGACATGCCCTATGATATTGCCGGCAGAATGATTTATGCCGGCATGAATTTTAAATTTTAACCCCCATTAACTTAAAAGTTTAAGAGCCTGTTTAAAATTAGGGGATCGAAGCGAAATCTCATGAGAATGAGAACCAATTTTCTCAAATTTTTTGTTAATAGCCGGACTATTGACTGAGTTTTTGAAGGTTACGAACCCTGGTTTTGGGATTTTTCCATTGTTTCCAAACAAGAGTTCGCAGTCTTCGCATTATCCAGATCTTGAGCCCTTTTAAGGAAGGATTTGGCCTCTGTAAACCGAAAATAATTCCACCATCCCCGAAAGTATTGGTTCAAACCCTGAATGACCAGCCACAGACTTTTACCCCACTTGCGGCTGATTAATTTCCGGACTTTGTCCTTGAACCGTTCCATACTCTTGGCATGAATCCGAATCTTTGACTGTCCACACATTGGGAAATATCTGAATTCAAGAAATTTGCGCAACCACGGTCTGCTGACAGCACTTTTATCCTGGTTTGCTTTGAGTTTGACTCGATGATCCAGTTTTTAAAAATTGACATGAGACCTCGCTGGCAGTTATTATCCCCATGCTAACAGAATGCTTTGTATTTTAATGATGGGGCGGATTGATAATTCCCCCAAGAATTTAGATTCATGTGCTTTTGAGAATCGTTTGCCTTTACAAAATGCTCTTTTAAAAATACCGAGATCTGCTTGAAATGGGATTCTGGGTCATCACTATGAATGATTTGTTCGACAAAGGATAAGATGCAGTCAACTTTGACGGTGTCACATAGGCTGCCAACAGTTCTTGCGTGCAGTTTGTTATTTATCGAGGCCACCTGGTCAGGATGAAGCAGGAGACAATGATCAACCAACAGACTCAGGGTCAAACTTCTGTAAGACCCGTCTTCATCAGGTTGTTTGGTCAAATTTCCCCAGCCTTCATTCGTCTTATGGTCTTGAATAAAAACCTCTACTAACCATCTGAGTGTAAATGCGTCTATGATATCAGGATATCGCCAGGTCAGATCCGAAGCGGCAAGATACCGATAGTCCTTTTCTCCAATGTATTTTATTGCAATGACAAATCTTTTTTTCTTATGAGCACACACATGTATTCTGGCACTTTTAATGAGTACAACAACCTCTTTACCTCCACGTACATGTATGGTCTTTTGAATTGGTTGAATATTTTTAAAATATGTTTCAACTGATTTTTTATCGCTCTTGAGTAAAATATTTTGATTGTACCTTATTTGGCTGATAACTTGGGCGTTTCCTGCAATTTTAGACGCTTCATCCATGAACTCAGCATTCCCATATAAGGCATCTGCAACAATCGCTTCTATTTTTATTTCCGGGTGTTTCTCTACAAATATTTTTAAAAGAGCCTTGGCAATCATTGGAATGGTAGGATATTCTTCTGAGCGCACCGGTTTTTTTGGGCGTTCTGATTTTGGTACGCCAGCCTTTTTTAATCTTTTATCCTCCTTGGTCCATTCGCTGATTTTTGGATCAGGAATATGAAAGGCGTAGCCAATTGGAAAGCTGAGTTTTGGTGTTATCAACACCAAAAATACTAAGCCTTGCCCCATGCAAAAACCACCCGTTGATTTGTCTTTTATTTTGTGGACTCCAAAAATTTTTGTTGTGCATTTACTACGCTTTTTATCGGAATCATCAATACTGACAACACCTTTGGTAATGCCATATACTTTGAAAATAATTTTAAGGCTGAGATGAAACAGATGCTCCCAAGCAATTTTAGAATGGCGAAACATCCAGGAAAGAGCTGTAGTTTTATACAATCCCACACTGATACGTGAAAAAGCAGCCCAATTGATGCTGCTGGTCAAGATGATTCCAGTGATGCAGAAACCCAGCCAGAATTTTTGTGATTTGCTTAAGGTCATTCCTGGGGATGACTGTGTTAATTCAGTATTCAGTGAATCAGTATACTTTTCAACAAACGGCAACAGCTTATTTATTAACACATCCGCCTCATTCCTTATTTTCATAAATGAGGTGTTATACTGCAATTGAACTATTGTATTCAAATAACATTTATTTTACTCTGCTCATTGAAGGCTGGCCAACCGATGAGTGAGATATCAGTTTGGAAAATTGGTATTATAGCATCGACTTGACCAGCCTTTGCATTTTTCAATACTGATTACCTGGTCTTCCCTCAAAAAAACTGGATCATCGAGTTTGAGCTTCACGGTCGAAAAATTTTGACAGGTCCATATCCACGACATATGGATAACCTTTAACCATGTACCTTTTACCCTGCATTACCGCATCGTGTGCGGATCTGCCTGGCTTGAATCCATAGCTGCATTCAGAGAAAAAGGGCTCCCATACCTGTTCCAGGATCTGGGAGATGGCCTGCCGGGTAAACCGGTCCAGCACTGCGGGTATTCCAAGTAAACGGACACCGCCGTCCGGTTTGGGAATTTCCTTCCTTTTCACCGGCAGCGGTTTATGCTTACAGTTAAGCAGGTCTCGCTCGATTTCAGGCCAGTACTTTGCCAGGTAGCTCCCAAGTTGACGGGTTTTCATACCGTATACTCCAGGGTCTCCTTTGTTGGCACATAGGAGACCTCCCGGGGTAAACACATGCCTTTCAGTACGTGAATGCCGGGTTTACGGATACACCCTATAATGGATAGAGGACTTTACCTTGTTGTGCCGGCTCGTCCCGGTCTATGCGCCTCATACCCGATTTCTGTACGTCATCCCTTACTTTTGTGGTGCCCTGCCTCAGCAGGACGGCTCCCTTTCGAAGCATCGTCACCGAGACCCCGTTGCCATACCACTACACCCTTGTCCTCCATCAGGCTGGGTCTAAGACTTGCCAAATGTATTGGAATTTTATACATTTGACTCACTTTTAAGAACATGTGCCGTGCCAGCACACACAAGGCTCTTGCAGCGAAACACAAAAAGCCGCGCCCGCTGTAGAACGGCTAAAACGGGGTAAATCATGGAGATACCGATTGTTATTGCTACCGCCATGTTGGTTACGGCTACGCTATTACCTTTATGGCGCCATCCTCATTGGCTGGTAAGGGGAATGGACTTTCCACGCATGCAACTGGCGGCCGCTGCATCATTATTAATCCTGATACAAGTCATTTCGCTGGACCTTGCAAAAAACCAGACTTGGACTCTCATTAGTATCACACTGGTGTGCTTGGCCTGGCAGCTGTGGTGGATCATGCCATACACGGTTCTCTGGCGATCAGAAGTTAAAACGACAAAAAATCCTAACCCCGATCGCAAACTCAGCATTCTCACGGCCAACGTATTAACACCCAACAGGCAATTCGACGCTTTTTTGAAACTGGTCAGCCAATACGCGCCGGATGTACTCGTGACGCTGGAGTCTGATCAGTGGTGGCAACGTCATCTCGATACGCTACAAGCTGACATGCCCTACAGCATTAAATGTCCCTTGGACAATCTCTACGGCATGCATGTATACTCTCGCTTGCCGCTTGAGAACACGGAAATATCATACCTTGTTGAGGACGATATTCCCTCAATGCACGTCCAAATCAAGTTGCGCTCGGGCGACCTGGTACGCACGCATTTTCTTCATCCTGCTCCCCCCAGCCCCAAAGAGAATCCCGAATCTGAGGAACGGGATGCGGAACTGGTGATTGTTGCCCGGAGCATAGTGGACAGTGATCAGCCTGTTGTCGTGACAGGAGACCTCAATGATGTAGCCTGGTCAGCAACGACACGCTTGTTTCGCAAGCTCAGCGGATTACTGGATCCGCGGGTGGGACGGGGAATGTTCAATACGTTTCATGCCAAATACCCATTTGTCCGTTGGCCGTTGGATCATCTGTTTCACAGTCATCATTTTACCGTAAGTTCGATTAAACGTTTGCCTTACTTTGGTTCGGATCATTTTGCTCTGCTGACAGAGTTGTCATACAGCCCAGTGCGGGGTAAAGATCAGGAGGGTTTGATGGTCGAAACCGATGACAAATTGTGGGCTCGATCTATCGCAGAAGAACAGGGCGCAAGTGCGAAGGATGTACCCAACCCAAACGAAATGGGGTCAGATCTTGAAAAATAAGCTGATAACATACTGATCTAATAGTTTAAATATACCAGTTACGGTATGATATGGCAGACTGTTGGACGAAGTTAAAACCAACCCCCCAAATAAGATTTATCATGATATAAGAACGACACTATTATTTCTTGATTGAATCCCTTTTCCAGCAAAAAAGCTTTTTGCTGTATGGATTTCCAATAGCCTGCCTGGTTTTTAATTCCAGACATTCTTTCTCTGGGATTGAACGTATACATATATTTCCCTTTGAATATGGTTAACTATACTCATTTAAAAAAGTCATGACCCCCAGTGAAACTGGGGGCTTGATTGTTAACCGCTCAAAGCGGTCTTTTAAAAGCGCCTAAAGGCGCGGTTTAATCAAACAAGTTCATCTGTTCGCAACGTTGATCCTCTTTTTCTTGATGCCGGATATATGCTCGAACAATTTGTTCGTCGATTCCTACTGTTGATGCAAAATAACCTCTGGCCCAAAATTTTTCACCATTATAGTTCCTTTTTTTACCACAAAACTGACGTGCTATCTGAATAGCACTTTTCCCCTTGATGAACCCAACTACCTGAGCCACGGCAAATTTGGGTGGAATGGAGATCAGCATATGAACATGGTCTGTCATCAAATGTCCTTCTTCGATCTCGCATTCTTTTTGTTTTGCCAAACCATGTAGTATTGACCCCAGTTCCCGACGTAATTGCCCGTAAATAACTTTCTTCCGATATTTTGGAATCCAAACCACATGATACTTGCAATACCACTTTGAATGCTTTAAACTTTTATAATCTTTCATACAACCTTCCTTTAATAGCTTTGAGCGGCTAACTTAAGGAAGGTTGTTTATTTTCAACTCCCGGAACTGTCAAACTTTTCGAGTCCTCCACCGGAGGTGGAGGTTTACCCAATAGAATTATTACAGGAAGTAATTTGAGAATAACAGAAAGTCGTGCTCAGTTTAGGACTTAAACGTAAACCTGAATTAGGAGAAGAGTTATGAATCTAAAAAAATTAATTGTAGTGTCGCTATTCTCAACAGCATTGATGCTCATGGGTTGTGAAAAAGAGGGTCCAATGGAAGATGCCGGGGGGAAAGTGGATAACGTTATTGAGAAAACCGGTGAAACTGTAGAAGAAGCCGAGGAGAAAATGGATAGTGCTATTGAGAAAGCCGGTGATACTATGGAAGAAGCCAAGGAGAAAATGGATAGTGCTATTGAGAAAGCCGGTGATACTGTAGAAGACGCCGGAGATAAGATAAAGGATACCACGAACTGATAACTCCGAGATACCTTACATGATGAAGAAGTCGAAGGGCTGCTTTAATATAAGTCCTGGGAGTTGTTGACAACATTAAAGTTTTCCCCCCTGCTCGGAAAGAACATTCAACAGGTTTTAAAGAGACCGTCGGCAATGCGAGAACCGTTGCAAGAGTATAGTCAAACCTGCTGTGGAATCGAAAAATCAGTGGAATGAATATTGATGTCGATGCAGACGGCGGAGTCGCAACGCTCAGCGGGATGGTTTCATCCGAAGTCGAAAAACAAATGGCGCACAAGCTGGCTGAAAATACCAGCTGTGTATACCGTGTGAACAATAAACTTAAGGAGATATCTTATGCTTTCCTGGGCTCTATTATTTTTAATCATTGCGCTTGTAGCAGGCGTTCTTGGTTTTGGCGGAATTGCCGGTGCTTCCGCGGGGATCGCAAAAATACTGTTTTTTATATTCTTAATCGTTTTCATTGTTTCATTGATAATGGGCAGGCGGACACCACCACCAACCTGATTCTTATATTAGACATTATTCGGCATAACAGCCATGGGATAGCTTGGTCTATCAATACCGAGGCTCAACCCACAACAAAGCATGAAAGTAATTCAGTAACTTATTGAAACTTTCATATAAAAAAATGTCTATTAAATAATAAGGATTTATGTGTCCGGGAATACATTACGCAAGGTTCCTGATATCTGCTGGAATGTTTTTCCCGGGCATTTTTGTGACACTGAGTCTTAACATAGGATTATTTTTTACAAAGACAGTTCTTCCTTTAGGGTCATGGAAATTTTAAAATCCACCAATAGAGCGACGGATTTTTGCCTGGTTTCAAGGCGCGTCAATGCGAATATATTGGGCTGTCTGCGCATTGACGCAACGCAGAAACCAGGTAAAAAGACAAGCTGCATGGTGGATTTTATTGTTTCCATGGCCCTTATTTAAGAGCTATTTGTGATCCTCAAAACCAGGGAAATCAAGGTCACCACCAATCCGTTGAGAACGCCCAGAACGATCCAGTCACGCATCCGGGTATATGGTACCGCTGGGGATGATGGGACGTCCCGCCGGCACAAAGCCATCATATGAAAAAAGTGACAAAGGTCTTATCAGATGGAGAATTATTTCCACCTTTCTTGATATAGAGAAGAATGTAGATCCAACGTTTTCAAACTAATCCGCGATGAGCGTTTATATGTTATAATTTCTCAGCCAAGAAAAGTGGGGGGTGGGCCTTACCCCTTGGTTGTATCAACTGCATCCATTTGCCGAATCAAAGCCATGGCCTGGGTTTTGTAGCGGCGGTGGGCGGCCGCCTGTTTCAGTATTTTGCGGGCCTGGTCGGTGTGGCCGGCCCGGCAGGCGCACAGGCCGTGCATGAACAGGGATTTGGCATCCTTTTTGTTGAGCACAAGGGCTTTGGCAAAGGCGCTTGAGGCCTTATTGAAGACCTTTGCTTCGTAATGGATCCATCCCTTAAGCTTCCACATGGCATGGGAATGGGGATAGGCTTTGAGGCCCTGTTTCACTGCAGCCAGGGCTTTGTTCATTTCGCACGCATCAAACCAGGCCGATGCCAGTCGCTCGTAGAGTTTGAGGCTGGATTTTAACGCCAGGGCCTTTTCATAGTTTTTCGCGGCCAGGGCCGGGATGCCAATGTTATTGTAAAGGTCGGCCAGCAGGGTCTGCTCCCTGAGGGGAAGGGGAGTGATAAGGCCGTAGGCCGACAGGTTTTGGGCCGCTTTTTTATGGTTGTTAAGAGCCAGGTTCAAGGACGCGGCAAGGCGGAGCAGATAGGGTTTGGCATTGGGAATTGCCAGAAGGCGTTCTACGGTTTTAAGGGCTTTGGCAGATTTTTTGTTTTCAATGGAAAGCTGGACCATTAATTTGACCCAGTTTTCTTCAGGGGGACCGGCCTGGCCCGAGGTGAGAAATTCAAGGTGGGGCAGGGCCTTGGCAGGCTGCTTAGCAGACAGCCTTGCCACCGCCGAATGGAAGCGCAGGGTGTGATTGGTGCGCCCGGTCAATTCCCAGGTTTTTTCCAACGCTTGGGCTGCACGCTCAAAGCGTCCCAGATCGTAGCAGATTTTTCCCAGGTTCTGCCAGGCCGGGGCATAGGCCGGACACAACGCAAGGGTTTTTTCGTAAAAAGCGACGGCTGTTTCCATTTTTCCCATCTCCAAATTGAGTCCTGCCAAGGTGAAAGTAACATAGGCATGGTTTTCATCGGGGTGCTGGGCAATGAATTGGGTCAGCTGCTTACTGGCCTGATTCAATTTGTTTTCGGCCATCAACTTCTGGGCCTCTGAAAGAAAGAGTCGTGCATCCCGGGTCAGGGTCTGTTCATCGGGGCAGGCCCCTTGAGGAGCCTCTTTGGGCTGGCTATAGGCCGCAGTGCCGGAAAAAATAGTTATCAGAAACAAAAAAACTGTGAATCCTTCCATACATTGCTTCATTATTGTCCCTCCAGTTTAAAGATGATGCTGGTGGTAACCCGGGTGGCCACCTTCCTGCCCATGAGTTCGCCCGGGGTGTATTTCCAAGACGAAACGGCATTGAGTACACTTTGGTCAAATACTTTCGGGGGATTGGATTCCAGGATTTCGATCTGGGATACCTCACCCTCTTTGCTGACCAGGAATCTTATTTTTACTTCCCCTTCCATGCCCATGCGTTTGGCCCGGTAAGGATACTGCGGACTGCGCTTGAATTTGGGAACGGGAATGGTGTCCACGGCAGTTTCATCCATGACGGCGTTAAAATCCGATGCGGCGGTTTGGGGCACAGGGGCCTTGGGCGGTGCAATCATGGGGATTCCCCCGGAAATCCTGGGATCAATATCAAGGTCCAAAGCCGGCATGTTAAGCTGTAATTGTTTTTTGGGTACCATCTGCTTTTGGCGGGCTATTCTGTGGATTTTTTCCGGCGCTTTTTCCGGCTCTTTTTTTTTATCCGGGGTGTTTTTGGGCTTAGGGGGCGGAGGCTGGTTTTTTAACCGGATAAAATTGACGGTGTTCAGGCTTTCAAGGTCGTTAGATGTTTTGTCCATGTGGATGAGCCCGGGCAGTATACCGAACAGGGCCAGGTTGATCAGGGCCGCTCCGAAAAAGGCCTGGATCAGGTAGGACCTGCGAACCTGTCTGCGTGCCTCGGTCTCCATCAGGCACCGCCGTTATCTTTGGAGGCGGCGATACTCACCTGTTTGGCACCGGCCAAACGGCATTGGTCCATGACCTGGATCACTTTACCGGTGTAGCTGATTTTGTCCGCCACAATAACCACAGCGCCTTCGGGGTTTTCGGACAAGGCCCGGGTGATATGGGACCGCAGGCTCCGGATATCGATTTGCCGGCCGTCAAAGTGGATGCTTCCCTCCGGCGATACCGCTACAAGAATGTTTCCGTTTTCCGTCAGGGCAGCCGAGGAGGCCGAAGGGCGCTGGACGTCAATGCCGGTTTCCCTGACAAAACTTGTGGTAACCATGAAAAATATGAGCAGAAGAAATACCAGGTCGATGAGGGGGGACATGTTGATGCCCATTTCCTTGTTCCTCATGCGCAGGGAACCGCGTACATTTATCATTACAGACTCCTTTTGAGGATGGATACGGCTTCGGTGAGCCTGGACTTTGCCCGTGCCGACTGTTTGTAAAGCAAGACGCTCATGAAAAATCCGGGAATGGAGACCACCAGGCCGCTCTGGGTGGTGACCAGGGCTTCGGAGATGCCCCCGGCCATGGCTTTTGCATTGCCTGTACCAAAAAGGGTAATCACGTCAAAGGTGGTGATCATCCCTGTGACGGTGCCAAGCAGGCCGAACAAAGGAGATACGGCCGCCAGAACCGCAATGGCGGCAAGGTACTGTTCAAGATAAGGGCGCATGGCCATGGCGCATTGATCTACAATTCCTTTATCCACTGCAGTGTTCCGGGTGCGGTTGGCCATTAGGTGCCGGACCAGGTTGGCCCGCATGCCCCTGACTTTTCCCGGCAGGTTTCCTTTTTCCATGATTCTGACCAGGGTGTGAAGCTCTATGTCTTTTTTTTCCAGCCGGGAAAAAAAAAGCACCCGGTCCAGGATCAAGGTCCACATGACAAAAGAGCAGAATATCAGCGGAACCATGACCAAACCGCCCTGGCTCAGGTAGGTGAAGATTTGTTCTGTCTGGTTACTCAGCGCATTCACAGGTACAGGCCTCCCTGAAAATAATATTGGTCAGGGTCACGGCTTTTTCTTCCATATCGCCGATGACGTGGTCCACCTGGCGGGTAAGGAAGGTATACAGCAGCATGATGGGGATGGCCACGCCTAGGCCCAGCATGGTGGTGACCAGGGCCGTGGAGATCCCCCCTGACATCATCCTGGGATCGCCGGTGCCGTATAGGGTGATGACATGGAAGGTGGAGATCATGCCGGTGACCGTGCCCAGCAGGCCCAGCAGCGGGGCAATGGCGCCCATGATGTTGAGCATGGGCAAAAATCGCTCAAGCCTTGGCAGTTCTTTGAGAATGGACTCCTGGAGAACGCTTTCAACGGTTTCCCGACATTCCTGCCTGGCATTGAGTCCCGATTTGAGTACATTGTGCACCGGGATTTTTTTAGCTTCAACCATTTGATCGCACTCCTCCCAGGCCCCCTGGGCCGCCAATTGGTTGACCTTTCCCATCACTTTATCCGTATTGGAATGAACCCTGCTCAGGAATAGACTCCGCTCAATGCCGATGAATACGGCAAACACTCCCAGGGCCAGGATGGGCCAGACCAGCATGCCTCCCTTTTCGATTTGGTCTTTAAGGGTCTGCCGGTGGGTGATCTGGCGCAGGGCACCGCCCCGGGAAATATCGATGTAAACACTGTCTGAGTTCCCGTTCATGTATGTTGACAGGCTTTTTTGTATGCTTCTTTTGGGTAGTGCGGATAAGGCGTAAAGTCGGCCGGTTTCCGGGGAGTAATTTAAAAATCCGGTTTTTTTCCCTGCGCGGTATGCACTGGTGAAACCGCCAAGGGTAAGAACTTCGCCTTTTACCTGTTCGCCGGTGTCGGAAACAAATGCCATGGTTTCCAAATCGATGCCTGCGGTCAGGGTCATCTCTTCCATAAAAAGATCGGCTATGGCCCCCATGTCGTCCAGGCCCGGAAACCGGTTGGTGTCAAGCATGGGGGTAAGTTTATCCAGTCGGCCATTATCCCTGGCCGTGTAAACAGATGCTGTGAGCAGTGATTTGAGGTTGCCTGCGGCCACCCGCACGGCACCGGAAAGTTCATCCAGTTCCGCTTGGCCCTGGGCGGCCTTTTCTGCCAGTTTTTGATTTTCCAGGGTAAAATAGGTGATGCGGTCGGTTTTCTCTTTTATGCTGGTGTTGAGGATTGCTACCCGGTCGGATAGGCTCTTTATTTCCCGGGTCAGGGTGGCCTTGTCCTTCTGGATATCCGCCGTAACGGATTTAAGGTTCTGTTTTGCTTGATGCAGCTGCTTTTTTGCTTCCACGGCCGCCTGGCGCATATCCCGGGCATGGCCGGACCCGGCAATAAGGCCTATACAAACCCAGGCGAGAATGGAAATTATGATTCGTTTTTTCATTGTCAGGAATCCTTACCTCGTGCGTTTTATTTCAGAATTTTACCAAGGGGCAGTTTTACCAGTTCAATACTTCTTTCCAGCCGGGCCATGGCAATGGCTTGGGCTATATCTCGATTTTGGCTTTCGGGCAGTGGCTGCCATTGGGCTGCCGCCGGATCAAATACAGCGCTTTTTTTCTGATCCAGAGACTGGCAGAGCAGGGATACCCGGCCCAGGCGGAACACATCCACAAGGATATCCCTGCCGCCGAGACTGATGGTTTCCTGGGTGACTTCAATGGTGGTGCCGTATTCGGCTTCAATTTGCAGGGCTTCAAATACCCGTCTGAATTTTTCTGCCGGCGATTCTTCCGGGTCTACCATCATTTCTTTTAAAGAGGCAATACGGCCGGCCCGTTCCTGGGCAAGGAAAGGCAGGTCTGCCGCAATGCCGGCTTCAAGGGATACCAGCACCCGGTCCAGAAAACCGGACAGCTCGCTTTTCACCCGGGCGGTCTCTTTGTCCCGCCGCAGGTTTTCCTCATATTTTTTCTCTTCAAGGGTCAGGCGCAGGTTTTGCTTTTTAAGATAGTTTTCAAGGTCGACAGCTTCTTTTTCCAGAAGCTCCAGCCGGTCGGCAAGCTCCCTTGCTTCATCCTTCCAGTTGGTTTTCATATTCTGGACATGCTTTTCGGTATCCATGGTTTTGGAAATGTCCGTGCGTATTTCTCCTGTGACGGAGGCTGCGGCAATTGCCGCGCAGGGCGTGAAAAAGAGCAGGGCAGCCAGTCCTGCTGAAAGGAATGGGGACATTTTTTGGGGCACAGTGAACCTCCTTGAATTGAATAATTTCTTTTTTGGCGCTATATAGCTCATAAATTTATTTGTTGCAACTAATATTTTTGTTCTCTTTAAAAAAATAAGTTCCTCATTAAATAGCGTATTGAATTAATTAACTCAAAGAAATAAACTTTTTAATTGGCATATAACAAAATATATCATATGTTCCTGTCAGTGTTATTTTACAAGTGCAAACTGGCCCATAATTTTCTCAGCGTAGTCCCATTGAAACAGCCGCCGGTAATCCCCCGGCGGCTGTTTCCTTATGGCTCGCAGGTAGTGTTGCTAAAATTTAAAATTTCGGTATGTCATGAACTATCCGGCTTTCTTCAAAAGCGATTATACCTATCTTCAGAAAGTAAAAATGGAAAAAGCCTGGTATCTGCTCCGGGAAGGCGACATGTCCGTTACCGAGGTTGCCGGAGAGGTAGGCGATACCAATATCAGCCATTTTGCAGCGCCTTCAAACGGCAGTTCCACATCAACCCCGGGACATTAAAAAAGGCAAGAATGTTGGGACATCTTCCAATTACTTCGGAGCCTGGAAAGGTGGCCTGATCCGTTCTATCCACAGCAAAAAGCCTTTAGCCCTTCTTCGGTTGGATAAGGACAATCTGGGATTTGCCGTGTAATCCATCCTCAATAAGATATAAAGAGGCCCCGGGATCTGTGGAAATTATTACCCGCCAGGATATTGTGGATATGAACGCCCAGACCCTGGCCGATGCCGTCCAGGATGCAGCCGGGCTGGTGGTGACCATGGAGACGGGACGGAACATGCGTCCGTCCATCAGGGGAACCGGCACCAAACATACACTGGTGCTCATTGACGGTCGGCGTATGGCCGCAGGGTTCAAATTTTTTACCGGAATGGAGCAGATCCCCGTGGATATGATCGACCACATTGAAGTGCTCCGGAGGCCGGCATCAGCCTTGTACGGCAATGATGCCATCGGTGGGGTGGTGAACCTGATCACCCGCAAAACCCCTGGGAAATTTACCCTGGAAGCCACAGGGGAAGTGGGGCAGTCCACCTATTCCGAGGGCGAACTTGGTGTGGGGCAAGCCCTGGTGGGTTTAAAGGCCGGGGATGTGGGATTTCTTTTATCAGGCAGCCTCCGGCACAAGGACGGGTATGACCGGGACGGGGAAGCACCGGATGACGGGGACGATATCAAGCTTACCTGGGAGTGTTTTCCTGGCCCTTAATTGAAAATAGCAAGGAGGCGATTCGCGGTTACTTTGGCAGCGACATGCTCCCGGGTTTCGGCACTGATATCAAGATTCCCCCGGTTTTCAAATGGGCCCTGGCCATAAGCTTCGCAGACCTTTTCCTCGTATGTGTCCCGCAATTGCCTGAAGGAGGTTTCTACTTCAGGGTATTTACCCGATTCCCTATAGGGCAGGCGGATAAACCCGCTGGTTTCCCCGGCTTTAAAATAAGGAACCTGGAAGATATGGAACCGTTTCGGGATCCAGTGCGGATGGCGTTCATTTTCTCCTGGTAGACAGAAATTTTCATGGGGCCTTGGGAGCCGTGGAATAAAGCTCTTCACGGATACGGCATGGATGGCCAGGGATTTTTCAAATGATTCAAGGGTCATTGTGTAGGTTAGGACAGGCCTGTAATTTCCTCTTTTTTTCTTTATTTCCCAGCTGATTTTCATACTTATTTCTCGCTTATTAAATTAATCATGTCTCCAAAGGGGGCAGGGTCATCTCCCTGTCCGGTCCTGATCCAGAGGACCGGGTAGTCTGGTGCCTGGGCAGGAAAGAGCCGGCATTCCATGTCTGAAAAAAAGATCAGGCAGAAAGGGGTGATCTGGTTTTCATCAATAAATTGGAATACCGGCCTGAAATCGGTACCGCCGCCCCCTTTCGGAGTGAAGTCAAAGGGCAGGTCCCAGGGGCAAACCGTTTCGTAACGGCTGACGGTAAGATCGTTGAACAGGATATGGACTCTGGCAGGATTCATGGAAAGAATGGCCGAAAGCTCCGCACTGAAACGTTCCAGTTCTTCGGGCCGGATACTTCCTGACGTATCCACTGCAACGGCCATTTCCGGCAACTGGTCCGAGACCAGGGCCGGGAAGTAAATATCCTGGTGGATGTACCGGCGGTTGGGCTGGGACCAAGTGTAATCACTGCGGGCGGACTGCTGAATGAACCGGGCCAGAAGGTCGGTCCAGGGTAAAGACGGACTGAACCGTTCTTTGATAAAGATATCCACCCCTTTGGGCAATTGACCCATGATCCGGGCGGTGGCAGCGGCCTGGACCAGGGCCTGTTCCCAGTCGGTTTCAGTTTCTTCTGTGCCGCCCGGGGACGGGGCTGTGTCTCCATCACGGACCTCTCCGGCAGGGCCGTGATCCGGGTTATCCGGTTCAGGGGTGTCCGGTTCGGATGGCTTTGCGGTTTCTATTTGATTCCAGTCTTCTTTTTGATCTTCCTGGTTTTGCTCATGGCTTTCCGCCGGGGACGGGGTGGTTTGGCTTTCGTCAGATTTTTTTTCCTCGTGGCTTTCGTCGGCATCTCCCTGTGTCAGTTGCGTGTAAACCTGCTCGGCGGATTTGCCCTCAAGAATTGGGTCATAGAGAAACCCGTCCGGCAGGATGAGGCCGGCTTCGAGGAGAATCGGGTTGATGGCGTAGTCACAGGCACTGTTCCAGGTGTCTGCATTCCGGTCTCCCCGGCGCAGGTGATGTGCGCAGGCCGGATGCATCACGGTATGGGCCGTCAGTCCCACCAGTTTTTCCCGGGGGAGAATATTTATATAATTGGGGTTGTAGCCAAAAGTTTTACCGTCGGTCCAGGCTGTGGCGCAGTTTGTATCTTCTTTAAATTTCAGGCGCAGGGCCAGTGATGAGATTCAAATAATGTAACGGTATTATGGATTTAAGATTCTAACAAAAATGTCAAATTTGTTTTTGATTTAAACTTGTTGTAGCGAAACACCAATAAAAGCAGAGTTACAAAATAATGTAACGGCGTAAGAAAAATTCAATAATGATCTGTGGTTTGGCGTTTTTCAAAAATGAATCAAACAGAAATCGGCGTCAAAACATATGAGGATAAAATACAGGCAGGCCAACCTCGGATTATACCAAGGATGGCCTGTTAATGCAGATAAGTTGTGGTAAGGATTATTGAGGAGGGAGATCTGATATAAATTCCAGGGCAAGATTAATATCAACAAATTGGTGGTTTAACTCCTTTGCCCTGTCCCGGCAGTCTGTACAGATTTCTTTAAATTTGCGCATATCGCCCTTAACGGACATATAAATCTGTTCAACGGCTTCCTGCTGGATATCTTTGTATTTTTCAATGAAGTCCTCGACCTCTATGGGATACAAAATCAGGGTTTTCAACCGGCTGAGTATATCAGGATGGTTCCGGCTCAAATAAGTTCTCACATTCGGAAGTCCTGCAAATACGATGGGAACCCCGGCATCAATAATCCGTTTAAGATATGGCCAAACCCGGGTGTCCAAGTCATTGGCCTCATCTATAATGATAAAACAATTGGAGAGATTACAGATCATTTTCAGGTACTGGGGAGTTCGGCGGTAGGTGGCGGTGGCCTCATAATTTAATTCCTTAAGTATCGCGGCCAGGGTTTCATGTATGTTGAACAGAGACTCAACCCATACAGCATGGAGCTTTTTGGGATGCAGCAATTTTAAAAACCGAGTTTTTCCTGCACCAAAATCACCCTCCATGAGCACGCTTTGGCCTCTGTAGATCCGGTTATAAGTGGCAGCCAAGTATGAGACCCTTCGTTTATCACTGATAAAATCCTCTTTCATGTTATGTCTCCATGGGATGCATAAATGGCTACATGGTTCGTATTTAACGATTTTTGGCAATCAAGCATAAATGCATTGAACAGGGCCTGATTTTTACGGTCATCCGGCTGGTTTATCTTTTTTGTGTAATCCGCGTACCTTGATTGATTATGATCAAGCACTTGTTCCGCCCGGGCCAGGGTGAGGCCCTTATGAAAAACGTCGACTAAAACAGGCCGGTCAACGGCCATATTGTGCTTTTCTAAAAGAGCGATAATGGTGTCAAGTTCATCAGGCGGCACAGGCGAAGGTTCTGGTGCCGGCGGTCTGTCAAACGGCTTTTTTGCAATGGCTTCGCCCAACAGTATACCGTCTTCACCCTGCTCAAAAATAAAAAGCTTGTCCTTGTATTTGGATATTTTCACCGGTGTGCTTTTATGTTTGCTGAACTTATCTGCACCACGGGTCACATAATAATCGCGCTTGTCATGGCGGATGGTCCTGGTTTTGGATACGGTGGCTTTGATTTTCCTGTAGCCGTATTTCATATATTCCTGAACCTGGTCCGGGGTAAAATTCAGGGTATCTGCCTGGTTTGATAAAAAATCATCAAATTTCTGTGCCGGCACCCAGGCACTGACCACCCCGTCTTCGGTAAAATAATGTTGTGTATGATTATGTTCGTTACGATATTCGCTGAGCATAGTGCTGCTCCTTAGTTCCTGAAGGCTTATATCAAGAAGGGTTACAGTAATTTTTTCCTTTCTTCCCCGCTTGAAGTCATATTCGGTAACGGTTTTCACAATCCTGTCCTCAAAGGCTTTGATAATACGTATTTCAAAATTGTGCAGGCTCCGGTGTGAAGATTCTAGATGTGCCTTATCTTTGGGTGAATACGCCTTTGAAAAATCCGGTGCCAAATAGAAGCCTTGCGGTGTAGAATGCTTCAGGTTAATGGCATTGATGGGGCGTTTTAGATTTAAAAATCCTTTTGCCTGGTCAGGTCTGATACCAATTTTTTGCAAAGGCAAAGGGGTACTCAACAAAAAACGGGTAAAAAGATCCACAGAGTTCAGGCTGCTTTCGGTAAAATAAAAGTCCAGAATAAACATTTTCCTGGAAGCGGTATCAAATATTTCAATTACCTGTGGTTTTTGCCAGTTACCGTGTTCATCTCTGATCCTTAAATATTGAAATTTACAGCCGTCAACCTGGATCAAAGCAAATACCGGCACCGACTTGAAGGCATGCATTACCGGGACCTGATCCTGCTTATCCTCTTTTTCCAGGTAAAATTTGAGATTTTCCCTTTTGACACATCGCCGAAGTGCCGGAAGACTGATGGTTCTGCCCAGCTCTTGTTCAAGCCAGTGATGATAATTTTTAATGGTTCTGGCTTTCCGGGTGATAAAAATGAATCCCTGGGATGAGGGGTCGCATGACGCCTTGACCATCTCAATAAACCGTCTTTTGGTTTGCTCATCTATTGCTCTGGGCCGTCCGCTGCACTTACGGCCTTCCATAATTCCTTTTTCAACCAGTAAAAGGGGCGCCGGGATAATTCCGGTTTTCTTGTACTGGTCCTTGTAATATTTTTTGGACCGTCTCTTGGTAGATCCGGTTTTATTCATGATTTTTTTGTGCAGCAGTAAATGAAAGCGGTCATCAATAGTCAGGTCATCCATTATCTGCCCCCTTTGATACAATCTTTTCGTATATGACCCGATGCCACAACAATGCTGCCTGGCGGGAGGTCTTCTGCCAATGATCATGCTGAGCCACACGGACCTGTTCAAGCATTGCCTTTACAACAGCCATGTATTCATGGGTAATTCGATCTGTCAGATCCGGTTTACTTACCGGAGCCGTTTTCTGGTCCTCAATAAATTTTTTGATATTTCGTGCGGTCAGTTCCATGCCACTGTTTATAATCGCCCTCCAGATACGGCGTTGTTCTATGGAATCCATTTGAGTAAGGGGGCGGATCTGGGATTCGTTGGCCGGCAGTTTGTCTCCAATTGGAGACAGGTTGTAAATTACTTCATAGGCTCGAATCAGCCGGTAAGCATGGGCTTTGCCCATATCCCACCGTGCCCTGGTATATGCCTCAAATGACTCAAACAGAGCCTGCTTGTACAAACGATTCTCACGAATTTCTTTCAAGGCTTGGCCGATTTTGTAAAAACATTCTTGATTTCGACCAATCAGGGTTTCAAGCTCAAGCAGCCGTTCCATACTCACTGCCCTCCCGGCATAGGCCTGCCGACCATAGCGGCAAGGGCCGTCAATTTTGCGGCCTGAACCTGGGGTACAGTATTTATTTGTTTCAAAAACAAGACACTATCCCTAAATCCATAGCCCTTGATTTTCATGACAAGGTCAATGGTATTAAAATTTTTTTCGCATCTGAAGCACCTGGCCAGGTTCGTGGCTGGATTTACAGCGGTTTGAAATTCATTGCACAAAGGGCATAGAAAACGAAAATAACCATCTCTAATCTTGGATAGAATCTGTAAATGGTCCCTGATCAACACATCTACAGGGATATTGTTTCTCAGTTCAAATAATTGCCGGGATGAAAATCTGTTTTTCACAAGACACCTCCTTATTTTTAAAATTTCAGGTGCTTTTTTATATCACCGGTTAGAGTCGCCTGTCAGTTGCCTCTTAAACTGAGATAGAGATTATTCTGTTGATATCTACTTGTATTATCAGTTGGTTATCCTCATGATGTCTCTTAGAATCAAAACTCGATTAGTCTGTTAATATCCCTTTATATTACAATGAGTTATTCCAATCATGTATCTTAAAATCTATACTCGATTAGTCGTTTATGCCAGAGGGTCTTTTATGGGAATCCCTGTATTTTTTCATTGTTATGGCTGATAACCTGGGTAACCAGATATTGAATGATAATTGCCGGCTTGATCCCGTATTCTGCTATAATGACTTCCATTGGCAAAACAGGTTTTGTCTGTTTTTGATATGAAAGCGAAGGAAGGTTCCCAGATGTTTGTTGCTCCTCAGCTTCTTCAAGTTTTTTTGCCAGATAATTGTTTTTGCAAACAGCTTTGTTTTTCCTGTTCCACTTTTCACATTGCCTTCGATGAAGCTCTTTTTGGCAAGCCGAACGACATGTTTTCTGCCGCCCTTTTTGTCTTACATCAGGGGTGAACCATTTCCGGCAAATAGAGCAAGGTCGTCTTCCACGTGAATTCTTTGCCATTATTTCTTCTCCAAAATTTGAATCAGGGAGATTATATGTACCAAATTTTGAAAGAAGCAGCGGCGAGGTCTATCGGCGGGATAGGCGGGGTATGATTTTTTATTTGATTGGCGGGATATAGCGGCGGGATATCTGCCCGTTACATTATTTCGTCATGAAACTGCGGGGTACGCGTTACACTTTTTGAATCTTACCAGGCCAGTGAAGCAAAGAATGGGTGGTCCAGTATCATTGAGGCCCTGGCGCGGCTTAACTTTTCCAGGGCTTTCGCGTTCGGCCCTGCGCATTCGTTTTTTTTTAAGAGATCGTTCATGAATTACACCAGCACCTGGGCATTTGCTTTTGCCCAGCCGGCAAAGGCCTGGGTATTAATGACACTTGCATCCTTTCTTACGGCTTCACGCATGAGCAATACGGAGAATTCAGCCGGCAGGCGGTTGGCCCAGGAAAGGATATCGTCTGCATTCTCCGGAGTCAGAGCAGATCCCATCATTTCGCAAAGGGCATAGCGCACGGCCGGGTCTTTGGGGATATTGATCCCCATGGGGTCGGCCAGGATTTTATCCACAGAGGGCAGTTGGCCCCAAAGGTCCAGGAATCCGCAGAATTCCGCTCCGGCGCCCGGCCCTACGGCTCCGGCAACCAGGGATTTTAATATGTCTGGTTCCGGTGGGGACGACATGAGTTTCGAGACAAATTCCCAGGATCTTGGGGAGGGAAACGCTTTGGTGTCGGTTTTCGGGTCAAAGTCGTGGAGCAGCTCGGGCCTGAATTTGATAAAGGCCAGAACCTGCGGAGCTATTTTTGCCTTGGCGCCCCAAGTTGTCCACTGGTCGGCATCCACCTCAAAATCAATGTGGATAAACCGGTTGGCCAGGGCCGAGGGCATGCGGTGGGAGACTGCTCTGTCTTTTTCCCGGTTGCCGGCCGCTGTAACGGACCAGCCTGCCGGCAGTTCGTATTCTCCCAGGCGGCGATCCAAAACCAACTGGTAACAAGCTGCCTGGACCAGGGGCGGCGCCGCATTGAGTTCATCGAGAAAAAGTATTCCCTTGCCCTGTTTGGGCAGAAACGCCGGGGCACACCACTGTGAAAGTCCGTCGGCATTAATTCTGGGAAGCCCCCTTAAATCCACGGGATCAAGGAGAATGGCTCTGATGTCAATGAGTTTGAGGTTGAGGGCCTGTGCGGTCTGTTGGACTACCTGGCTTTTTCCAATGCCCGGCGGCCCCCAGACAAAAGCGGGTTGCCCGATGGAAAAGAGAGCGGTCAGTGCTTCGGAGATTTGTGATGATTTCATCCGGTTTCCTTAGAATTGTATAATGTTTCATGTAGACATTCTCTGAAGTTAAGCTAATAGCCTGGATGTAAAATGGTGTCAAGAAATAAATTAGGCAACGGTAACAAAGTATTATAGTTCATATAGTTTTATGCTATAATTTATTTTTTAGGTATGATTGCAATGAACAGAATTTTTCAAAACGACAATCCGGACACCTACAGGTCGGGCAGAGCCCACGTTAGGATGATAGAAATATATGATCGGTTATTGAGGGCAAAATCCGGTATCCCTTATTATGTTCTGGGTAGCAAGTAGGAAATAGCCCATATCCATGACTGGATACGGGTTCTCATTTGACGCCCTTTTGGGGATGGGGTTTGAATATGTCCCCACCCGGGGAGAGCCTGCTTGATCTGGGAATCGGAACCGGGCATGTCTCCCGGTCCTTTGCCAGACTGGGGCTTAATGTTTAAGGGTGTGATGGGTGCGCTGGTGGAATTCCAGCGGAGTTCAGTCTTATTTATGCAAAAATCCTTGACTGTTAGGATGCCCTATTAACGATTAACAGGGAAAATCTACTGTGTTTATTCGTTTGAAAAAGTAAGATTTTCAGAGGTGTAGTCTTTTGACACTGAGTTGAGACGTGCAAAATTGTATGTTTCGGTATAAAATACGCAATATCTTCAAAATTATTTAAAAGGGAGGGAAATTATGGGTTTTGCACCATCAGCAATGCAGCTAAAAAGCAGTGCGTTTAATCAAGACGGTTTAATTCCATCAAGATATACCGGTGAAGGTGAAGATGTATCACCGGCATTGTCATGGACAGATGCCCCGGACGGTACAAAGGCATTTGCCATTATCTGCCATGACCCGGATGCACCGCTGGTTTCTCCAAATGGCACATATGGATTTGTTCACTGGGTTTTGTATAATATTCCAGGAGATGTCAACAGTTTGGAAGAAGGTACAGCACAATTTAGCAGCGGTAAAAACGATTTCGGTGAAGTCGGATACAATGGTCCCATGCCCCCCAACGGACATGGATTTCATTATTATTATTTCTGGGTGCTGGCATTAAAAGAAGCGGTTGACCTGGAGCAAGGATTGAGTTTGTGGGACTTTCTGGCGAAAATAGAACCCCAACTCATCGGGATGAACCGGCTGGTAGGGCGGTATAAACGAGATTAGAAGTGCATCCATAGCTTAATTTCCAACTGAATCTTATGTAGGGGGCAAGAACTCTTATGCCGATAATACTGATTCTTGCTCCCAACCAATACGTGAGGTGCTACTGTAATCTTGTTTAATAGCGCTCAATGCGCGCTCCCCAATAGCGAGGTATTTGCAACAATGTCATTGTCTAAACCATCTGCTCAGCAGAGCATATCGACTTTCGATGAGTTTGTGCGATTAGCTGATTATTCTTTAATGGATACCTTAAATGCCGATCCTGATGCCACCGGAGATGGTGATGATCACCGTACCCGTCAGGTTTTTTCCGGTCACTTCGTACCGGTGACTCCCACGCCGCTTCCAGAACCGGAATATGTAACCCATAGCAGCACTTTTTTTAATGAGCTTGGGTTGAGCGACGAGTTGGTAAATGATGCAAAATTTTGCCGGGTATTTTCTGGTGATCTCTCAGCAGCGCACGAGCCTATGCGTAAGATTGGCTGGGCAACCGGCTATGCCCTGTCAATTTACGGCACCGAGTATACCCACCAATGTCCATTTGGTACCGGCAATGGTTATGGCGATGGCCGGGCGATATCTGTCTTTGAAGGGGTATTTAATGGACAGCGTTGGGAAATGCAACTAAAGGGTGGCGGTACAACGCCTTATTGCCGTGGTGCCGACGGGCGCGCAGTTCTTCGTTCAAGTGTGCGTGAGTTTCTCGCGCAAGAGTATATGCACGCCCTGGGGGTTCCCACAACGCGATCTCTAACCCTGTATGTATCTAAATCCGAGCGCGTTACCCGGCCCTGGTACTCCCAAGACTCTCATTCCAGCGATCCTGATATTATAGTGGATAATCCTGCGGCTATTTCAACTCGCGTTGCACCCTCTTTTTTGCGCGTTGGTCAGTTAGAGTTATTTGCCCGCCGGGTTCGCGGTAATGCGCATCAAAGCGCCTTAGAAGAGTTGCGCATGATTGTGTCGCATTTAATTGACCGAGAATACCAAAACGATATTAATCAAGACCTTGTTTTTGCGGATCAAGTGGTTGAGTTGGCTAAGCTTTTTCGCCGCCGGCTTACGTCATTAGTGGCCAATTGGCAGCGTATTGGGTACTGCCAGGGTAATTATAATAGTGACAACTGCGCCACTGGTGGCTTTACCCTCGACTATGGACCATTTGGATTCTGTGAAATCTTCGACCCCGGGTTTCAACCATGGACCGGCGGCGGGGAACACTTTTCCTTCTTCAATCAGCCAGTCGCAGCAGAAGCCAATTACCACATGTTTTGGACTGCAGTGAGACCGCTACTTGCAAAAGATACTGAAGCTTTGGAACAATTGGATCAAATACGTCATGGCTTTGCAGAGCTTTAGATCAAACAAACAAAAAAGATCCTGCGTGGACAAGAAGTATTGCTGTTGGGGATAAACAATTTATAGAAAAGACCAAAGCACTTCTTGGGGACAAGGCCAAAGGACGCGAAGAAATTAAATCAGGAACTGGGTTTGAACTAAAAGAAGAACAAGCACCTTATGGGAATTTTGAATTAGATTTCGATAATAAGTTTTATTGGGATATAGACGATTTTCTTAGAAAGCCCTTTTTGATATCAAAATAGCCCTTCTAAGAGGCTGAAAAGGTAGGTAAATAAAATTATTATTTATAATATTAAATAATTAGGTTGTCTTGCTTGGTCCGACCCCAAAATACAAAATAACTGGTCCGACCCCAAAATAACCAAAATATCAAGCTTCGATGTTATTTTTTTATTGCTTAAGGGGCTTCTGAATAAATCTCATAAAACTATCTGCTTACCATTCGGCGCGTGTCAAGCAAGTTGTCGCCTTCGTTGTAATTTGTTTTAATTTTGCCCCAATGAGATCAAAGAAGAAAATTCCTCATGGGAAATAACCTGGGATATTGTTCCTCATAAAGTTTGGATGCCTTCAATTTTATTGTGGTATACTGATCGCAACGACAGCATTGCCTTTTTTTGATGATCAATTACCTGGTGCAGGAAACCTTGGAGCGAGATACTGTTTCACCTTCCATGGGTAGAACTTCGATAAAGAACTCTGGATCTTTTATCATTCTTAATTTTGCTTTGAATTTATTGTTGTTCCTGTCTTTGAACACGTAAGGCCTTGTGGTTTTGCCTGCCAGAAGTGTTTCTATATTTTTTATGGTCAGTTTTTTCCCCAAGATTTCCTTCCAGATCACAAACCTGCAGTTCCCTTGTTCAGGACGCCAATTAGCGCATCCAACCCCTTTTTTCCCTTCAATGATCCTGCCTGCGCAGACCGGGCAGACGAAAGCTGATAAATCTGTCGGGATTTCTGATTTTTTATTAGATTCTTGTCCTGAGGATACTCTTGAACCAGAAGCCGGCTCAACATCCTGTCCAGTACCAGGCCTGTCAAAATCAAATGTAACCTGATGTCGCCCATTTTCCTTCTTGATAACCAGACAGGCTGAAAACTGCTTTTTTTTTTCGAGCGAAACCCGTTAAAGGGACCTGATCTCCGATATTTCAGAAGATTGGTTGCCATTTTTGCAGAGATGGTTTTACCTGCTATCTTTTTCCATATGACAAATTGACAGTCTTGATTGCTGCAAGCATAAGCCTTGCGGGTCTCTCGGACTTCATTATTGCAGTCAGGGCAGTTACCTACAACAATAGTCTCGGTTTTAAATTCTTTTATATTAAAAGGAGTTGACTTAAGCTCATCTACGGACTGGGAAACAAAGCTTTTAATCCTGGTCAAGAAATGGCTGTTATCTTGATTTCCTAAAGCAATGTTGTTCAGGCTCATCTCCCAACGAGCCGTCTCATCTGGTGATGTGAGCACTGAAGAGACAGGGCACTTCCTGAGTAAATCCACCAGATAACCCCCTTTTTCTGTTGCCACCAATTGTTTGCCGGATCGGACCACATAATTCCTTGTGATAAGCGTTTCAATGATCTGGGCCCGGGTAGACTGGGTGCCGATGCCGATATCTCCTCGGAAAAGTTTTTTTACCGCCTCTTCGGCAACATATCGCCCTGGATTGGTCATATCCTTTAAGAGTAGCGAATCTGTATAGTCGGGAGGTGGGATGGTTTTTTTTTCATTGAGGTCTATTTTCTTGACCAGGGCTTTATCACCTGGTGCCAAAGGTGGTAAATGTTCTACCGTTTTTTCATCCTTGATTCTCACCTGGAAGACTTGCTGCCAGCCCTTTGACAGGATGACCTTTCCCAGCGTCTGGAAAGTTTCTCTGTTGAGGCGGGTTACAACACGAGTATTTTCAAAACGACATGGAGAATGAAAGGCCGCGGCAAATCGCCGGATCACCAGGTCAAATAACTTTTTCTCATCTGTACTGGCCCTGGGAGGAACCGGCTTAAAAGGAATCAGTGCATGGTGGTCGGTCAGTTTTGCATCATTGAACACTCTTTTGTTTGACAGGGAGACCTGTGTGGGATTGATGCCTGCCAACAGCTCAGGATAGGTCTTTTCCAGTGTTTCAAGTATCTTTTTAACCATTTCTAAATTCTGGGTGCCCATCACCCTTGAATCGGTTCTCGGATAGGATAGGCACTTTTTATCCTGATACAATGCCTGGGCCAGGTTAAGGGTCTTTTTTGCAGAAAATCCGAATCGTCTATTGGCTTCCTGCTGGAGATCAGTCAGGGAAAAGAGAAGCGGGGGAAGTTCCGTTTTCTCCTCTTTTTTTACGGTCAGCACCTCTCCAGGATCTGTGGTCTGGGTCAGGCGCTTATAAATGGCCTGAGCATCCTTTTGTTTTGTCAGTCGGGTGTTTTTTTGCCTGAACCAGGTGCCGGTCCACTCTCCTTTGTCATTAAAAAAAGTAGCTTTCAGAGTCCAATAGGGCTCAGGTTTAAATTGTTCTCTCTCCTTTTTCCGGTCAGCGAGCAGAGCCAGTACCGCTGTTTGGACCCGCCCCACTGAAAAGAGATCTTTTAATCGGACTGTAAGTACCCGGGTGCAGTTCATGCCGATGAGCCAGTCAGATACCTGACGGTAATATCCTGCCCGCCAGAGCCGGTCATAATCGGTGATGGGCTTTAAATTCGCCATAGCCGACCTGACAACTTCCGGTACTAACGCCTGACTGGTCCAGAATCTCAGGATTCGGCTCTTATCCAGGAACCCGGCTTTCATCAGGATGGTCCGTGCAATAACTTCTCCTTCACGTCCAGCATCGGTTGCAATAATGAGTCGTCCAAAATTTTGCTTGAGTAACAGGGCCTTGATGATTTTAAATTGCTTATAACTTTGCTTGATCGGCTTGTATTCGAAGGATTGCGGGATTAGTGGCAGGGTATCCAAACGCCACCTCTTCATGGCCTTGTCATAGTCTTCAGGCTCGTAGAGGGTCACCAGGTGGCCAACGGCCCAGGTAATAATAAAGGCCTTACTGATAAAGTATCCTTCGCTTTTGGTCTTTACTCCTAATGCTTTAGCAAAATCAGAGGCCACTGAAAATTTTTCTGTGAGGATCAAATCAGTCATATTTTGGGTTTCATATAAGTTTGTTTAATCCTAATCTTTTATGCAATTTGGGGGACAAGAGTCAATAAATGAAAAGAAACTGATCAAGAAACAAGACCACTGCCGCTCAACATACAAAACCATTTCAGGCAAATTTTTAATAGGGATCATCCCTATATCGGCAAGTAATGGACCTGACCGGTATATTTTTAAGGATTTAAAACTGTGAGAAGAAGCATAAAAGAGATTGCGCAAAGGATTAAACCTGCCAGTGCTTCAAGTATATCTCCTGCATTTTTTGAAAAAGAGAAACGCCGGGGCAGGGGAGCAAGAAGAGCGACTTTCCCGGCCATGGCCGTCAGCACGACCAAGGAGAGCGTTGATGCCATGCCAAGGGTGATGGCACAGGCCAGCATAATGCCTAAGCCGGGCAACCCTAATGACAGACAGAACAGAACAACTAACACAACGCCGGGGCAGGGAATCATGCCAATGAAAACAGCTGGTAAAATGGACTTGGCATCCACGGTTGCCCCGGTGTCTTCAACAGACGTATCTTTAACCGGTTTAAATTTTTTCCACACCGGCAGTTTACGCAAAAAAAGAAATAGTCCCAGAATAATAATCAGTGAATAACTTGCAATCTGGGTGGTCCGGGTGACCGACGCAAGGGTGCCTGAAATGGATGCCTGCAGAAGAAATTTGACGCAAAAAACCAGCGCTGCTCCGGACATCCCATGGCTGATGGCCAGGATGTTGCCAAAGGCAAGGGCCCGGGGAAGCGTTGGCTTAATCGAGACAATATAAGATAAGGCAAGGGCCTTGCCGTGGCCGGGACCGGCAGAGTGCACCATCCCGTATGCAAAGGCCGCTGCCAGAACCCATAAAAGCGGCCCGGTTTCTCCGGTTTTTTTTGCCTGCCTGATAAGGACTGTCATTTTTTCCTTGATTTTCATCTGGAAAAAAATGATTCGTTCCATAATATTTGAGTCTGGGACAGCTGAGCCCGGCGTTGGGGATTTGGAAATTTTGGGTGCCGGTTGCAAAGAATCATCCTGGCGCTGGGGCACAGGATTTGTGTTTTTCCGGGTAAAGGGGTTGGCATGGGCTGTACCGTATGTGACAAAAGAAAGGCCTAATGCAATAATTATTATAATGAAAAAAATCAGCGAGAACTGTTTAATAAACGGTCTGTTTGGGCACAGGATGTAAGAATTGTCAGGGTCCATAAAAGCTTATATGCGATGGGTTTTATTTTTCAATTGAAACATATCCATGGATTGTTCAAGCCGGATGGCCTGCTCGTTGAGACATCCGGAAATCTGGGCGGTTTCTTCGGCCCCTGCCTTTGCGCCCTGTTTCATTTGCAGGGCAGATTTTTTATCTGCTCATTACTTGCTGTTAAATTCTATTTTTTCACCCTTAAGCACATTCAACAGATTGTCAAAAGGGCCTTCGCTCCCGAATATTTCCGGATATCCATGACATGTGCGGTATCCAGTTTGTATTTCGGGTAATGGATTCATTTTTTAATTTTTAGCTGTTTGTAAAAATAAAAGCGGATATGTATTATGGCGAATTTTCTTTTTGAAAGCGAAGATACAAGTCAATATATTGTTTGTCAATAAACAAGTTAGTTTTATCTAAGCATTAAAGGGGTCAAGAAGCTGTCCTGGCGAATGCTATATGTATTAACATCTGAAATAGTGATAATCATAAGGCCTGTCGACAGGCTGTTACAGAATACTAATTTCCCCAATTTATACGTTGGAAAATAAATTTGGTCCTCGAAATACTGCATGTATGCCTGTGGCCAAATTTATAAATTGAACGAAGTTATTTGCCCTTTAGCGCATCTGCTACGTTGCATTAAAGGCCTGAAATATGATATTAAACCTTTGATTTGTCGTGTATATGAGCCCCCGATTTTAAATACTGGTCGGCGCAATTTTGTCCAATTTATTCTATCTTCGATTCTTAAAAAATTTAACTTTATTCAAAATCCCCATTGTCTGTTTTTATATCAGTATGTTATTAGAGTCGTGGAAGTTTATATATTGCTGGTTACCCCATGGAATGATTGCGTGCTGACGTGCGTTTCCCGTTGAAAATAATTAATTAACGAATATCACCCGTAAATCATTAAACAAAACCAAATAAGGAGAGATTATGGGACTCAAAGAAGAACTGGAAGAAAAAGCGGAAAGCTGTGATGCGCCGGAAGAGTACATTGGTGTGGCCAAGGAGATCGTAGAAGGTCTGGATGACAAGGACTGGGCGGTTGAGCTGATGGAAGAGGGTGCTGAATGGGCCCAGACCTATGATGAGGCTGTGGTTTATGCCGAGGCAGCCAAAGAGTTTATCGGTGATGATGACGTGGTGGGCAACTTTCTTTCCAACGCCAAAATGCTGTGCATGAGCGCTGCAGATTTCATAGGCCTTGGTACTGCTGCAGGCAAGCTTGGCCTGGATGATATGGCCAAGGAGATGAATGAGGCTGCCATGGGCAAATGCACCAAGCTCACCGATTTCCTTACTTTGAGCAATGAGCTTACTAAAACCGATCCAGAAATGGCCAAACAGGTTATGGACAAAGCCTTTGAAAAGTGTACCAAACCCGAGGATTTTGTCTCCTTTGCCAAATCTATTCTGGATACCACCAAGGACAAGGATAAAGCCACAGAAATTTATGAAAAAGGCATGGCTGCCGCCACCACAGCTGACGGATTCAGCGCCCTTGCCGCAGGCGCCATAAAAGATCTGGGAGATAAAGATTTTGCCCGGGCCATTTATGAAAAAGCCGTTGGGTCCCTGGAAAAAGGGGATGAGCTGCTCAAGTTTGCCGTGATCGTTAAAGAACAGCTGGATGACAATGATTTTACGCTGTCAATTTATAAAAAAGCCGAAGATAAGTATACAAAGTTTGATGAATACCTGAAATTGGCCAAAGCAAGTTTCGAAAATACCGGTGACAAGGCATTTGCCTCAGGCGTATACCAGAAAGCGGCTGCCACCAATCCGGACTGCGCACAACTGGTTTCCCTGGCCCTGGCCATGGCCAATGACCTGGGGGATACCGCTGCTGCCCTGCCCGTATTGAAACAGGCCCAGGCTGCCGTGAAAAATAATGCGGATTTCATTAAAACCGCTGATGCCATTCTTGATGTGGCCAAGGACGACAAAGCATGGACCGACGCCATTGCTTTCCAGAAAGCCAAGCGTGAAGAGTTCGGCAAAATGTACGATAATTTTGCCCTTCGGGAAAATGAAATCACCAATTGTGCACCCATGCGCACTCTGGCCGTTAAAGTGTTTAAAGAAACCGGTGATAAATTTTATGCAGCCAAACTGTATAAAAAGTCCGAAAACCTTACCATTCATTTCAGCGATTTTATTAAGCTTGCTGCTGCCATCCATGCAGATCTCAATGATGCGGAATGGATTAAAGAGATCTATACGGCACTTCTGGACAAATGCAAAAGCTTTGGTGATTACAACACCCTGACCAATGCCATCCAGGATACCCTTGGGGACAGTGCCTGGGTCAAAGAGATCTATAAAGGCCTGGAGAAAAAGGCTACGGGCAACGGCGATCTCATGAAACTTGCCGCTGTGGCCATTCAGAAGTTCAATGATAAAGAGTGGGCACAAAAACTTGTCAGTGGCGTAGCCGGCAAAGCCAAGACCGTTTACGACTTTACCTTTGCAGGCGGTGCTACCCTGAACCTGCTTGGAGACAAGGACGCAGCTTTAGCTCTGTATAAATCCGCTGAAGGCCTTTGCCGTAGTAAACAGGACTATGCCGCTCTGGTGGCGTTGGTTAAACAGCAGACTTCGGACAAGACCATTCTTTCAGAACTGTTGGTCCTGGGTCGCCAAAAACTGACCGAATTCAGCGACCAGATCTTTTTGGCTGAAGCCTTTCTGGTCGATGCCCAAGATGCTGAAAATGCGGCTGCCGTGTATGAAGAGGCAGAGCTTAACGCCTTGAGCAATGATACATTGTCCCAGTTAAGCACCAGCGTTTCAGGTCGTCTGGGTGATACCAAATGGGCATCCCGGATTTTAGCTAAAATAAGATAAAGTTATGTTTGAAAAACTTTTTTATTGACAAATAATAAAATTATGATAGGTTGTTCTTAACGTCGTTTTTTGAATAAAAAAAATGGCTGAATAACCTCCTTATTATCCTTGAAAAAATCAGCCGTCGGACTTGCCGACCGACGGCTGATTTTTTTATTTTTCCTATTTTTTCCCAGACTGTATATGATAAAGTGACATGTATCGGAATCAGAACAGGCCATTTCGCACTTTAGATCAGGCAGGAGTAAACAATGCGGCTCAAATTGGGATATTTCGGTTTTTATTTTTTACGGCTCTATCTTGTTTCTATCATTCTTTTCCTCGGTATATCCATCGCCTTTTATTTAACTGCCAACCAGGCAAGAATCAACACTTTCAAAGCCCATGAGATCATCAATATTGAACAACAAGAGGAGATAATCCGCCATGATATCCAGGCCATTGTCTCTGATTTGACACTTCTTGCTGAGGACTATTTTCTCCAGGATTTGTTTGTTGACAGCACAGACCTTGACTTGTATCGGGTGGAGGAGGCATTTCTCGTGTTTGCCCGTAATAAGAAAAAATATGATCAATTAAGATTTATTGGCCACAACGGCATGGAGATGGTCAGGGTGGATTGGAATTCCGGCAATCCAGTTGCCTTACCCCGTGATCGGTTACAGAATAAATCCCAAAGGTATTATTTCCGGGATACAATGAGTTTGGCCAGGGGAGAACTTTTTATTTCTCCATTTGATCTTAATGTTGAACACGGCAAGGTAGAAGAGCCGAAAAAACCAATGATTCGTTTTGCAATCCCGGTTTTTAACAAGGATGGTGGAAAATCCGGTATGGTCATTATCAACTTTTTAGGTGGGCATATTCTTGAAGATTTGGACAAATTAAATAAAAATGTTACAGGGAATGTTTTGCTGCTGAATAAGGATGGATTTTATTTGCGCAGCATTAACCCGGCAGAAGAATTTGGGTTTATGTTCCCTGAAAAGAAAAATGCCAATTTTGCTAAAGATTATCCTCTGGCGTGGCAAAAGATATCCGTCCAGGATAGCGGCCAGTTTGCTACCCATGACGGCTTGTTTAGTTTTGTGAGCATTCATCCGTTGTTTGAAGGGCTTCGATCCAGTACCGGTTCCCCCGAGGCCTTTTCAAAAAGCGCGTCACATCTTTCCGCAAGGGGTTACGTGTGGAAAATTGTTTCCCATGTCCCTGCCCGCGCGCTGAACGCGCACATCTATCCTGATCTGCGACTTTTTATAACGACTAATTTCATGCTGTTGGGTTTAATCGGGGTCGGCTGCTGGTTAGCGGCAGATGCGGCTTTTAAACGCAAACAGGCTGAACTGGAACTTAAAAATCTGGCCACCCGTGATACGTTAACCGATTTACCTAACCGTAAGCTTCTTTACGACAGGCTTGCGCAACTTCTTGCTCAGGCGGAAAGAAGTAAACAAAAGATCGCTGTTCTTTTTATAGATTTGGATAAGTTCAAACAGATTAATGACGGGTTCGGCCATGAGGCCGGCGATATTGTTTTAAAACAAACTGCCCTGCGCCTGACAACTGCCTTGCGCAGGGGCGATACTGTGGCTAGAATGGGAGGGGATGAGTTTGTCGCTCTGCTTGCCGATGTCAAAGACGATGAGACAGTTAATGCTGTGGCCCAGAAACTTATAGATGTGATCGGCCAGACCATTCAGATTGACAGCCAAGGGGAAACAACAAATCAGTCTGTTGGGGCCAGTATAGGTATCAGCATCTATCCCACAAATGGTGAGGATATTGACAGTTTGATTAATGCTGCAGATACAGCCATGTATCTTGCCAAAAAGGCAGGCCGGAACCGGTATGCCAGGATGTAAGGCCCAAGCTCAAAATAAAACTTTCCATATGAAAGGTTTTATTCCGATCATGGGCCTAACCTCACTTGCAGGGTTAGAGTTCAAATCTAATAGATAACCCGGGTGAAAAGGAATTTCCCTTTCGCCCGGGTCTGTATCAAAAGATTATTTGTCTTCAGGCATGGTATTTAACTGTGCCTTAATGGCGTTGAGCTCTTCTTCCAGCATTCTGGCCCTGTCCTGAAGTGTGGTTTCATTTACCGCCCCAGGCGCAGCAGCGAGGCCAAACCCGCGGCCCATGCCGCGACCCATACCTCTGCCACCACCAAATCCTCGGCCGCATCCCCGTCCGCCATAACCTGCGCCATAGCCAGTTCCGTATCCGGCACCGGTCATGTTGCGGTTTCCGCAAACCCCTTGTCCTCTTCCAGTCATGGGTCCTAATCCTTGTGGTCCTGTCTGATTAAATCCAGGCATGATATTTTCTCCTTTCTTTTTTATATTATCAGGGCTGCTGACCCTGTCTGTTACGGTGCCGTCCGTATCTTCCACGGACGCTTCCGTTAATTGTTTTGATCATTTGATCATAATATAGGTCGCCCTGTTGTGCTGTCAAGAAAAATAATGGTCAAATGATCATTATTTTTATTCTCATGGCTCTAACACAATTGAAATTTAAAACTAAAAATTTTTTGTCTTGACGACCAGATAGTGGTTACTGTAATAGTCACTAAGGACCTCAGATTAAATAACTTGAACGAAATAGCTTGCCTTTTGGCCCATCTACTTCGTTGCATCAAAGGCCCAATAGGCCTGCTATTCAACCTTTAATGCGCCTTGTAGATGAACCAAAATTCGGCGTTATTTCTGCCCAACTTATTTAATCTGCGGTCCTAAATTTGATTTGGAGAGAATATCGATGCAGCACTCAGACACCCGGGACGCCCTGAAAGCCGGTATTCCCATATTTATCGGATATTTTCCGGCCGCTGTGGCCTTTGGGGTTCTGGCCAGAACCACAGGAACCACATTTGGGGAAGCCATGTTGTTTTCCATTGTGGTCTTTGCCGGTGCCAGCCAATTCATCGCCCTAAATCTGCTGGCCACGGGCATGGGGCCGGTGGGTATTATCCTGACCACTTTGCTGGTGAATTTCCGGCACTTTCTCATGAGCGCCTATCTGTCCACCCGGATTTGTGAAAAAGCGGTAAAATATTATCTGCCCATGGCGTTTGGCGTGACCGATGAAACCTTTTCCGTGATGTCCTTTACCCGGAAAATTTTGACCAGACAGTTTGTCATGCTTCTGGAATTAACCGCTTATACCGGGTGGGTGTCCGGGACTCTGGCGGGATTTGTGCTGGGAAGATTTATGCCTGCCATTCTCACCCAGAGTATGGGCGTAGCCCTGTATGCCCTTCTTTTAGCCATTCTTATGCCGGAACTGAAAACCTCTTTGCGTTCTTTGGTTCTGGCGCTTGCTTCAGGACTGTTCAATTGGTTTCTGGTTACGGTGGATGTTTTGCCAAAAGGGTGGAGTATTATCGTTTGCATTCTGTTGGTTGCGTCTGCAGGCGCCTTTTTGAACCCTGATTTTATAAAGAAAGACAATACCCATGGATAGAAGTCTGATCCCTCTGATTTTCGGCATGGCCGCTGTTACCTATCTTCCGCGACTGGCTCCGTTCCTTTTTTTCAGCAATGCCCGAATACCCGGCCGCCTGGATGCCTTTTTAAAGTGTATCCCTGTGGCTGCCATCGGTGCCCTGATTATCCCGGGCGCTTTCACTGCCACACCGGATCTGCCCTGGGCCGGTGTGGCAGGCATGGGCTTTACCCTGGTCTACGGCCTTTTCAAAGGGGGCATCATCGTTCCCGTGCTTGGGGCCGTGGCAGTTGCCTGGCTGGTGTTAAGCAGTGTTTGAACAAAAAATCACCCACCTGCGGCGTTGCATAAAAATTTACATATGGATACCTTTGTGTCCAAACACGGATATTTGTTTAATCTGCAGTCCTAAGTCACTATCATTGGCGGATTTATATTATGGATAAGGCTGCACAGATCACCGAACATATGAAAGCTTTAGGGTTTTCTGTCTATGAATGCAAGGCATATCTGGCGCTTCTGGAAGAGTATCCCCTGAATGGATATGCCCTGAGCAAGGCCTCTGGTATTCCCCGGTCCCGGATTTATGAGGTGCTTAAAAGTCTGATTGGCAAGCAGATGGTGTTTGAACAAGATGACGGAAAAACAAAGGCATATACACCCATGGACCCGGAGATTTTTATCAGAAAGCTTCGATCCCGGTTTCAGGAGATTTTTCAGGATTTGACCGAGTATGCAGGCCGGCTGTACCGGGAACCTAAACAGGACAACCGGCTGGTCGTGATTCAGGGGCGGGACAACATCCTGTCCTTTCTGGCTGTCCTGATCAAGGGGGCACAAGAGCGCATTGCCGTATCCATCTGGGATGAAGAACTTTGCGCTTTGACCGGGGAACTGGATGCCGCCCTTGACCGGGGCGTGATGCTTCGCGGCATCTATTTCGGTTCAGATAATGTTTATGACGACCTTGTGCCCCACCGCAGGCTTCAACGGTACATGGCGGAAAAAAAAGAGCGGTTTTTATCCGTGATCGTGGATCGCTGCCATGCCGTGTCCGGTGTTGTGTCCCGGGGGGCAGACTCAAAGGCTACCTGGACCCGGGATGAAGGCTTCATTGAGGTCAGTGAAGATTATATTGCCCATGATCTGGTGGTCAATCTTTATTCGGCTTCCCTGGATAGGGCAGGGTATGAGAAATTTGAAACTTTTGCCGATAATGTCCATGACCGGTTTTTTCACTATTCAAAAAAAGAGCTGGATGTTTTTCGTAGGCTTATTGAGTAATTGGTGCTCAAATATTATGTAAAAATAATGTAAATCACATATAAACAATATCCTTTCATTGACCATGAAAGTCATGGTGGAAACAAAGTTTAAGTCCCTGAAATCTTCCTGAACTTCGTGTTCTTCGTGGTAAAGAAAGCAAGAATATGCATTAAAAAAAATTACATGCGATTACCCTGCTTTGGAAACAAAGCATCTTGACACCGGGAACGACTTTGAGTAATTTGTGTGCAAACGTATAACAAGGAGGACGATTCATGCAAGATTCCACTCCGTTCCAAGCCCAGGACCTTACCCCTGATATGCAGAAAAAACAGCTGATCGACATGTTTACCCGTATTGTTGTACATTACGGCCTCTGGTTCAATGAGGTTCAGCATCAGATGGGCATGGAAAAGGCACTTACCGCTCTGGATACGGCCACACAATCTTCAATTGCCATTCTCATGAAACATCTGTCGCGCACCCTGGAGTTTGAATTGGAGCAGGGTATGCCCAAAGCATTGATGTCATTGGATGACGCCACAACCGAAAAACTGATGGCAGCCGTGGGAAAATCCTGGCTGGCCAATGATGGGGTCTGGTTCCAGGCCGTGGAATTTGAGCACGGTATGAACGATGCCAAGCGGTGCAATGACTCCTGTTGGGCCCGGTTTTCCCCCTTTGAAGCCCACCGTATAAAAAATATTCTGAGCCTGGGCAAACATCCGGGACTTGAGGGTTTGAAAAAAGCGTTAAATTTTAGGATGTACGCATTCATTAACGAGCAGAGCATTGTGGAAGAAACTGAGGACAGTTTTGTTTTCCAGATGAATGAATGCAGGGTCCAGCGGGCAAGGATCCGCAAGGGACTGGATGATTATCCCTGCAAGTCGGGCGGTCTTGTTGAGTACGCTTGTTTTGCCGAAGGCGTTGATGACAGAATTAAAACCGAATGTATCGGGTGCCCACCGGATCCCCATCCTGAAACTTGGTTCTGCGCATGGCGTTTTACCCTGACACAGTGATGTTTTAGTTCCGGTAGCATAGGCTATTTTAGTTTGAAAACAGTTAGATAAATAAATCCATTCTATAACTATATAATTTTAAGAAGAAATGTGAATTATGGGAGTCACTTCCGACAAAATTCAGGAATTTAGGCTAAAAGAGAAAAAGATTAAGGCCATGGGCGGTGAAAAAGCCCTGACTAAACGTCGTGAAAAGGGCGTTCTTAACGCCAGGCAGCGTCTCGCCCTACTGTTTGACGCCGGTACCTTCAGGGAACTGGACATGTTCGTGACCCACCGGTGCACTAATTTTGGTATGGAAAACAAGGAAATTCCCGCAGATGGTGTCATAACCGGTCACGGAAAGGTGGATGGTCGTCTGATCTTTGCTTATGCCCAGGATTTTACGGCCGCGGCTGGATCTTTAGGAGAAATGCAGGCTCAAAAAATCTGCAAGGTCATGGATCTGGGCATAAAAGCCGGTGCCCCTGTTATAGGGATGAACGATTCAGGTGGTGCAAGGATTCAAGAGGGCATTGACGCCTTGTCCGGTTACGGCGAAATTTTTTTTCGTAATTCCGCGGCTTCGGGTGTGATCCCGCAGATCTCGGCCATCATGGGCCCCACTGCAGGCGGGGCGGTTTATTCTCCGGCCATGACCGATTTTATTTTTATGGTCAAAGAATCCTCGTATATGTTCATCACCGGTCCCAATGTTATTAAGGCAGTCACCGGCGAGGTAATTTCCTCTGAGGCTCTTGGCGGTGCCATGACCCATAACGAAAAATCCGGGGTGGCCCAGTTCGCCTGTGAGTCTGATACAGACTGCATTGAACAAATTAAGCAGCTTTTATCCTTTCTGCCGTCCAACAACATGGAAGACCCACCGGTCAAACCCACGGACGATTCCCCGCATCGCATGGCTCCAGTCCTTGACACCATTATTCCGGACAGATCCAACCAGGCCTATGATATCAAACAGATTATTGCCGCCATCGTCGATGACGGCTATTTTTTCGAACCCCACCAATATTTTGCCCAAAACATTGTGATCTGTTTTGCCCGGCTCAACGGCCGTCCTATTGGCATCATTGCCAATCAGCCCATGATTATGGCTGGTTGCCTGGACATTGATGCATCTGACAAGGCCACTCGGTTTATCCGGTTTTGTGACGCCTTTAACATCCCTTTGCTTACCATTGCCGATGTGCCAGGTTACCTACCTGGTTCCCACCAGGAGTGGGGCGGGGTCATTCGGCACGGGGCAAAACTGTTGTGGTGCTACTCCGAGGCCACTGTGCCCAAGCTTTTGCTGATCACAAGAAAGGACTACGGTGGATCCTATATAGCCATGTGTTCCAGACATCTTGGTGCGGACATGGCCTTTGCCTGGCCTACGGCCGAAGTTGCAGTCATGGGGGCTGAAGGGGCGGCAAACGTCATTCATGCAAGGGAGATTAAAAATGCCGAAGACCCGGCAGCCACACGCAAGCAGAAAATAGACGAATACAATACACAGTTTTCCAATCCCTATTGTGCCGCAGCAAGGGGGTACGTGGATGCGGTGATCGTGCCGAGTGAAACCCGGCTAAGGCTCATTGATGCCCTTGAGGCAGTGGCTGACAAACGGGAATATCGACCGGCCAAGAAACACGGAAATATACCGGTTTAACTACCATGGGCTGACCTGGCTTATCAACACCAGGATCAACCCACAACAAAGCATGAAAGTAATTCAGTGACTTATTGGAACTTTCATATAAAAAGATCGTTTAAAAAGCCAAGGAGACCTTTTTCATGAAAAATAAAAGATTGGCTGCTGCCATGGCTGCTGTTCAAATGTACATTAGAACAGAAGAGGAGGCCGCCGTTGTTGCAATGCAGAACCAGGCTGCCGATGCTGCTGCTAAATCTTTAGCTTCTGCCCCGGTTGGGCAGATGAACCTTTGGGGCCTTTCCGGACGGCAGGCGATTATGAATGCCAATGCAATGATACGGCAAAGAATGCTTAAATGATAAAATAAAAGATATTATATGTAGGGATATTATGACCGATCACAATGAAGTTAAAATGGTTGAGATGGATTATTCCCAAGCGCGACCTAAGGCAAAAAATCCCCTGAAGATTCAGGATCTTTCCCTGCGGGACGGCCAGCAGTCATTGTTTGCCACCCGGGGCCGTACCGAGGATATGATCCCTGTGGCCGAGCAGATGGATGAAATCGGGTTCTGGGCTGTGGAAGTCTGGGGCGGGGACTCTTTTCACATCATGCACCGGTACCTTAATGAAGATCCATGGCAGCGGCTTCGCACCCTGAAACGGTATTTCAAGAAAACCCCAATTTCCATGCTGCTGCGCGGCCAGAAACTTGTGGGGTACCGTAACTATGCTGATGATCTGGCCGAACTTTTTGTTAAAAAAACCGTGGAAAACGGGCTGGATATTTTCAGAACCTTTGATGCGCTCAATGATTACAGAAATTTTGAAACCGTGGTACCCGTCATGAAAGAATCTGGTGCGCATTTCCAGGGCTGCATCTGTTATACCCTGACAGAGCCCCGCCTGGGCAAAGGGGTGTATAACCTGGACTATTATGTAAAAAAGGCCAAAGCCCTTGAGGATATGGGTGCCGATTCCATCTGCATCAAGGATGTGGCAGGGCTTATGGCTCCCTATGACGCCTTTGAGCTGGTAAAAGCGTTGAAGGCAGAGGTCACCCCTCCGATTCACCTGCATTCCCATTTTACTTCGGGCATGTCCCCCATGACCCATCTTAAGGCTGTAGAAGCAGGGGTTGACATCATTGATACCTGCATGACGCCCTATGCATACAGAACATCCCATGCCGCGCTTGAACCCTTTGTGATGAGTCTCATGGGAACCAACCGGGATACGGGATTTGATATTAAGGCCCTTACCCGGATCAATGAGACCCTGGAGAAAGAGGTGATACCCAAGTATAAACACCTGCTGGATGACACCAGGGTCTCCTTAATTGATATTGATGTGCTTCTGAACCAGACGCCGGACTTCATGCGTGCCAACCTGATTAAACAGCTTCGGGAAATGGATGCCCTGGATAAAATTGATGAGGTGTACAAAGAACTGCCCAGGGTTAGAAAAGAACTGGGCCAGATTCCGCTTGTGACACCCACCAGCCGGATTGTGGGTACCCAGACGGTGAACAATGTACTTTTTGATACCAAGGAAGAGCGCTATAAAATGATTACAGCCCAGGTCAAGGATTTGTGTTACGGCCTGTACGGCAAAACGGCGGCTCCCATTGATGCCAAATTGCAGAAAAAAGCGCTTAAGGGCTATGAAAGAGGTGAAGAACCTATTACCTGCCGTCCGGCTGAGGTTTTGACACCGGAACTTGAAAAAGCCAAAAAAGAGATCGGTGACCTAGCTGTGGATGAGGAGGATCTTATTCTCTGTGCCCTGTTCCCCGTCACCGGCAAAAAATACCTGCTGCAGAAATACGGCAAGGAACAGGTGCCTGACACGGTCAAACCCATTACCCTGGAAGATGTTAAAAAACAGGAAGATATGATTAAAAAGGCCAAGGCCGGTAAACTCATCGAACCGGCTGTGGATCTTCCTGAAAAAAGCGAATTTGCAAGAACCTTTAATGTATTTGTGGACGGTGAATGTTTTGAGGTGGGGGTCGATGAAATGGGCGGTTCCCCTGTGATCTCTTATGCTTCGCTTGCGGCTGCTGCGCCTGCAGCCGCCCCTATGGCACCACCACCCCCTGCAGTCCCGGCGGCATCGGTTCCGAACCCTGCACCATCAAAACCGGTCGCACCTGGACCAAAATCTAAACCCAAGCCTGCGGCGGCTGCAGGTTCCGGGACGCCTGTCTTGGCGCCCATGCCCGGCATGATTGTCAAGTACGAGAAAAATGTGGGGGATACGGTGAATGCAGGCGATACCGTTGTGGTGATCGAGGCCATGAAGATGGAAAATATACTTCGGGCAACAGCCGACGGAACGATCACCGCCATCAATTTCAAGTCAGGTGATTCCGTGGCCAAGGATGATGTGCTGGCAACCATAGAGTAATTATTGAATAAAAAGTCAACCCGCTTGCATCTGGGCCTTTTTTGTCCTAACACGGGTTCCCTTTTAGACGCTGAGTATTTAAAACACAACAGAGGGATGGTTTGACAACCATCCCTCTGTGCTTATTATGCTAGTTATTGCCGGTTTGTGATCCGGAACCACTATAATAAGGAGAAAACAATGGCATTTGAAACCAGAGAAGAACTGCTTGAAAAATATATAGAAATGGACAAGCCTCATTGTCCCCATTGCGATAAACCCATGACCCTGTGGGAGATTCCGGCCATCAATTTTTCCGACGGCCTGGGCTGGCAGACCCCCTATCTGTTTGTCTGTTTTAACGATGACTGTCCTTCTTATAAGAAGGGATGGGAGCATATGGAAAAATCCATGGAGACCACCGCCTCCTACCGGTGCTTTTGCGAACCGGGCGCCGACCATTTTGAATACATGCCCGTGTTCAGTCCCTTCGGCGGCACCGGCTCTGTTCTGGATGATGCAGCCCTTGTGGCGGAACAAGGTAAAAAAGAGTTGCTGAAAAAGACCTTTTCCATTCTTACTGATTATTATATTTCCAAAGACTGGGATGAAATTTTAAAAATTTGCCTGGACCCCAATATTCCCGCCAAGGCGAGGCTGAAAGCGGTAGAAATGGTGGGAGAGTTAGGTGATGCCACGGCTGTGGAGCATCTGATCAATCATAAGTTCCCGACCCCGGTATTACAGGAAGGGGTTAAAAAATCCATTGAGCAGCTCCATGAACGCCATTTTACCAGGGAATGTCCCTTCTGTGCCGAGATTATTAAAAAGCGGGCCACTGTATGCAAACATTGTGGCAAGGATGTGCCAAAAGCATAAGGCTCGCAATCAAAACAAAACCATCCATATGACTTTCCTTCTAAGCCGTCTTCCGCGTTGCGTCACTGAGCATCAGGAACAATATGATTACAGTAACGCGTCTTGAAGGCGACTTAAAATTCTAAGGATCGCAGATTAAAACAGGAGAATTGATGCACACAAAAAAATGATGCCCGCGTTTGTGTGTGATGATGCAGTTAACCTGGAGGGTCTAATTTTCACCATTCCGGAAATTCAGACCCTGCTTGATTGAAATCGACGATTTGTCGTTATTTGTTGATTTTTTCCAGGTTGAAAGATCTGTAGATAATCATTTCACCGCTTTTTTTCTCAGGATCAAGGGGCGTGGCTTCAATTCCCTTTAGCAGCGCCTGGGCCTGGGTATGATTTGGAATGGCATCAAGTCCCTGTCCGATGGTTTTTCCTGTGCAGGCATCTTTGATAATAGCATCTCTGGCATCAGTAGATACGGCAAAGGGAACGATGTGGTCATAGAGCAGCCTGGCTCCGGCCAGGATTTCCCTTTCATAGGATCCAATGGACCCTGCCACACAGGTGATGGCCATAAAGGGGCGGTCTTCCACGCTTACAATGAGATCAATCACGGATGGATAGTCTTCGCCCTTGAACTGCACGGTTAACGGGACGTCCACAAGAATATCTGATTTGGCATATCCTTTGGTTTCCACCAGGAATTTTTCAAAAATCTGGCGGCTGGCCTCAGCGCCGACATTGTCTATCTCTTTGCCGGTAATATAGTCGGTAACTTGATCAAGTATCATAATTTATAAACTGTTAAATTGAAAAATCATTATTAATATTATTTAATTTTATGTCTAAACGAAAATCTATACATTTTGTCGAGTGCAAGGCGGGCGGCAAAATTGACAGTTTCCGGTTGGGCACTATTTACCCTGGATCAGACATTGACCTGTCATTTCTAAAGGCTGCTCTATTCCAAGAACTTGGAGTATGGTAGGCGCAATATCTCCAAGTTTGCCGTCCATCAGCGTAATGGTTGGAGCTCGTTTGGCGGCAACAATAAACCTCACCGGATTTAAGGTATGGGCAGTATAGGGTGACCCGTCTTGGGCCAGCATCTGTTCAGAGTTGCCGTGGTCTGCCGTGATAAAAGCAGTGCCGCCAGTTTCCCAGATGGCTTCCACCACTTTTTTTACACACCTGTCCACGGTTTCGCATGCCTTTACCGCCGCATCAAATATACCAGTATGACCCACCATGTCCATGTTGGCAAAGTTAAGCACCACAAATTGAAATTTGCCTGAACTGATCTGCTCGCAAGCTTTGTCCGCCACTTTGTCTGCACTCATTTCAGGCTTCTGGTCATAGGTGTCCACATCCCGGGGAGAGGGGATGAGTATGCGCTCTTCTCCGTCAAAAATTGCCTCATCACCACCGTTGAAAAAATAGGTGACATGGGCGTACTTTTCAGTCTCTGCAATGCGAAGTTGGGGGATTTCATTTTCGCTTAGGATCTGCCCGAAAATTTTGTCCAGGTGTTGAGGGCCAAAGGCTACCGGCAGGTCAAAGTGCTCGTCATACTGGGTCATGCATACAAAATTAATAGGTGCAGGATTTGCCGTGCGCTGAAATCCGTTAAAGTTTTTTTCCGTGAACGCCCGGGTGATCTCTTTTGCCCGGTCTGCCCGGAAGTTAAAAAAAATGACACCGTCCCCTTCTTCAACATTTCCTTCATTACCCGGACAAAAGTATACCGGTTTGATGAATTCATCGGTTTCTTTCCTGTCATAGGCGGCCTGGATGGCCTGGGCAGGAGTCTGATCCGAAGCATCAACACCTTTGCCTTGGGTATAAAGTTCAAAGGCTTTTTGTACCCGTTCCCAGCGCGTGTCCCTGTCCATGGCCCAGAAGCGCCCTGTCATGGTGGCCACCTTTCCTGTGCCAAGGTCATGGATTTTTTCGTCAAGCTGTTTTAGAAAATCAATACCTGATGTGGGAGAGGTGTCCCGGCCGTCCATGATGGGGTGGATATAAAGCTTTGTAATGCCCTTATCCTTTGCCATTTTTATTAAAGCAAACAGGTGATTGATGTGGGAGTGGACTCCGCCATCGGAAAGCAATCCCAAAAGATGAAGGCTTTTGCCGGCCTGTTTGACCTTGTCCATGATTGAAACGAGCGCCGGGGTAGAGGAAAAATTATTATCCCGGATGGCCGTGTTGATCCGGACAAAATCCTGGGCCACGATTCTACCGGCCCCGATGTTCATATGCCCCACCTCGGAGTTGCCCATAGTGCCGTCAGGAAGGCCCACGGCCTCACCGCAACATTTAAGCGTTGTGCTTGGAAAGTCGACCAGAAGCGTGTCCAAAAACGGTGTATTGGCCGCAGCTACGGCATTGCCTGTTTCCGATAGACTGATGCCCCATCCGTCAAGAATCATCAAAATATTGACCGGCTGTTGTTCAGAACCCATCGTCATCCTCCATATCTGTTGGTGTCTGGGTATTAAATTCACTCAGATCAACCTGTTCGGCATCGCTCCACAGTCCTTCAAGGTCGTAAAACGCTTTGGCATCTGATTCGAAAACATGGATGATCAGGTGCCCGAAATCCAGAAGCGCCCACTGGCCCTCCTTGACGCCTTCTACGCCGGTTGCCTTTCTTTTTGTGCCTTTAAGGGATTTTATAATATGTTCGGAAAGGGAGGTTACCTGCCTGCTTGATCCAGCCTCTACAATGACCACCATGTCTGTGTAGGAGGTGAGTTTACCAACCATTAGTGCGGTTACGCTTTTGGGTTTCCGGTCAAATATTGGGGCAAGATAGGGGATATATTCCTTTTCAAGGGCGATCATTTATATAAATCCTTTGTTCTGATAAAAGTCTCAACATCTTCAGGTACAAGGCCTGAGATCGATTTGCCGGATTTGATTCGATTCCGTATCTGTGTCGATGAAATATCAATCCTTGGAACAGTGCAGATGCGGATGGGAAAAAGCCGGTCATGGATAAAAATATTATCGTTTTTAAGTTTGTAGCCTTTTGAAACGTGTTCGTCAATAAAGGATGCAAAAGGTCCCATGCCGGTTCTTTCACCGCGTTGCATCACGATCACGGGCAGTGCCCCAAAAATTTTATGGGCCTGTTTCCAAGAGGGTGTGTCAAAAAAAGCATCGGAACCTAACAGCAGATGAAAACGGGTGTGGCTGCCAAAGATGGTTTTGAACTGGGAGATGGTATCAATGGTAAATGATGGACCTGTGCGTTGCAGTTCAATGTCGGACACCCGAAACCCTTTCAGATCTTTAACGGCGCTTTTAACCATGGTAAGTCGGTCCCGGGCGGAGGCCAGGTTCAGGTTCGGTTTGTGGGGGGGCAGGGCAGACGGGTAAAGGATGATTGTGTCAAAGGCGTACTGTGCCTTAACATATTGGATAACACCTAAATGGCCGTTGTGGATCGGATTGAATGTGCCGCCGAAAAGTCCTGCCTTCATCTTGGCTGTGTCCGTTAAACGTTGCCCTGCACGATTACTTGTCTTCAGGTGCTAATGCTTGAAGAAGTTGAGCCAGGTGTTTGATCAAAGGTTTAACGCCTTCGCCCGTAGCTGCGGAAATGGTAAAAATAGTTTGATCAGGCAAAGCGTCTTTAAAGGCCTCAACCCGGTTTTTTGTGCCCGTGAGATCAAGTTTATTGAGCACTACAACTTGGGTTTTGTTTGCCAGGGTATCGCTGTGCATTGACAGTTCATTGTTGATAAGCTGAAACTGTGCCAACGGATTTTCCGGATCAATGTCGCCGGAATCAATAAGATGTACCAGAATACCGGTACGTTCAATGTGTTTAAGAAATTTTATCCCAAGCCCCACCCCTTCATGGGCACCTTCTATCAATCCGGGAATGTCAGCCACGGCAAAGGGTTCGCCAAAGGGCGCTTCCACCATGCCAATGGTGGGATTCAGTGTGGTAAAGGGATAGTCAGCGATTTTGGGTCGGGCCGCGGACATGGCCGAAATCAGGGTGGACTTGCCTGCGTTGGGCAGGCCCACAAGCCCTACATCCGCCATGAGTTTGAGTTCCAAACGAAGCTTCATCTCAACGCCCGGGATTCCGGGTTGGGCAAATCTGGGTACCCTGTTGGTGGATGAGGCAAACCGTTTATTGCCCCGTCCGCCCATACCGCCCTGGGCCACAACTATTTCTTTGTCGGGATCGGTAAGGTCTGCAATAACCTGTGAAGTTTGGGCATCAAAGACAATGGTACCGGGTGGAAGTGTCAGAATGCAATGGCTACCGTTTTTGCCATGTTTCTGCCGCCCGAGGCCGGAGGCTCCGTTTTTTGCACTTAAGCGTTTTTGGCGGCGATATTCATACAGGGTCCGTTTGGAAGGATCCACCCGAAGGATGACATCCCCCCCATCGCCGCCGTCTCCGCCGTCAGGCCCACCTTTTTCAATGAAACGCTCACGCCGGAAACTGACGCACCCTGCACCGCCGCTTCCGGACCTGATCGTAACAATGGCCTCATCAACAAATTTCACGCGTCATATACACTGACTTTTTTTCTGTCACGACCTTTTCGTTCAAAGGTCACGACACCGTCAATTTTGGCAAAAAGGGTAAAGTCTTTGCCCATACCGACATTGTTGCCGGGATGAATTCTGGTGCCACACTGCCTGATAATAATATTACCGGCGACGACTTGCTCTCCGCCGAATTTTTTTACGCCCCGCCGTTGGGCGTTTGAATCACGACCGTTTTTTGAACTGCCTGCTGCTTTTTTATGTGACATGTCTCTCTCTCTTTTACTAACACGTTACAAATTTAATATACCTTGAGGATAAAAAATAAGGACAAACACTTAAGCTGAAATGGAATCAATTCTGATTTCAGTGTAATGCTGTCTATGGCCCCTCATTCTCCGGTAGCCTTTGCGTCGCTTGTATTTAAATACAAGCTGTTTTTTGCTCCGGCCCTGTTCCACGATCAACGCTTTGACGCTTGCACTCTCAATCTGGGGCGCACCTAAGGTTACGGTCTCACCATCGGAGTATAAAAGGATATCGTTAAATTCGATTTTTGATCCTTCGCTACCCTCAAGTTTTTCAACTTTCAAAACCTGATCTTCGTGGACCTTGTATTGTTTGCCCCCGGTTCTGATTACTGCATACATGGGTTTATCTCCTTACAATCTGACATCATATATCGGGTACCTAAAAAAACTCTGCATACTATAACTATTTGTCTGTATTGTCAATTTATTTTTGATTTTTATATGAACCCGGCCATAGTGGTTTTAATCCTGTCTATTGTTTGAAGATCCGGCTTAAATGGTATTTCCGGCATCTTCGGCAGGGGCAACTCATGGGTCCCGTTGAAAGGCGTGTCCTTTATTTTCATATTGTATGCCATCACCATCAACGATTCCAGGTTAACGACATCCTCAATATTATAGGCCAAAAGGGTTTCTAAAGCCTTCTTATTTTTGTTCTGCTGATAATCATACCATAAGAAAACAGCAAAATAACCATCAACCCCATCCAGATCACCACGGTCTAATCCCAGAGCCTTTTCACAGCGTTTCAAACCACCGGAATATCCTAAACTTTTTAGAACATACCTCAAATCTATGTGGGCTTGATTCAGTTGAATTCCGAATTGATCTTCGATAAACGGCACATCAAACGTTTTACCGTTGTACGTAACTATGACATTGTAATTTTGAATGTCTTCTATGAATTCTTCAAGATTTTGCCCCTGTATATAATATCTGATATTTTTCCCGTCATAGAGTGCAATTGTTGTAATCTCAAAACCATACAGCTTAAGACCTGTTGTCTCTATATCGATGAATGCTGTGGACTTTCGGAATTCATTGAATAGGCGCTAGTGTTCCTTTGCGGGTAAAAGATCTGCAAAATAGATGGGGTTATTGTTTTCAAGATGATTAAAAGATTCACGCGTGTGTGCAGCAATAGTCTCAAAACGTTTGGGTGAGATTTTCAAAGTATTTTCAGATTTAATATGTTGCCAGTTTAATAATCCGGATGCCCATAACTGTTCTTCTGTTACCGCCCCAATACCTGGTATATGTTGAAATGAGTTCGTCAACATTGATTTTTTTGTTACGCCTTTTTAACAACGGAACATTTAAGGTACATGGCGCCAAACCCTGGGATCTTACAGGAAATATCATGGCCATTTACAGGCTCATCAAGAAGTTTGATATTTTTAACCTTGGTGCCTAATTTCATTGTGTCTTTTCCGGCCTTAAGATCTTTGATGGTGGTAACCGTATCGCCATCCTGCAAAGGGTTGCCATTGGCATCGCGGAATTGTGGTGCATCTTCCGTGGGTGTATCAGACGCCTGATCAGGTGTCCATTCATGGGAGCATTCAGGGCATATCCACAACATGCCATCGGGATAGGCATAAGGTGAATTACATTTGGGACAGATATTTTCTTGAGCTGACATAGCAAAATTCCTGGTTGATTGTATAAATTGGTTTAAAATATTTTCTCATGTAGTGAAACACTTATCACGATGAAAGGCAAATGCAGACTTCATCATTTATATATGGGGATCGGTACTTGCTTTTTTGTTTAAAGAAATATCAAACGTTTTTAAACGTCTCGAATATTACTGTCTCCCTGATATACACACAAGATATTGTGTATATCAGGGGGGCTCAATTTGAGTCAAATAGTTTTTGCCAAATTGTTAAATGTGCGTCCATAAATTTTGGGTAGAGTAGATCCTCGGCTGCCTGCCGATGGTTTCAGGAACTTTTTTATAGGTATTCCACGCAGGCTTTAACTTTGGATTCAAGGCTTCGATAGGTCTTCAACTTATAAAATTATTTGGGTGATTTTTGGGTGATTTTTGGGTGATTTTTGGGTGATTTTTGGGTCTAAAGCAGCCGGAATAAACCGGTCCTTTTCCGGATGAAATGCTGCGGGGCAGGCCTGGATAAATGCCTCTACCTGCTTTGTGGGTCCATCATGAATCAGGGTCAACGCATAATACCTGAACAGAAGCCATGGGTCTGTGTCCGGGTTTTCAAGTCTTTCTGCGATGGGGGGGGCTGGGTCAAGGTTTTGGAACCGTTCCCTAAGCTGCATATGCTCCTGCTGGGTGAGATGTCGGATAATCCGGCATTTTATAGGCTGATCCTGAATATAGGCACATATGGCGGCAAGAAAAAAAGATATACTGCAGGTCCTTGCCCGTGCAACGATATCTTTTTTTGTAAACCGGACATGGTCAAGGATTTCGATTTTCATGGCTGTCTGCTTGTCGGAAGAAAGGTCATGGAAACGCGCGGCAGACAGATACCTGTTTTTTATTCGTTTGACCACCGAAGGCGTCAGACTTTTTCTTTTCAGCCGTGCTTTGTCTGAAAAAATATCAAAATATTCCCTGATGCTTCTCATGCCCGGGGGGGTCAGTTCATCCCGGCCATTATCAAAAAGAATGTTTTCCACCTGAACATCCAAAAGCCCAGGTAAAATGGAAAAACCCTGTTCAGTGACCACTTCAAGGGGTTTGAAATAATCCACTAAAAGGGCAGGGCGGCCAATTTTTTTTCTGGGGATAAACGTGGTTTTGGCCGTGAGCCTGATTTTTTTATGGCCAAAGGGGTGCAATGCACTGGTAAATGCCGGGATGATGGCAAAACATCCGTCCAGGGAAATTTCAGTGCCGTAGCCGTCTGTAATGGAGGGCTTGACCGTGGCAAAATCTTCATCCAGACCGGCCGGAATCAGAAGATCGGCAGTGGCATGTTGTTTGGTGAAAACTTGTCCCATCTGTTTTTCAAAATACCGTATCCTGTCCCGGTTGCGGTCGGTCAGGCTTACAGACATGGGGATACCGGCCTTTATCAGGGCTTTTGCAAGGTCGCCTTTCCCCCTTGGTATTTTAGTCAGCAGACTGAATTGGCAGGTTTTTCCGAGACGGCTCAGTACATGGGTGATGTCATGGGGAAAATCACACCAATCCAAAGGGTCTGATCCGCCGTAAAGGGCTAAGTCCTTGTTCCCATGTGCTATAAATGTATCAATAAATGCATTCACGGCAGCGAAGCTGAAATGACGCCGGACTTTTGGCAAAGCCCACTCATTACAGCGGCGGCAGAAATTGGAGCAGCCCGAAGTCATCTGAAAGGTAATGGCCTCACTAAATATATAAGGACGCTGCCAGGGGACAAGGTCCAGGCCTTTTTCCCACGTTTCATATGCCATGTGGCCGGGATCAGCCTGGCGGACTTTATCTGCAAGCAAATTTTTAAGATGTTGTGTCTGTTGTTTTAAACCAGTTGCCTTATCAAGCAGATGTTTGTGCCGGATAAGGGCGGTCAGTGTCTGGCGTAAATACTTTTCATCAGTTTCTCCGATCTCGGGATTTTTTGCCTTGTCCGTGGCATAACCAATTAGAGTTTTGAGCTGATTTGTATTTTTTGAAAAAAGGGCTGCAAGAATTTTGTTTTTTAAGTCTTCAACGAGAGAATTCGGTGTGATAATAATATTTTGAATAACAGAAAAACTCAAAAGTAATTCCTTAACAAAGATCCGTGTTTGGACGAAAAGTTGCCCAGATGCAAGGCGCAGAAGAATTTGTAATCGGAGCATACTAAAGTATGTGAGGGTTGTAAATTTTGCTGCAACCCGCAGATGGGTGACTTTTCGTTCAAACACTAAATATAAAGGGGGCTTTTATGAAAAAGCCCCCTTTAATAATATCAGCTAAATATCGCAGATGAACGTTTTTAAACTACCCGCGAACTTCTTCTTTAACTGTGGTGGCAAGTTTGTACAGGATGGTCAGTACAAAAAAGCCTGCGCCGTATACACCCATGGCAATAATCCCTTCCTGGAGTGTGGGTGCATATTCATTAACGTGATGCAGCGGAGAAGGAACAAAACCACCGGCGATCATGCCAAGCGCCTTGTCGATCCAGGCACCGAAAAATATCATGGCACAGGTGACAGGTAACAGGGCGCGATTGTTTCTCAGTTTGGGAATCAACAGGAATATGGCGCCTAAACCCATAAGGATAAGGGCGCTCCACATCCAGGGTACCATCATGTTGTGGCCGTGCAGACCGAACAGCAGGTACTGCATATGGGACAAATGACCGGGGATGCCAGAGTAGTAAACCACGAAAACTTCACAAGCAAAGAAGAACAGGTTGGCAATGATGGCGTAGCAGACAATTTTTGACAAGGTCTGCATAGCTTCCCAGCCTGGATCAAACTTAGTGAATTTTTTGATAATGTAACAAAGGATGATCAGAAACGCAGGACCTGCAGCAAATGCAGAGGCAAGGAATCTGGGGGCCAGAATCGCCGTCAACCAGTAACCACGACCGGGCAGACCGCAGTACAGATATGCAGTTACTGTATGGATGCCGATGGCAAAGGGGATGGAGAGATACACAAGGGGTTTGGTCCACCACACCGGTTCTATCTGGTTTCTTTCGGCTTCAAGCACCTTCCAGCCCACAACAATGTTTAAAAACAGATACCCGTTGAGAACAATCATGTCCCAAAAGAGCATGGAGTGGGGAGTGGGGTACAAGAGCACATTCAGCATACGGATGGGTTGGCCTAAGTCCACAACGATGAACAGCAGGCACATGACCAGGCAGGCAACTGCCAGGAATTCACCTAAGATCGTGATTCTGTGGAACCGTTCATAATCATGCAGGTAATATGGGATAACCACCATAACACCACCTGCGGCAACACCCACAAGAAAGGTGAAATTGGCAATGTAAAATCCCCAGGAGACGTCCCGGCTCATGCCCGTGATCACCAGACCGTTCAGGAACTGATCAGCGTAGGCAATGGCGCCTGCACCCATGACAGCGAGCAAAAGGGCAATCCACAACCAATATTTTTTACTTCCTTTAATAGCTATCTCAAGCATAGTCGCCTCTCTTAAACGATGTAGTAAACACTGGGTTCGGTACCCAGGGATTGTTTACGTCTGATTGTATAATGTTCGGCCAGAAGGCTTCTGATTTCAGAATCAGGATCTTCCAGGTCTCCGACAACGATGGCGCCTTCGCTTGCTTCCACACAATGGGGCTGCTCACCTTTGGCCAACCGTTCGGCGCACAGGTTGCATTTTTCAACCACACCCTTTGTACGGGTAGGGAAATCCGGGTCTGTCTCTTCAATGAAGGGCCGCGGATCCGTAAAGTTGAAATTCCTTGAACCGTATGGACAGGCCGCCATGCAGAACCGGCAGCCAATGCAGCGGTGGTAGTCCATAAGCACGATGCCATCTTCTCGTTTGAACGTTGCCTGGGTCGGGCATGCCTGGACACAAGGCGGGTTTTTACAATGGTTGCAGGTCACCAGGAAGGGAAGATCATGGAATTTTTCAGCTAAGAACTCGTCTTCCTTGTCCGGAAAAGCATAGTGGAAATGTTCGTCCCAGATCCATTTAATTTCCTGCCCATCCCTGGCCGGGCGATTGCCGGAATATTTTTCAGCATCCGGTTCAATGTTGAAATCCGGTACGTTATGGGATTTATGACAGGCTTTTTTGACAGCTTCAACAACTTCTTCGGTCAGCTTGGAAGTATCAATGACCATACCCCAGCGTTTGGCATGCAGGGCCTCTTCGTTTTTCGCTGTTTTCGGTTGGGTGCTGCCGTGGGAGTCTGATGCGGCAAGATTCATTACCGGAGCAGCACCCATTCCGATGGCAGCAATACCCGCTACTTTAAGAAAGCTTCTTCTGCTCTTTATCATCATTCAATCTCCTTGGGGTTGGTGTGACAATCCCAGCAATAGGGGCTCACAGAGGCATAGTCGTGGCAGCTGTCACAAAATTTCGCTTTATCTTCATGGCAGCCCAGGCAGGAGTTTTCACCTGTGGACAGGCTCATGTTAAAGGTCTCGTCGTTGGTTCCGGTGTATTTGCGGTCGCCGGTGCGCACAACAGAATCACGCCACACATCCAGCAAGTACATATGCTCTGCCCGCATTTCATATTTGTCCAGAACACATTTCTTGACTGTTGCTGCTTTTCCAAGCAGTTCCGGTTTAGGCGCTGCCTGTGTGCTTGTGATCAAGTTGAACCAGAACGGAGAAAGAACGGCGAGCACAAATAACACAAGTCCTGCCATAATCATATTTTTACTCATCTTATTCCTCCTCTACCCCGGGCAGGGGTTCCATTCTCAGGTCCTCGGTTCTTTTCTTTTCACCCGGTAGAATCAACGCATTGCCCACAAGTTCGTGAACGCCGATGACATCGACTTCAGGCACCCAGTACTCACACATGGTGGGAAGTGCTGCTCTGTCAATGGCGCAGATGGTGGCTAAAGAATTGACCCCGAATTTCTCATGAACATATTTAACAGCATTGGCCCGGGGAAGGGCACCGGCCATTCTCAATTCAATATTTTCGCCGGCATTGAGCCCGGCACCTGAACCGCAGCAGAAGGTCTGTTCACGGATGGTATTGGGTGGCATTTCATAAAAATGGTCTGCACATGCCTTGATACAATACCTGGGCTCGTCCAGAATTCCCATGCCACGCGCAGGGTTGCAGGAGTCGTGGAAGGTCAGGATCCGGTTGGCATTGCGGCTCTTGTCAAGTTCCAGCTTGCCGTGCTTGATCAGGTCGGCTGTGAATTCGCAGATGTGAACCATCTTGGTGGACGCGGCATTGTCAAACCGGGTGCCCGTGATGGGGTTCACCGGCACTTCAAGGAAATCGGCAGGGCCGTTCATGGTGTCCATATACTGGTTAATAACCCGCCACATATGACCGCATTCCCCGCCCAGAATCCACTTGACGCCCAGACGTTTGGCTTCGACGTACATTTTGGCGTTGAGTCGTTTCATGGTCTCATGGGAGGTGAAGAACCCGAAGTTACCACCTTCAGAGGCATAGGTTGACCAAGTGACATCCAGTCCGTATTTCTCTTTGAGATATTTGAACAGGATCAGATAGCCCTGACAGGTATAGGTGCCGGGATCGGCAAATACGTCACCTGAAGGCGTAACAAAAAGGATATCTGCGCCTTTTTTCTGGTACTGGGGCGTACAGTCAACCCCTGTGATCTCTTCGATGTCTTCGACAAAGAAATCGAGCATGTCTTTGAAGGCGTGGGGCTGGATGCCTAAATGGTTGCCGGTCTTGTAACAGTTGGAAACCGGTGTGGCAATCCAGTCAATATTCAGGCCCAAAAGATTGAGCAACTCACGGCCTATGATTGTGATTTCGGCCGTGTCAATGCCGTAGGGGCAGAACACTGAACAGCGCCGGCATTCCGTACACTGAAAAAAGTAGTACCACATCTCCTTGAGTGCTTCCAAGCTCATTTCCCTGGAACCTAACAGGCGCTTGCCTCCTGGGATATTTTTCAGGAGCTTACCGGCAAAGGTGAAATCATTGCGGTAAATAGACCGCAGCAATTCGGCCCGCAGTACCGGCATGTTTTTGGGATCGCCGGTTCCCAGGAAAAAATGGCATTTGTCTGCACAGACGCCGCAGCGCACGCAGATGTCCATGAATATTTTAAATGTACGGAAACGCTCCAGCCGTTCCTTGATCCCTTCGTGCAGAATTTCTTGCCAGTTTTCCGGCAGTTTCCAGTCTTCGTCTGTGGGATTCCACGATCTTGCATAAGGAAGGCCCAAAGTCTCAACACTTTCCGGTTTGGCCGCATAGCAGTACATGCCCGGCCGGATCTGAACGGATTTTGTGGTGTCAAGCCAGTTGCGGGACTTGGAGTTAGACCGGGGATGAAAGTTAATTTTGTCTAATGCTTCATCCGGTGTAAGTTCGTCAGCCATCTATCACTCCTTTTTATCCACCGGCAGGCCGGCTTCAATCATTTTGTCTCTGAAGTGGTCCTCATACTGTTCATACGTATGGATGGGCACGTCATAGTTCCAGGGGTTAATATGCCGTTTGGCCCGGCTGTTGTTGGCCATGTTCCGTGTGGGGCTTAAAAAGACGCCGCCCATGTGCATCAGTTTGCTCATGGGGAAATAGGCAAACAGGATACTCACAAGGAAAAGATGGCCGTAGAACAGCCCGCCGACTTCTTCGGGAATGTGGGGGTGGAAGGTAACCAATCCCATGGTCATTTCCTTGATGCCAATGATATCCACTTTAGTAAAATAACGCATGGCAATTCCGGTGGCGGCAATGCCGATGATCAGGAACAAGGGGAAATAATCAGCAGCTTGGGAGATATAACTGACTTTTGCATCAAGAACTCTGCGGCTTAAAAGGAAAAGCGTTGCCAGAAGAAGGACAGGCCCGGAAACGAACAGCCCGGGAAGACCAAGTTGTATAATGCCGTCCATATTTTCCAGCAACTGAATGAATCCGGGAACAGGCGCAGTGAAAAATCTTAAGTGCCTGAGAAGAACTACCAGGAATGCGTAGTGGAATGCAAGCGCACCTACCCACAGAAAAATTTCCCAGGAATAAGTGAGTTTGTTGGAAGCATTTCGGTTAAACGCCGCCTTTGTATTTCTGAACAATGACCTGAAAGTAAAAATTTCCAGGAGCATTCTTACAAAAACGCCGGCTGATGTGTTCGGGTTGTCAATGGTGTTCTGTTTAATCCATGGCAAAGATTTCTGCTGGCCGCAGGTTGTAGGAATCCTAAACGGCACGGCAGAGGCTGCCCATCCCTTGACTTTGATCACAAAGCCAATCAGGAATGCGGCAATTGCCAAGTACGGAATCAGTACACCAAAGACCACCTGAAGCCCAAGTCCCTCAACCCCTGTGTACGCCAACAGGAAGAGCAGAAAGACAGCAGTAAGGGGGATCAAGTACCTTTGATTCATGTTATAACCACCTCATTATTTTATGTATGACCCGATAATATCGCGCCATACATGTTAAGATTGTTTGGAGCCTAAGAGGTCTTCCTCTGACAGCTCCGCTACTAAACCTGCCCTTTCAAAGGCCCGATGGATGCGTCGTTTGCTCTCCGTGGCCTTTAAAAGGAAAACATCCTCTCTACATTTCATGTACCGGTTGAAAGCAGCCAGGGCAATTTCGTCCACCAGGCGATAAAATTTTATCATATCTGCCTTTTCAATGACGCTTTCTCCGATTTCCTTCAATGCAAACACAAAACTTACGGCATTTGCAGGGTCGAATGCCTGAACAGCACGAATCCGAATAACCGGATCCAGGGCTTTTTCAAGACTTTCCCTGCTGAAGTTTTCTGTAATAAGGTTTAAAACTTCTTCAAGGGTTTCCCTGGTTATGCCTCCTATAGGATTATCAAAACGATCGGATTTTTTGCCCAAAATCCTTGCAGATTCTGCAGGATAGGTATTGATGGTGGCATGAAACCAACTGTCCAGCAGTTGATCCCGGTTTTTTTCTATAGTTTTTTTCAATGTATAGTAATCTTTAATTTATAATATTTATAAAATGTCAACGGGTTATTTTGCGCAATTGTTAGAAGGATATAAACTCCCGCCAATTTTATGTCAAGGGTAAACCTGCTTTGATTTCCGAATGAAAGTTGCTGTGTTTAGGGCTTTTGTTCCGTTTGAGGGACATCATTGTTCCTCATGATTTTTAGTTGAGAAAAAATTTATGGCAAATATTTATTTTTGTCTGAGAATAGTGTATTGAGTACCGCAATTATCTTTATATCCAATGCTGTTGGCAAAGCTTTTTCCGGTAGCAGAATAGGTTTCGCAAAAAAGGGAAAATATGAAAAAATTTCTGTTTTTATTGATTTGTTTTATTTGTACAAGTACCTGTGCCGCAGCTCAGGACCTTTCCGGGCTTAGCGGATGGGGCGTTTCCTTGGGGTATGGTCAAAGTGCTGATAATATTGATATTTATCGTGCAGGAATTTTAAAACAGTGGCATGTAAAATGGATTGAGAGCAAAACCGGTTATGTGTGCGGTTATTTTGAACTTTCCTATAACCGCTGGAAAAACGGGGGTGATGATGTGAACGCAGTCGCATTGTCTCCGGTCTTCCAGTATGTATTTAATGTAGGAAATGCGACCTGGTATCCATATATAGAGGCGGGGATTGGTGCTGCTTATCTGGACAATTATATTATCGATAACAGAGATCTCTCTTCAAATTTTCTGTTTGAAGACAGGGTTGGGGCTGGTATCAGAATCAAAAATATGGATATCAGTTTTCGCTACATGCATTATTCTAACGCCGCTTTAAAAGAGCCTAACGATGGCATTGATATTTTGATAGGTACCCTGACCTGGTTCTTTTAAGAGTCTGTTTAAAAAATACCACAGCGTAGTACGCTGTGAGTTTAAATTTAATAAAAATGGTAAAAATTCACTGTACAGCAATGAAAATCAAGAAACAAAAAATGCCAAGCGACCACAATGTAGCAATTTTAAACAGGCTCTAAGCCCTGTTCAAATCGGTTTTTTGAAATACAGAACCAGGCTTTTCCCAAGTACCGGGTTAAGCAGGTGGTCAATAGTGCTGGTCAGTGCCGGCTTTTTCATGAGGTCCCATAATAAGAGTCTGTGGTAGAGATTTACGGCGAGCGAATCCGTGCGGGTCACCCCCACAAGGCATTTGAGCCACCAATAGGGGCTGTGGATGCTGTGGGCATAATGACAACCCAGGTACTTTGGGCCTTTGCCCCTGATTCTTTCAATAATTTCTTGTTTGCCGTAGATTCTCACATGACCCATATTGGCGTTGTGATATTCATCCGACAGCTGCCAGCAGATCCATTCGGGCCAGGCCCGGGGAACACTTACGGCCAGTGTTTTGCCCGGTTTGACGATTCGAATCAGTTCTGAAACAGCTTTTTCGTCATCCGGGATATGCTCCAAAACCTCCGAGCAGATCACCACATCAAAACTGTTATCCTCAAAGGGAAGCGCCATGATATCCATGGCGGACAACCCCCAGTTCCTGCAGGATAGGTCATTTAACCCCTCGTGAAATTCAAGTTTGCCTTTGGTGGTGAGCAGGTTGTCAAATTTAAAGTCCGCACCAATGCAGATGGCACCGGATTCCCGACAGGCCCTGATGGTGTGGCGGCCCTCGCCGCATCCGATGTCCAGAACCCGATTGCCGGGGGCAATGCCCAGACGTTTAAAGTCCACGGTAATCATTTATCACCTCCCGGTAGACTTGGGCCGTGCGTATGGCGCATTTTTCCCAGGTAAATTCTCTTGTTACCCGTTCATAGCCCCGGCAGGCCAGATCTTCACGCTGCTTTTCATCATCAAGTAGTTCAATGATGGCCTTTTCAAGCGCTTTGGCATCCCCGGGGGGGACAAGTTTTGCCGCATCTCCTGCCACTTCGGGCAAGGCTCCGCCGGTTGTGGAAATTACCGGTACCCGGCAGGCCATGGCCTCCCCAACCGGTAAACCAAATCCTTCGTACATGGAGGGTACCACCGCAATCTGGGATTTTGCATATTCCCGGACAAACCGCTGGTGGTCAATGCGGCCGGTAAAGTCTATATGGCGGACAAGATCAAGCTTTTTAACCAGATTTTCGATGCCACCGTTCTTTTTGGGTGTGCCAATGACCGTTAAGGAGACATTCCTGTGCTTTAACACCCCTTTAATTGCGTAAAGCAGGTGGTATAAGCCTTTTAGGGGCATATCCGCACTGTTGGTGACGATCAGGCGGCCGGAGTCCTTTTTTACATGATCCAGGGGGAAAAAATTATCCAGATCAATGCCGTTGGGAATGGTTTTGAATCTTGATGCGGGGATTTTAAATTCTTTGGCAATATCTGTTTTGGAGCTGTCGGATACCGTGATTATGGACGGTATTCTTCGGGCAACACGTTTTTGCATGCCGATAAAGGAGTACCAGCGAAGGGTTTTAAGTTTTTTATAAAAAGACCTGGTGGCTTTGACCGCCAGGCGGCGGTCCACGGTCATGGGATGATGGATCGTGGCGGTTATGGGCAGGTCCCGGGCAAGGGCCAACATACCGTAGGAAAGGCTTTGGTTGTCATGGATAATGTCATAGCTTTTTGTCCTGCCCTTCATATATCGCTTCACCCGCATGCCGAATGTCATGGGTTCGGGATATCCCATGGCGCAGATGTCAAGCCATTCAATGAGGTTGACCGGGTCTTTGAGTTCCTCAATACGGGGCGTTCGGAATAAATTTTCCGGGTTATATAAATCCAGGGTGTCGAGCATGGTAAGGTTGACACCGGCATTGACTAAAGGGTTTGGGGGGCCGGCAATAACTTCCACCCGGTGACCAAGATCAGACAACGCATGGCTTAAATGACGGATATAAACACCCTGTCCCCCGCAATGGGGGTTGGACCGGTAGGAGATCAGTCCGATGCGTAAGCCTGTTCTATGGAATGGTTTCATGGTTGGTTGTTATAGATGGTACGCCCGGCTGGAATCGAACCAGCGATCTTCAGCTTCGGAGGCTGACGTGCTATCCACTGCACTACGGGCGCATAAACTTTTTGACACGCTTAGGATGCCAAATCATTTTTTTGAAGGATGACTACACTTTTTAATCTGGGATGGGCCTGAATTTTTTCAATGACACTTGCGGCATTGCTTTCATTTCCCAGTTCATTTAAGTCGTGATCCATCATGGTTGCATTCTTATGCCTCAATTGCCGCTGAATGTCAATACTGGATAATTTTTTTGATCCCGATTTCATTTTGGACACATGATGCCGATTGAACGATGCTCCAAATTTTTAACCCCGGTTTTTTTACAATTTGGGACTTCAGGCCGTAAATCCATTTTTGCAGACCTTCGTATTAATACGTTTTTTGGATATGTGCACCTCGCACAAAAAATGAGGGGCACTCCTCTGCCCCTCATTTGACCCACCTAAATATTCCTATAAAGCGCGCAAGAAAGCAACCAGATCCTCTTTTTCCTGAGCCTTCAAGTGAAGTTGCTGAATAAGATTAAAATATTCCACTGTATCCTCAAGGGTGAAACATCTTCCGTCGTGCATATATGGGGGGGAGTCTTTGATGCCTCTCAAGGGGAACGTCTTAATGGGGCCATCGTGGGCCATCATCATATCATTTGCCAGTTCTTGTTTGTAAAAACGCTCTGCTTTGAGGTTATGCATATTATTATCAGTGTAGTATGGGGCTGGGTGGCATACGGCGCATCTAGCCTTATCGTTGAAAAGCGTCTCACCGCGCAGTTCGCTATCGTTCGCCTTGGTCTGGTCCAGCTCTCCGTAAATGTTGAGCTTAGAGGCTGGAGGAAAATCGAGAATTGCAAGAAATTCTGCCATGGCGTGTACCTGGGAGCCTCTTTCAAGAACATTAACCCCTTTTTTAACAGCCATGCAGATGTCTCCGTCAAAGTAAGCGGCGCGCTGTTCAAATTCGGTGAAATCTTCTACGGTTTTAAGCGCACGCTGGGAACCGAAAAGTCTCTGGATATTCATTCCTCTCAAGGTAGGGGTTTCAATGCGGTGCCTAAATTCCTGGGGTCGAATGTCACCAACTAGATGGTTGGCGCCGTTAGTATGGCCATTGGCATGACAATCGAAACAGGTTACGCCCAACATGCCGTCAGGCCGGTCGGTTCGGCGGTCTTCGGTCGCGTTAAATTGTTGTTGGGGGAATTGGGTAACCAGGAGCCTGAGACCCTCAAGCTGTTTGGGGTTCAAAATACCGTTAAAGATTTCATAATAATTTTCGATGGTAATCAGTCGTCCCTTTGCCACATCGCCAAGGTCGGGACGGGTGGTCAGATAAATTGCTGGGACAGGGTCTGGAAGAATATGTTCGGGCAGGTCGAAATCCAAGTCAAAACGAACCAGCCTGGGCAAAGATTTTGTGATCATCTCCGGGAAAAGCATACCTCCTTCAGCATGGTCAGCAAAAGGTAACGGCTTGTAAGGGAATAACCCTTGTTTTTTTATTTGTTCGGGAGTCATTTTATCAAGCTTTTCCCAGGTTGTTCCGTGAAGGTTCGCTGTCGGTCCGACTGGGATGGGCTTTCCTCCCGACATTGTGACCTCATCCGTTGTCTTTTTTGAAAGGTCATATCGTGCGTTTAATAATTTTTTTTGGCGTTCGGCACGCTCGCTTTTCACTGCCATGCGTGCCGCTTTGATTTGCTCGAAGGTTTCTGTTTGGTTTATCGGCCCATAGCTGGAAACGACTTTAGCTTGCTGTGCATAAACTGCTGTCGCGCTTATTCCAACGAGCAACATAATCCAGATATTGAAGCATTTAATGAACATATTTTTCTTTTTCATGTCATGATCCTCCTTCTTAAATAGTTGGCGTATTTATACATTTTTAACCATAAAATTTTTAACGCATCACCTCCTTATTTCAATATTTGATGGCATAATCGTGGTGCTGACCGGCGCCGTGCGTGAATTTAGGACCGTAGATTACTTGATCCGTTTGATGCGCCCGGCATGGCCGTTAAATTATCGCCCTTCGGGCGAGCTGTTGGGTGTTAGGAAATGGAAATACCCATACTATGAACTATGGGATGCAACTCCCATACGTGAATTCTATTGATGTATACAGTATTAACAGAAGTATTAGCAGAAAACAAGGGCGGAACCGTCTGGAATATATGCGAATCGAGATAGGACTCTCCATCACTAAGCCGCTATGAATGAGTAAGAAATTAAGATGCCCAATTAAAATTTTAAAACATTTGTCCTACAATGGTCGCCACTTTTAAATGGGTAGGTTATTTGAGGCTATCAAATTTTTCCTTAGCCTCGCCGGCCACATAAAGGGAACCTGCAATACAGATGGCGTCGTTCTTACAACTCGTCAAAATTGCGTAAGATACCGCATCTTGTACATCTTCGATAACCTGCAAGTCCCCTTTGAATATTTTTTTGACTGCTGCGGCCAATACTGCAGACTCAATGCTGCGGTCGATTTTGGCTTTGGTTACAATAACCCGCTGGGCCCTGGGCAAAAGTTGGGCCAGCATGGCTTCATAGGGTTTATCATCCAGGATGCCGATGACAAGTGTCAGTCTTTTATTCCCTAAAGTCTGCTTGAGGTATTTGCCCAGCAGAACAGATGCCCTGAGATTGTGGGCCCCGTCCAGGATAACCAGGGGGTGATCCATGACTTTTTCAAGGCGGCCAGGCCAATGGACCCGGGCAAGCCCTTTATGAATTAATTCCTGGGTCAGTTCATATCGTGGATCTGTTTCTTTGTTTTGTTCAAAAATAAGCTCAACGGCCGCCAGGGCCAAAGCGAGGTTCTCCCGCTGGTGTTCTCCGGGTAAAGGTTTGGTCAGACCTTTAAACTTTTGATAAAGTCCCTTGTAATTATATGCTGGCTGGTCAGGGATTTTGCGGATAAAAAAGTCATTTTTGAACAGGTAAAGGGCTGATCCTTTATCGTTGGAGATCTTAGTCAGCTTGTCCATTCCCGATGGCTGGGATACGGCCGTAACTGCAGGCACTCCTGGTTTTATGATACCGCCTTTTTCCCGGGCCAGATCCCTGATGGTATGTCCAAGGTAATCGCTGTGCTCAATGGAAAGGTTGGTGATAACACTGACATTTGGCGTAATAACGTTGGTGGCGTCAAATCTGCCCCCCATGCCGGTTTCAATGACCGCCCATTCCACCGTCTCTTTGGCAAAATGATAAAAGGCCATGGCCGTGACAATTTCAAAAAAGGTGGCCCGGCGCGATCCATTGTCGGCAGCGTTCACCGCCTCGTATGCACTGACCACATCTGCATCACTGATCTGTTGCCCGTTCACGCAGATGCGTTCATTGAATCGGACCAGGTGAGGGCTTGTGTAGATACCCGTTTTAAACCCGGCAGCGCTGAGGATTGCCGCAATACAGGTCGCCGTGGATCCCTTGCCGTTGGTTCCGGCCACATGAACCATGTTGTAATTATTCTGAGGGGTCTTGAGTTGTGAAAGAATATTTGAAATGGTATCCAGCTCAAGCTTGATACCAAACCGGCCTAGTTTGTAAATTTTTTCCAGGCACAGTTTATAGGCGGGGGGGGTCATGAAAAATGTCCATAAAAAAACCCGGCATATCTGCCAATTTGATATGCCGGGGTCTTTTTAATACTTAGCTACGTCTTCTGCGAGATCTTGAGGCGGCAATTCGTTGTCTTCTCATTGCCTCTCTCATCTTACGTCTTCTGTACTGACAAGGTTTTTCAAAATGTTTCTTAACCTTGAGACGTTTAAACAGTCCGTCATTCTGAATTTTTTTCTTCAGAATGCGTAACGCTTTTTCAACGTCATTGTCAATAACTGTGACAGTAATTTCTTTCAAGCAGCATCGCCCCTTTCAAAATAAATTTAAATATAGCAGCCATGGACAGATCCTGTCTATCAATACCAAGTCTAATCCATAACGCAATATGAAAGCAATTCAATAATTGTTTTGATTTTCATATAAAGAGTCTTGGGTTGACTTGGTCTATTGGCATCGAGATACAACCCACAACAAAACATGAAAGTAATTCAAAAACGTATGCTAACTTTCATACGAAAATATTTATAAACGAGCTTTCTAACAAATTTAATGCGTTAAGGCAAGAAAAAAATGGTTGGTGCAGCAATTCTTAAATGGCTTTTTATAGCCATGATATGAATGGAGGGATTTGATATTTGTTAAATTTTTTGAATTAAAAAAACCCGGACGCATTTATGCGTCCGGGTAAGCTATCTTTTTACAGTTTGGAAATCAGTTCTGCCGTTACATCGGGCAGTGCCTGTTCGCCGTTCAGCGTGATATATTTGAAATCTGCATCAGGCAGATCTCTGAAGTAATAAGAAGAGGCCAGGGTGCCTGTCTCCGTGTCATAATAAATGGAGTGGCGTTTGTCGATGGCGTTCTCGTCCTGATCATCTGCACGGGAGCTCAGTGCACCACCGCATACCCGGCATTTGTCTCCGTCGGGCTTAATGGCATCAATGAAAATATTGTTGGGGTGGTTGTTGTCATTCTCGCACAACCGTCTGCCCATAATTCTGTTTTTGGCAATTTCACGATCCAGCAGCATTTCGATAACATAGTCAAGTTTGATGCCCTGTTCGTTCAGTGCGGCATGCAGTTTTTCAGACTGAACTTTATTTCTTGGAAAACCGTCCAGCAGCCAGCCGTTTTTACAGTCATCCTGTTTGATACGGTCGATCATCATGGGAATCGTGATTTCATCAGGCACCAGGTCGCCCTTGTCAATATATTCTTTGGCTTTTTTGCCAAGTTCAGTGCCGCCCTTGATGTTGTCGCGGAAAATTGCACCGGATTCAACATGGGCCATATTGTATTTGTCTTTCAGGATTTTTCCCTGGGTGCCTTTGCCGCTGCCGTTGGGGCCGAAAAATAAGATGTTCATCTTTACTCCTTGAGGTTGTTTATATTTATGTCCTGTCGGGACACGTCCGACATAATAAAAAATCGTAATATTTTAAAATAAAAGAACTGATCACTGCATGGCGTTCTTTCATAATCTGATGCAGGGCCTTCTTGTCATGAAAAATGTAAGATATGCCCATAACTGTATCAACAAATCTTAATATAGGACTGCCCTTTTTTTGTCAAGGTATTGCAGCCTTACTTCATGTGCTGTATATGCTTTTATTCTCTTTTAATGAACCGGATAAAATGTATTAAAAAGTTGGCACAAGCTTGCCAAATTAAAAGTGGGATAAGACCTTGAATGTACCCTGGCAAATTGATATTAAGAGACTGAGTCTTAATTCAGACAATTCGGTGCAAACGTTAAATAATTATTCATATATAAAAAAAAGGTAAAAAAAATGACGGAACTGATTGATGTCAGGGCAAGGGAAATTATCGATTCCAGGGGGAATCCTACGGTTGAAGTGGATGTGACTTTAGCCTGCGGCGCACAGGGGCGGGCTGCTGTGCCTTCTGGTGCGTCAACCGGTACAAGGGAGGCGCTTGAGCTTCGTGACAAGGCCGAAAACCGTTTCATGGGTAAAGGTGTGCTCAATGCGGTGGCCAATGTCAATGAAGTCATAGCTCCGGAGATCATCGGCTATGATGCCATGGACCAGGCCGGACTGGACCGGACCATGATTGATATTGACGGAACTGAAAACAAATCACGGCTGGGTGCCAACGCTATTCTGGGCGTTTCCATGGCCGCCGCAAGGGCCGCAGCTGCAGCCAATGGGATTCCATTGTACCGCCATATCGGTGGCATCAATGCGCGGGTCATGCCTGTTCCCATGATGAATATAATCAACGGCGGTGCCCATGCTGCCAACAACCTGGATATCCAGGAATTTATGATTCTTCCCTTCGGGGCAGCCAATGTGTCCGAAGCTGTCCGCATGGGCGCCGAAACTTTTCATAACCTGAAAAAGATACTTAAAGGCAAGGGGCTTGCCACGGGCGTTGGTGACGAAGGTGGATTCGCTCCGGATCTTGCGTCCAATGAAGAGGCCATTGAAAATATTATTGCCGCCATTGAAGCGGCCGGCTATCGTCCAGGCAAGGATATCGGCATCGGCCTGGATGCCGCAGCCAGCGAGTTTTACAAAAACGGCAAGTATGTATTCGCTTCTGAAAATAGAGAATTATCCCCTGCTGAACTCATTGATTACTATGAAAGTCTGATTGATAAATATCCTTTGGTTTCCATTGAAGACGGTCTGGCAGAAGAGGACTGGGATAACTGGGAAATTATGACCCAGCGCCTGGGTAACCGTGTTCAGATTGTGGGTGATGATATCTTTGTGACAAATCCAGATATTTTTAAACAAGGCATCGCCAGGGGGGTGGGCAATTCCATTCTGATTAAGCTTAACCAGATCGGCACCGTGACCGAAACCCTTGACACCATCCAGATGGCTAAGGATTCGGGGTATACCACCGTGGTGTCCCACAGGTCCGGTGAAACCGAAGACAGCTTTATTGCCGACCTTGCTGTGGGCGTGAATTCCGGACAGATAAAAACCGGATCCATGTCTAGAAGTGATCGTGTTGCAAAATACAATCAACTGATGCGCATAGAAGAGGAACTGGCTGATTGTGCAGTCTTTCCGGAGGATCTGTTTGTTTTAAAATAGTGTTGTGTTTGGATGCAAAGTCACTCATCTGCGTCTAAATACGGTTTTTTCGTTCTGGGATTGAAATAAACCAGACATGTTCATGGTAATAATATTTTTTTATTTATCAGGTGAGGAAAATGTGAGGTGTTTATCCTTATAAATCCTCACCTTTTTTTAAAAGTTATGATTAAAAAAAAGCGCGGAAGTGAGGACTGGATGGCTGAGGTAACTAAATATATTTTTGTAACAGGCGGAGTGTTATCATCATTGGGCAAGGGGTTGGCGTCGGCGGCCATCGGTATGCTTTTGGAAAGCCGGGGTCTGAGCGTGACCATTCAGAAACTGGACCCCTACATAAATGTTGACCCTGGAACCATGAACCCCTTCCAGCACGGTGAAGTGTTTGTCACTGATGACGGTGCGGAAACCGATCTTGATCTGGGGCATTATGAACGGTTCACCAATGCCAAACTTGGTAAGAACAACAATTTTACCACAGGAAAGATCTATCACCAGGTGATCACCAAGGAACGCCGGGGCGAATACCTTGGCGGGACTGTTCAAGTGATCCCCCATATTACTGACGAAATTAAACGGGCCATTTCCCTGGTTTCCCATAACACCGATGTGGTGATTGTTGAAATCGGCGGCACCATCGGGGATATTGAATCCCTTCCCTTTCTTGAGGCCATCCGCCAGTTCAAAGCCGATGCCGGCGCCAATAACGTGATTTACATCCACTTGACCCTGGTACCCTATATTAAAACCGCCTGTGAGGTAAAAACCAAACCCACCCAGCATAGTGTCAAGGAACTTAGAAGCATCGGTATCCAGCCGGATATTCTTTTGTGTCGTACGGAGAGCCTTTTGACCCAGGATATTAAAAACAAGATTGCTCTGTTCTGCAATGTCGGACCTGAAGCCGTCTTCACCGCTAAGGATGTGGATTGCATCTATGATGTGCCCATTGTCTATAACGAAGAAGGCCTCGGGGACATGATTCTTAAAAAATTGAACATATGGGCCCGGGCCCCGCGTATTGACGGTTGGCGGGAAATGGTGGAGCGCCTGAAAAATCCAAGGCATAATGTCACCATCGCCATTGTGGGTAAATATGTAGACTTAACAGAGAGCTATAAAAGTCTGAACGAGGCATTGACCCATGGCGGTATCTCCAATGACACCAAGGTAAATTTGCAATTTGTGGATTCCTCCACCCTGACAAAAAAGAATGTAGTTGACGTGCTGTCCAAGGTCGATGGTGTTCTAGTCCCGGGCGGGTTCGGGACCCGGGGGATTGAAGGAAAGATTCTTGCTGCCGGGTTTGCCCGTGAAAACAAGGTGCCCTTTTTCGGTATCTGCCTGGGTATGCAGATGGCCGTAGTTGAGATTGCACGCAATCTTGCCGGCCTGGAAGATGCCAACAGCGAGGAATTTGATATCGACACGCCCTATCCGGTGATCTACCTGATGAAAGAGTGGGTGGATGAGCAGACCGGCAAGGTGGAGAAACGGGATGAATCCTCGAATAAAGGCGGCACCATGCGGTTAGGTGCCTATCCCTGTCTTCTGGTTGAAAACACCTTTGCCATGAATGCTTACAAGACTGAAAATATTTCCGAACGGCATCGCCACCGTTTTGAGTTCAATAATGAATACAAGGATAAACTGGTTGAATCAGGACTTATTATTTCAGGGACATCCCCGGACCATGACCTGGTGGAAATTGTGGAACTTAAAAATCACCCGTGGTTTCTGGGCTGCCAGTTTCATCCGGAATTCAAGTCCAAACCCATGGTTCCCCATCCTCTTTTTAAGGCATTTATCAGGGCCGCGCTGAAAAATAAAAAATGATTGAAGAATTCATTACCATAACCGGTGTCGGCAATATCTGTCTTGAGGGGTATTTAAACCGGCAGGAGACAGGGAAAGCTGTTGTGCTCACACATCCCCACCCTCTTTATGGTGGGAACATGGATGTGCCTGTGATCTGCCGGATGGCTGCCTGCTTTCAATCCGCCGGGATTGCTACCCTGCGTTTTAATTTCAGAGGTACCGGGGGCAGTGCCGGAAAATTTGACGATGGCCGGGGCGAGCAGGATGATGTCAGAAGCGGTTTAGATTTTTTATCCGACCAAGGGTATGATCAGCTTTTTCTTGCCGGATACTCCTTTGGTTCATGGGTCAATGCCCATGTCGTCAGTGCCGGTGTTGATATCTGCGATCATATTATGGTCTCGCCGCCGGCAGCGTTGTTGAGTTTTGACCAAGTGGAACCGTTGCCCAATACAGGACTGATTATTACTGGTGAAAATGATGATTTGGCACCTGTTTTCCTGGTGCAGGATCTTTTGTCTAAATGGAAAATTTCTCCCCGGATAGAGGTTCTTTCCGATGTCGATCACTTTTATGTTGGTGCTTTAGACAAGTTGGAAGACGTTCTTTCAGACTACCTGCAGTCCTGAATTTTTGAGGCATTGGAAAAACGAAATTTGGACCGGATTGATAAAAAAATACTGAACATTCTCCAGGAAAACGGGAAAATAACCAATGCCAAGCTGTCCCGGATGGTGGGGATTTCAGCGCCTGCTACTTTCGAACGGGTGAAGCGCCTTGAAACTGCTGGGATTATCTCCCATTTTACGGCGGTGGTGGATCCGGAAAAGGTCGGTTTTTCCATCATGGTCATTGTCAGCATTACATTGAGCTTGAGCAAACTGTCTTCGGTGCCTTTAATCAAGGAAAAATTTTCGGAACTTGATGAGGTTGTGGAGTGCTACCAGATTGCCGGTGCCCATGATTTTATTCTCAAGGTCATTGCAAAGGACATCAAGGCCTATGCAGAATTTATGAACCAAAAATTGACCCGGATACAGGGCATCCAGAACATCCAGTCTTCAATTGTCATTGACAGCCCTAAGGATAAAAAAATTTTTGTCTTGGAAACCGGGGAATGACAGCTTAAAGCCCATTCATTGTGTTTTATAGCCTGGCCTTCCTTGGGCCAGGCTACTTTCTTCAGATTCTTGATCATCTTTTCATTTTTTGCTATACTCTGTTCGGTATACAATGGAATTTCTATTTGTAAACTACAAACTAAGGAGATGTATGAATAGATCAACAATACTCGCTCTATTTATGCTTGTCAGCAGCACATTCCTTTTTTCGGGGTGTGTGGTTCCGGCTGACGGTTACTATTCTGATCCCGGTTACCGTTCCAATGTGATGGTCGTGCCAGCCTTGCCTTACACTGTAAATTTGTACCAACGGCCGTACTACAACTACCACGGTTATTACTATTTCTATAGCAATCAACGTTGGTACTATAGCAGAGCCAAAGGCGGAAGATGGATCGCGTTACCTCGTACTCACTGGCCACGTGACACCAGGTGGAAGGGGCGCCATTTTCATAATGATCACCGCGATCATAAATATGATAGGCACGATAAGCCTCAGTCAAAGAAACCAAAATATCAGCCCCAAAAAGATCCCCGTCGGAGTGACAAATACCGACAGAAAAACGATTCTCTCCGTAAAGACTCACGGCATAATGAAAAGAACCAACTAAAAAAATATCCAGGAAAGCGGGCCGAGGAGCCACGTCAACATGATCGCAAAAAAGTGAAGCAGGAACGAAATGATCGCAATCAGCGCAAGATGGGTCCTCCCCAGAATAAAAACCGTAAAGACGACAAAAACCGTAAAGACAACAAAAAATGCACTGAAGAAGAAATAAGACTCCGTAAACCAGGATGTGAGCGTCGTTGAAAACCGTTGATCATTTTTCGGCAGGGATCGGCCAGTATAAGCCAATCCCTGCCGTTTTTCTTATGGTGTCGGTTTCCACTTTAATCGGCCCAATATAGGGAGAGTTTCCCCCCGATCATAAATCCCTGGTGCTTCAGATGTTCACTAAATGCAAAAAAAACGGGTATAGATAGCGCAAGGGCCTGTTCCAGGTTTTTGTCCCGGTTCTGCATTTATGACTCCGGCAATAATTGCTTTTAATTTGTTTTTTCATCCGTTGTTGGCGTGCCAAATCCACCCCCGCCGGGGCTCATGATACGGAAACGCTCACCGGGTTGAGCCAGGATTTCGTTTTTAGCGCCCATAGAGATTGAAGCGCCGTCTTTTCTGATGAAAAGATTGACCCCCTTTTTTCCCGATTCACCGCCTTCCAGCCCGTAGGGCGCAAAGACCCGACGTTCGGAAAGGATGGCCACATTAAGAGGCTCTAAAAATTCCACCTCACGCACCAAACCGTCCCCACCGTTGAATCGTCCCCGGCCGCCGGACCCCCGGCGGATGGAAAATTCCCTGAGAAGTACGGGATATCGCCGCTCCATGATTTCCGGATCAGTGATACGGGTGTTGGTCATGTGGGTTTGGACCCCGGTTTGGCCATGCCAGGTCGGGCCGGCCCCGGCCCCGCCGGCGATGGTCTCATAGTAGCCGAACCGATCGTTGCCAAAGGTAAAGTTGTTCATGCAGCCCTGGGAGGCGGCGACCACACCAAACGCCTTGAGGACCACGTCGGTAATGCGCTGGGAGGTCAGCACGTTGCCGCCCACCACCGCCGCCTCGGAAGAGGGATCAAGCAATGATCCCTTGGGGATCTTGACAGTGATGGGAATAAGGCAGCCGTGATTTAAGGGCAGGTCTTTTTCAATCAGGCACCGCAGGCAGTAAAGGATGGCTGATTTGGTGACGGCCTTGGGGGCATTACAGTTTCCCCAGATTTGAGATCCGGTGCCTTGAAAATCAAATAGAGCGCTGCCGTCTTTTCTGTCGATGGTGAGGGCCAGGACAATGGGGCTGCCGTCATCCAGATAGTCCTTGGCGCGGATTGTGTCTCGTTCGGCCATCCCTTTGGAGGTGGAAAGCGTTTTGAGTCGCTGGCGCACCGCCTCTTCAGCCGCATCCTGGACGTACTTCATATATGCCTGGACCACGTCGAAGCCGTAGTGATCCACCATCTCCAGCACCAGTTCGATTCCTTTCTGATTGGCGGCTATCTGGGCCTTGAGGTCGGAGATGTTGTCAGCCAGAAGACGGGTGCCTGAGATGGCAGGGCGCCCCGGTGCCGGGGTCAGTTTGCCCGGCGCTCGCAGCAGTTCTGAAATGCCTTCCTCTTGAAAAAGGCCGTTTTCCACCAGCTTAAACGAGGTAATGCAGGCCCCTTCCTCTTCAAGGCTACGGGAGTTGGGGGGCATGGAGCCGGGGGTGATGCCGCCGATGTCGGTGTGGTGTCCTCGGGCCGCCACCCAGAAAATCACTTGGTCGTCCTTGAACACGGGGGTGATGACCGTAATGTCGGGCAGATGGCTGCCCCCTGCCGCCGGGTGGTTGGAGACCAGCACATCCCCAGGCGTAAGATCGCTTCCCCGGCGTTGGATCTGCGCCCTTACCGCGTCACTCATACTTCCCAGATGGACCGGCAAATGGGGCGCGTTGGCCACCAACTCGCCATGGGGTCCGAACAGGGCGCAGGAAAAATCAAGGCGTTCCTTGATATTGGTGGATATGGCGGTCTTTTGCAGCATCCGACCCATCTGTTCGGCAATGGACATGAAAAGATTGCTGAAAATGGAGAGTTGGACCGGGTCGAGTTTTGTGCCGATTGGCGTGTGCGTGCCCGCGCCCACCTTGATCTCCACATCGCCGTTTTGGGTAATGGCTGCGGTACAGTCGGGTTCGATGAGAATGGTGGAGGTTTGGTGAATCAGAATGGCAGGGCCGGCAATACAATGGCCGGCGGCAAGTTTTTCCAGATCATAGATAAGGGTCTTGTGACGGCCGTCTTCAAAATAGCACTGGGCCGTATCCAGCACCGGCGGTTTTTCCCTGGCCTTTGGAGCGTTGATTCGACGCAGACCCGCAGCTTTGCCCCGGGCCCGTATCCGGATATCGTCGATGAGGATTTGCCTTCCAAAAAGATCGAATCCGAACTCTCTGCGGTAGACGCCCCTGAAAGCTCCAGCATAATCATTGTCTTCAGGCCGACAGATCATAATGGCCGTATCTGTCCCGTGGTACCGCAGGTTAAGAAACCGGGTGGTATCAACGGCCTTTGGGGAGAATCCCTGATCCTGCAGTTCCCGGGAGGCCTTTTCTTCCAGCCGCTCAAAAATAGTTTCAATGTCTTTCAGCGCTTGTGGGCATAAGACAGCGGAGGAAGGCTGCTGCCGTTCCGTGACCACATCGGCCATGCCCATGCCGTAGGCGGACATAATGCCGGAAAATCGATGGATAAAAATTTGAGAGATTCCCAGGACCCGGGCAACGGCGCAGGCATGCTGGGGGCCGGCCCCCCCGAAGGTGGCCAGCACATGCGCCTTGATATCGAACCCCCGCATCACTGAAATTTCCCGGATGGGCCTGACCATCACCTCGTTGGCCACCCGGATGAAGCCCAGGGCGGCTTCCTCCATTGTCATGGACGGTAACCCGGCAGCGGCGCAATACGCATTGATTTCTTCTGTCAGGTCGGCCATAGCCTTACGGGCCGCTTCCACGTCCAGGGGCTGATCCTCGCTGGGCCCGAAAATATGGGGAAAGTACCTCGGTTGAATGTGCCCGAGCACCAGATTTGCATCCGTAACCGTCAGGTATCCGTCTTTTCGGTAGCAGACCGGCCCAGGGTGGGCCCCGGCAGATTCGGGTCCTACGATAAACATGCCGTTGTCAAAGAAGAGGCGGCTTCCCCCGCCGGCGGCCACGGTCTTGATGTGGAGCTGGGGAGCCTGGATGCGTACACCGGCGATCTCCGTTTCAAAGACCAGTTCGTATTCCCCGCCGAACCGGGAGACATCAGTGGACGTGCCCCCCATGTCGAATCCGATGACCGGTTGTTTTCTTTCAGCATCAAAGGTGGTCATGGCATATCCCACCACCCCCCCGGCAGGTCCGGACAGGATGGCGCGGCTGCCGGTGAACCCGTCGGCACCGGCCAGTCCGCCGTCGGACTGCATGAAAAGAAGGCCGGTCTGGGCAAGTTCGTCCTTAAACCCGCGTTTAAAGCTGTCAAGGTAGGTGCGAATATGCGGATTGAGGTAGGCGTCCACCATCGTGGTATCTCCCCTGGCCACCAGTTTCACCCGGGGCATGACCTGGGAGGACAGAGAAACCTGGGTAAATCCTATCTCCAGGGCCAGGCGGCCGATGGCCCGTTCATGATCCGGCCAGGCATAGGCGTGCATGAGCACGACGGCCAGGCTGCGGAGACCCAGGTCATATACAGCCTTAAGATCCGATTTTATGGCCGCTATATCCAGGGGACGGATTACTGCCAGACGGTCACCGGTAATTCCCTTTACTATTTTGCCGTCCACTGCCGTGGTGTTCTCATCCTCCCGTAAAATTCTTAAACGTTCGTCCGCCTCAATAACTTTTTGGTACAAAAGTTCAGGCTTTTTGATCTCCAGATCAAAAATTTTTGGCCGGTTCTGGTTTCCGATTTGAAGAATATCACCGAATCCCCGGGTCACCACCAGGGCGCTGGGCGCGCCTTTACGTTCCAATAGGGCGTTGGTGGCTACGGTGGTTCCCATGCGAATCCACTCAATTTGGCCGGCGTCGAACTGCGCTTTGGGCACGGGTTTTCCGGTAACTTCTTCCAGGATGCGCCGGATTCCCTCACGGGGCGCGTCAGGATAGTTCCGGGGATCCTCGGACAACAGCTTGATGATCCGGAATCCGGGTTCTCCGGGCACCTCGGCATAGATATCCGTAAAGGTACCGCCGCGGTCAACGGAAAAACGAAATTTGGCGGGGTTTGACATAGACACTCCTTCATATCTGATTGCTCTTCCGCTCCCTGCCGGTGTCCGGGAACGATTTGATGGCTTCAACTGTCTGGTAGTGCTCCTTAGCAGATTGACTCAAAATTTTAAAGGCAAAGATGGGGTGCGGTACCGGTTACGGATGGTGATACCCAAGCAATTGAAAATGCCAAAATAAAGGCAACTTGAACTAATGACTATCTATTGGCCGAACAGAGATTTATTTTCGTTCTTGATATGAAATAAGCGTTATCATATATTTCTTCGGCAGTTCAAATTTAATGAAAAAAAGGAGTGCTACAATGAAGAATATTTTAACGATTCTGTTCTGTTTGCTAATTTGCTGGATGTCCGCATCAGGAGTGTTTGCTAAAGGCTACAAACAGGACACCCACAAGGTCCAGAAAAAACTTAGCGCATTGGGATATGCGCCCGGACCCGCTGATGGGATGATGGGAAATAAAACCCGCAAGGCTATAAAAAAATTTCAAAAAAGCCGGGGATTAAAGGCTACCGGGACGTTAGACTCCCATACCCTGAATCTGCTTTTAAATCGGACGTCAAATGCTGACCGTCCAACCGGGAAAAATAATACACCCGACAAAAACAAACCACATAAACAAGATCCAAGGAGTAAGGTTTCAAAAAAACAGGGGCAGCAAAAGCACTCTGCAGACCAAGGGAGAAAAGACAACGAGAACCGGAAAAAGGAAGCTCCCATGAAACATAAACCGTAAGAACGGCCTTTTAGACAATATGTTATAATACGGATTGAACGGCTGTTCTCCGATTGTATCCGGGTGACAGCCGTGTTTTATTCTGCGCTTGGACAATCCTGACGTCCCGTGACCAGGGGCTTGATATCTAAAATCGGTGTTCCATCAATCATGTCGATATGTTTGACCGCAATGTGTCCTTCGTCTTTATTGGTCACCTCAACAATACTCATGCCAATGGCATTGGGACGGATGGGCGAGCAAATGCTGAACACTCCCCTGGAAGACAACCGATGGGGCGGGGTTTGGAACAGATATTCTGAATTAAATGCCGGACTTTTGTGAAAATGGAAAAACACCATAATTTTTTGTCCGATTTCAATATCACGCAGGGCAGAAGCAAACTCAGGAAGAATCTCTAATATACCTTTTTCCTGTGATACGGACCAGTGCCGGGGCAATTTGGTTGCATTGGTTTTCACAAAACCAATGGGCGTGAAGAAAATGGGTGTATGGTTTGTCATTATAAACACCTATATTTGTTTACGGCTTGTTGCTTTCCTTTCAGGGTTAAGAAGATGTCAACTTAACACAGATGCCGGGTCTCGTACACGGTAAACTGCATTTTGAAAAAGGCTGATCAATTCTCCTTGACCATTCAGGCGGCATTAGGGATTATTGTCAATATAAAAAAGAAAGTCTTTTAATGGCAATGGCATGTGAAGTAATAATCGCTTGTGGACCAAAATATATCGAAAGGTTTTTATGAAATCATCCACGCTCTTTTCTATAAATATAAACAAGAAAATCGGCATTATTTTTTTGATACTGATTTTTTTCGCCATGTCCCAGACTAATCCGGCTTTGTCGGAAAATCGTGTAAATTTGAATTTTAAACCTGTTGCGTTTGATCTTAACACGGTTGAAAATCAGTTGACGGAACTGATGGCTGACTGGGAGGAAACCGCATTTACCGTAGATGATGTACTGGTCCGACACGTCAGCTATTTTATCAAATATTACACGGTTCAGCATGTGGATAAATCAAACAAGATCATCCGGCGAAGCGAAAAATACCTGCATTACATAAAAAAAACATTTAAGAAATATGGCATTGCCGAAGAAGTTGCCTTTGCTCTGCCGTTTGTGGAAAGCGGTTTTAATACCGATGCACGGTCCGATGCCGGAGCATTGGGGATGTTTCAGTTTCTTGACGGCACCGCCATTCATTATGGCTTGGAGATCATGGACAATGGACTGGATGAGAGAACGAATTATAAAAAATCAGCTGTGGCATGTGCCAAATACCTGCGGAACAATCGCAGGGTATTTGCCAGCACGGTATTAAGTATAGCCAGTTACCACCACGGCACCCAACTGGTCACGGATGTGTTATTGAACTGTGGTGACGATCCGGGAAGGACATTCGGTCCGATTTTTAAAAGCAGCATTTTGGGACCCTTTTCCAGGGAGTATATCCCCCAGTGCCTGGCTGCAGCATTGATATACCGTTATCTTAAGCAAAATAGATTGGTCATGCTTCCGGTCCCCGGGTTTGAGTCCAAAATCCTTCAGGCCGGAACGTCGGTTAAATCTCTAAAAAAGAAGAGCCCAAGCCTATATCAATTGAATCCGGACCTTCAACATGCAACATCAATTTATCCGTATGCCGTCAGCAACGGGTATATCCTGCTGACAAAAATAGGGAAACCTGCGTTGACGGCTAAAATGGTCAGAACGTATCCGGATTGGGCGAAAAATCCTGATCCGAATCCGGACTCCGGCAGCACAAAAATAAAAGGGCTGCCAAAGACAATTCATTATGTTGTCCAGACCCACAATGACCTGTCCGGCATTTCCGGCATTTTTGGCACCAGCGTGAAAGTGCTTAAATTTGGAAACCGGTTTTTAGTAAAGCAGGATGGGTTGCATTCCGGCGATGTGATTAAAATTAATGGCATGGCCCCGACCACCCGGGTGTTGGACGGAGACAGCATAGTCTGCGGCAAACCCGGGGCATTGGCCACCCGGGAAGATGAAACCCTGGAGGCATTTTGTAAACGAGTGGTCAAAACCATTCGTGCGGATTGTGCTTCGTGCCCCTGGCAGATGGGGGCAAATTTAAGTCCTGCTCTTATTTACTATTGGAATCATGATGTGCTGGGGGCCATTCAGCCTGACACGCCCCTGGCAGGGGGCTTAAGCCTGAAGATTTATTCAGATTATAGATGGCATAAAACACCTGTAGTTAGCCAGGTACCTTAGGCTTTGCCGAAGATACCTGGCTAACGGTGCCCATTCATCGGTGCCGATGCATTAAGGACTGCAGCTTAAATAACTTAAACGAAATAGCTTGCCTTTTGGCCCATCTACTTCGTTGCATCAAAGGCCCAATAGGCCCGCTATTCAACCTTTAATGCGCCTTGTAGATGAATCAATATTCGGCGTTATTTCTGCCCAATTTATTTAATCTGCGGTCCTAATCCTTAATGGTGTCGGCATAGATCTCAATTACATGTTTGACCTTTACCCCGTCATGGTTCTGGGAAAGAACATCCCGGATCTGCATCATGCACGCAGGGCAGGCGGTGGCAACGGTGCCTGCCCCGCTGGCCAGGATATTCTGCCGTTTTTCCATACCGATTTGTTTGGATAAATCATAGTTCTGCAGGTTAAAACTGCCGCCGTTGCCGCAGCAGGTATCTGCTTCAGCCATCTCCACAAAGGTGCAAGCGGCATTGGCCCGGATCAGATCCCGGGGCTGGCTTTTGATTTTCAACGATTTGGCCAGATGGCAGGGATCGTGGTAGGTCACGGTGTCCCCGGCGAATTCAATGGAATGGGAACCAGCGTATGACTTCTGTGCCGGTGCCACCTGCAGAACATCCACCAGAAACTGGCTGATGTCCATGGTTTTTGGGGCCCACTGTCCGGCCCTGAATTTTTCAATGGAGTCTTTTTCCGACATCATGGGCCAGATCTCCTTAATTGTGGCCGTGCAGGTGGCGCATGGCGTAATCAGGTAATCAAACGATTCTTCAGCAAACAGGGCGGCATTGTGGGCCAGCAGGGTGTCAAAGGTATTCCGTTCACCGGATGCCAGGGCGGGAATTCCGCAGCAGGCCTGACCCTTGGGCATAAATACGCCCACCCCGTGATGTTTGAACACCTTGAGCACTGCCTTACCGATTTCAGGGTTCATCTTGTCAGTGACACAGCCCGGGAAAAATGCCACCTTCAGCCCTGAATGCCCGGCCGGGATGTTCAGCGAGGGGTAGGTCTTATGGAACGGCGTTTTGGCCAAGGGCAGAAAATGCCTGTTACCGATCACCCCGGACAGCAGTTTGGAACACCGGGTACCCTGGTTGGGGTCGGCCTTGGATGTGCCAAGATTCTGGAACCTGGCTGCCGTATCCACCAGGGCATCCATACGCTCCGGATGTTTGAGCATACCCCTGAAAATTAGTCTTTTCACCGGGGAGAGCCCGATATACTCGGTCAGCGCTGCCCGGGCTTTCAGGAAGATTTCCAGGATTTTTACCCCCGAGGGGCAGTTGGCGGCACAGGTGCCGCACATCAGACATTTTTCAATCCGGGTTTTGGCCCCCTTGGCGTCGGTGAGCATCTCTTCGGCCAGGCGCTCCAGAAGAAATATCTTGCCCCGGGCCACATCGCCCTCATTCCCGGTCTGTTTAAACACCGGGCAGACCGCCTGGCACATCCCGCACTTCATGCAGTCCGTGAGCTGGTTTTCAATCTCTTTGAGGCTTTTTGAAAGTTTGTTTAGCTCTGACATTTTATTGTCCTATGATTTTTCCCGGGTTGAGGATGTTGTTCGGGTCAATGGCGGCCTTCATGGTCCGGCAGAAGTCAATGGAGGATTGCCCCACCTCGTTTTTCATGAATCCGGCCTTAGCAATACCAATGCCGTGTTCCCCAGACAATGTTCCACCTAAGGAAAGGGCCGCGTCAAACAGGTCGGCCACACAGTTTTCCACCCGTTCCCAATGGGCGACATCTCGTCGGTCGGTCAAAAGGGTAGGGTGCAGATTGCCGTCGCCTGCATGGCCAAAGGTGCCGATGGGAATATCATACTTTAGAGCCAGTTTCTCAATGGCGCTGACCATGGCAGGAATCTGGCTTCTGGGCACGGTGGCGTCCTCCAGGACCAGGGTGGGCTTGAGCCGGGCAAGGGCGGACAGGGCTGCACGTCTGGCCTCCCACACCTTATCCTTTTCAGCATCATTCCGGGCCACCTGGATGGCACGGGCGCCAAGTTTTTTGCAAATCTGCTCTATCCTTTCGCCGTCTTCGGCCACCTGGGCGGGATGTCCGTCCACTTCAATAAGCAGCAGTGCTTTGGCGTCCCGGGGCAGGCCTACGTTTGCAAAATCCTCCACAGCATTAATGGTGAAATTATCCATGAACTCCAGGGTGCAGGGGACGATCCTGTCCGCAATGATGGCGGCCACGGTCTGGGTGGCGGTCTCCACACTGTCGTACACCGCCATCATGGCCTTGGAGGCAGCCGGCGGCGGAATCAGCTTCAGGGTAATCTCGCTGAACACGCCCAGGGTGCCTTCGGACGCCGTCATCAATCCTGCCAGGTTGTATCCGGTGACGCATTTTACGGTTTTGGACCCCGAGGTAACCTTGCGGCCCAGGGCATCAAAAAATTCCACAGCCATGACATAGTCTTTGGTCACCCCGTATTTAAATCCTCTCAGACCGCCGGCATTTTCCGCCACATTGCCGCCAATGGTGGAGACGGCCTGGCTGCCGGGATCCGGGGGATAAAATAGCCCCTTGGCCGCCACCTGGGCCGCCAGATCGGCTGTGACCACGCCAGGCTCTACCCGGACGTACATGTCGGTTTCGTTGAGTTCAATGATACGGTTCATCCGGTTGGTAAGCAGCACAATGCCGTTTTTGTTCGGGATGGTGCCCCCGGACAGGTTGGTGCCCGCTCCCCGGACCGTAACCGGGGTGCCGCTGTCGTTGCACAATGAAATCACTTTACCAATGGACTCTTTGCTGTTAGGCCTGACCACGGCGGCGGGTATGGTGGGTTCAAGAACTGCGGCATCGTATGAATAATTCTGGCGGTCAACCTCCGAGGTCATCACCCCGTTTTCCCCGCATATTTGTTGAAGTTCGCTGATTAAAGATGAAGATAAGCTCATAGGTCTTCTCCTAGAAAGTTCCTGGAAACAGGATGTAAATAAAAAGCATTCCCATGACGCCGGCGACAAATCCGTAAAGCAGACAGGGGATGATGGTGCGGCGCAGAATGGTGCCTTCCATGCCGGTCAGGCCCACAGTGGCAGATGCCGCCACCACGTTGTGCACGCAGATCATATTGCCCATGGCAGCCCCCACGGACTGCAGAGCCACAATAATAGTATGGCTGTCGCCGGTGGTCGCGGCCACGCCGTACTGGAAGTCGGCAAATAGCAGGTTGGAAACCGTGCAGGAGCCGGTGATAAAAGCGCCCAAAGCCCCTACATAGGAGGCGGCCATGGGCCATAAAGACCCGCAGAGTCCTGCCACAAATTCGGCCATGGTCAGGGGCATGGAGGAATACCCGGCCATACCGTGGCCCGATTGTTTCAGAATCTCCACCATGGCCACGGCAAAAAGCAGTGCAATGGTGGGGCTCTTCATCTTCATAACGGCATCCCTCCAGGCCAGGGCCACCTTGGGTCCGGGGATCCGGTGTATGAATATGGTCAGTATCGCCACTAACATAAAAGGCACCACGCCGGGCAGGTAAAACGGTTTCATGGCAAAATTAACGGTTTCCCAACCCAGAATTTTGGGAAAGGAGATCACAAAGGATGTCACCCATCCCTTAAAGGGCAGAAAGGAGAGTCGTGTGAGTACCAGCAGCAGGGCAATGAGAATATAGGGCGTCCAGGCGGCCAACTGGCTCATTTTAGGGGTCAGATTGTTGGAACCCGGCTCAATATCTCCCAGCCACTCTTTTTCCCAATGGGCCCGGTCGGCAAAATCCCAGGTATCTCTGGGTAGAAAAAGTTTTTTTCTGGCACCGGTGATCACCAGCCCTAAACCGATGAGTCCGCCCAGCAAAGAGGGAAACTCCGCACCAAAAAGAATAGCTGTGAACAGATAGGGAACTGCATAGCATACCCCTGCAAATACGGCAAACTTCCAGACACCTAAGCCCTCGGCCCAGGACTTATTTTTGCCGAAAAACCGGGTGAGAAAGCAGACCACAAACAGGGGCAACAGGATGGCGGCCACGGCATGAACCAGGGCGGCATAGACACCTACCTGATGCATGAAGGCTTCAAATGAGGCCACGGGCGCTCCCTGGCTGACAGCTGCGTCCACAACCGGCTTGAGATTTTTAAGCCCAAACCAGATGGGGGTGCCCACGGCCCCGAAGGTGACGGGAATGGAGTTGAGTATGAGGCAGACACACACTGCTGCCAGGGCTGGAAACCCTAACCCCAGCAGCAACGGTGCGGCAATGGCCGAAGGCGTCCCGAAACCGGCAGATCCTTCAATAAAGGCACCGAACAGGAAGGCAATGATGATGGTCTGGACCCGGCGGTCCGGGGAGATGGTTGTAAAACCGTGGGAGATGGTCTCCATGGCCCCGCTCTCCCTTAGGGTGTATAGGATGAGAACAGCACCGAACACGATGATCAGCACATTGACGGCGCTGCCGAATCCGCTCAGGGTGGAGGCGGCCACAAGACCTGCCGGCATTTTCCAAAGGGTGGCCCCAATCAGGACACAGACCAGCCATGCCAGGGGCATCGCCCGGGTGGCGGGCCATCTTAAACCCACCATAAAGATTAATACCAGGGCAATGGGAATAAACGCAATAAATGCTGATAAGCTAAGTGACAAACCACTCCTCCTTTTCATCCAAAATATGGGACCCGAGAAGCTGGATGAACGGTGTTGTTCAGTTTTATGCGTCAATCCGGGTCATTCAATGTATCTGCGACGATTCGATGGAACTATTCCCACTTGCCGCATGCCTGGTGTATATAATACAAAAATGGTGCCGACCTTCGCAACACCTTGAAAATATATGATATTTAAATTTTTGTACGTTTTTTTAGACTTGACAAACCTTTCAAAAGTCCGGAAAAACGGACTATCTAAATAGGTCAGTCTTAAAAATCAGACAATGTCTGAATCAGGGCGCCTGTCCACCTATATTTTCAAAATTTTTACCGGGTCCGCATATTACAATTGTGATTGCGTTGCCTACATTGAAATCATATTATGTCGAAATTCGCATCGCATCAAAAAAAAACAAATACACAAAGGAGGTATAATGGGAAGCTTGACGATCAGAAATGTGGACGATTCAATTAAAGCAAAATTGCGTATGGTTGCCGCCATGAATGAAAGATCCATGGAAGAAGAGGCCAGGTAAATTCTTAAAAGGTTTTTGTTGCAAAAGCGCTGTTCAGAAGGAATAGGGTCCCGAATCGCCAGCCGTTTCGCTAAAGCCGGCGGTGTCGTTTTACCTGAAATCCATCGCTCTGGACCACGCCTGTCTGCAGATTCTCAATTGGATGTGGAAAAATGATTTTGCTTGACACGAATGTGTTGTCGGAATTGATGAAACCCACGCCGAATAAACAGGTCGTATCCTGGCTGGATAAACAATCCGAGTGGGATATGTGGATCAGTTCAATAACTGTTGCTGAAATTTTTCTCGGTATCTCTCTGCTGCATGATGGGAAAAAGAAAACCATGTTATTTGAATTGGCTCAACAGATGTTTGATGAAGATTTTAAGGGCAGATGCCTACCGTTTGATGATCAGGCCGCTGTTGAATATGCAGCTATAGTATCCAAAAGAACAAGAATTGGCAGACCAGTCAGTATAGAAGATGCACAGATCGCATCAATTTCAAAAACGGCAGACCTGATTCTGGCGACTCGAAATATCAATGTTTTTATGAAATTGACGGATTGAGATTTATTAATCCCTGGGATTGACGGAGCACAATATGTGGTATCTGAGTTACTATTAAAAATATTTTAGCGTTGATACCATTATTTCCCCTGCAGAATTCATTCTCTTTTTAAATTTGAGAGTAGATGAGGACTGGAAGGGATAGTCTTGGATTCTATTCCTCCTCCTTGACATCGGGTTACAATCACAGTAGTTAAAATAAAATTTTATATGTTTTCAGTGTGTTGCATTAGGAACAATATTGCCACTTACCAAAGTAAATAATGAGTTATCGAGAGAAAAATTAAAACATGAAATCGCTTGAATATTTTAAAGGCTGCCTGATCGGCGGCGCTGTTGGGGATGCTTTAGGCGCACCAATCGAATTTATGTCTCTTGATCAGATCAAGTCTTCATTTGGGAATGAGGGATTGACCAATTATTCCGAAGCATACGGTCGGATAGGTAGCATTACGGATGATACTCAAATGACATTATTTACTGCCGAAGGCTTGATTTTATCCAAGGTCAGGCAGGGATATCAGGGAGATGCAGGTATTATTTCGGCAGTATATCATGCGCTTTTAAGATGGTTATATACCCAAGAAACAGGTCGTCAAGAACATCTCATAAAGGCTTATGGCACCTGCTCCATTATTGACGGGGTATTAACAGGACATAAAGAGCTCTTTTCACTGAGAGCACCAGGAAACAGCTGCCTGTCTGCTCTGCAATCCGGTAAATTGGGCACAATTGACAATCCTATAAATGACAGTAAGGGGTGCGGTGGGGTTATGCGTATGGCCCCGGTGGGGCTTATGTATGATGATGCAGAAAAAGCATTTCGAATAGGTTGTGAATGCGCTGCTTTGACACATGGCCATCCAACCGGATATTTGGCATCAGGAGCCTTTGCTTCGATCCTTTCCAGGTTAATTTCAGGGGAAACGCTTACCACTGCGATTGATGATTCAATTTCGATTTTGAAATGCAACACGAATAATGAAGAGACGTTAAGATCAATTGATACAGCACTTGAGCTGGCGGATAAAGCAATCCCAGGACCTGATATCATAGCGGGAATTGGGGAAGGGTGGATTGCTGAGGAAGCACTTGGTATAGGTATTTATTGCTCACTGGTTGCTGGAGATAATTTCAAAAAGGGACTTTTGTTGGCAGTCAATCATTCTGGAGATAGTGATTCAACAGGGTCCATCACTGGTAATCTCTTAGGGGCGCTCTATGGGATTGATGTCATCCCTGAAAATTGGATTCTGAATCTTGAATTGAAAAGTCTGATTGAAGAAACTGCTGTCGATTTGTTTGATCAAATAAAGTGAATTTATAGACGAATAAGAAAAATATGGGACCAGAATTCTTGATGAAATATGGAGAACCATAAACAGAACAGCAATTACAATTATAACGAAACAACCTTATATCGATTGGATAAATAGCTTTGAGGGGATAGTCGGAAATGAATATCTTCAGGTGACTACTATTTTAATTGAGCTTGGTTTTAATTTCGTCCACTGCTGGAAGTAAAGGAATTTCAAAAGATTAAGACTCATGTCGCGTTTTAGGGTCTCTTAATGGGTTGTAACTACCTTAAATATATAATAAAAGGATCCATTATGGTTGTTATGGTTGATGTCCGCATGAACCGGTCATTGCCAAAGACCTATGTTTTCAGGTATCATAAAAATTCTGCATTAACCTAAGTTTTAAATCGGGATTACCCTTTTATGACAAGATGTTACATATATATTGTCACCATGTGGCTGCTGGCGTGTACCGCTGTCTGTTGTGCCGAATCACAGGAATCTGCCGGACGCAGAAGCCAGCGGATTCTTTACCTGAACTCCTACAACAACGGGTATCCCTGGTCCGATAATATCCTTGAAGGCATCCGTTCGGTGCTCCCCGTGGAGAGCCAGAGCCTGAATTTTCAGATGGAGTATCTGGATGCCAAGCGGTATGAAAACGAACAGATGCAAACGATATTGTTCAACTATCTTAAGGCCAAGTTTGCCCGGGAGCGGTTTGATATTATCATCACTTCGGACAACAATGCCCTGGACTTTGCCTTGAAGTACCGACCAGATTTGTTTGCCGGGGTGCCTATTGTGTTTTGTGGCATCAATAACTACACCCCTTCCATGATAGAGGGACAGTCCGCCATCACCGGGATTGCAGAAACCGTGGCCTTTAAGGAGAATATGGATATCATCCGCCGTCTGCATCCCACTGCCCGGAAGATGGTGATCGTCGGCAGCAACAGCGTGACCTCCCGGGCCATTATCAGTGAAATCCGCCAGACCATTGAAGAGGAGAAAATTGACTTCTCCTTTACCTTCAGGACCGGATTTCAGCTCCAGGCACTTAAAACCGGTACGCCGGACTACCTGGCGGACCTGTCTTTGGATACGTTGCTTTATATTGTGCCTGGAGGCTCCGAAGAGGTGGACGGCAACCTTTACAGCATCCAGGAGATTGCCGCCATGATCTGCCGGGCCACAAATCGGCCCGTGTACTCTTCTTGGGAGTTTCTCATGGGGACCGGCATTGTGGGAGGCAAGCTGGCCTCGGGCCTGGCCCAGGGAAAGGCCGCTGCCCGGCTGGCCCTGCGTATCCTGGACGGAGAAGATCCGGCCCTGATTCCGGTGAAAACTGCCGAAGGCCACGCCTATACTTTTGATCATAACGTACTCAAACGCCTGGGGGCGGATATGTCTTTGCTGCCGGTTGGCAGTAGAATCATCAATGAACCCTATGATTTCTACCGGCTTAACCGGGGGATTTTTTGGCTTATTATCTCAGGCCTCTTGGTGCTGGCCTGCATGGTGGTTCTTCTGGCCGTCAGCATAACCCAGAAAAAAAGGGCCAACCAGGCCATGGAAAAATCCAAGATGCAGCTTCAGTTGATCCTGGACAATATTCCCCATCTGGTTTTCTGGCAGGATGTGAACCTTAACCTGGTGGATGTGAACCTCTCATTTCTCAAGTTTTTCAGAATTCGGGACAAAGCCGACATCATCAACCGAGATATTTCATCGGTGCCGGACCTGGCCTACACCGCCGAAGAGTCCAGGCAACTGGGGCGTGAAGTGCTTGAAACCGCCGCCCCGTTCCATGCCCGACTGCTGAAAATCCAGCGCAACGACCAGGAACAGGTGTGGCTGGAGATCAACAAAGTCCCGTTGCTTGATAATAAAAACCGGGTGGCCGGCGTGCTGAGTACGGCCGAGGATATCACCAAAAAGATCAATTTGGAAAAACAGCTGGGCCAGGCCCAGAAGATGGAGGCCTTGGGCATTCTTTCCGGGGGCATCGCCCATGATTTTAATAACATCCTGACCTCCATCATTAACTCGGCCGAACTTGCCATGGACGATGTACCTGAAGATTCCTTGACCCACAAGGATCTCGAGCGGGTGCTTTCGGCTGGCAAACGGGGTGCGGAGCTGGTAAAACAGATCCTTACCTTCAGCCGACCCGGCCATGTCCGGTTCAGAAAACTCGATTTGGCCCGGGTGGTTAAAGACGCCATGGCCTTGGTGGAGATATCGCTTCCCGGCAACATCGAAGTGGTCAAAACCATGGCCCAGGGCAAGTTCATGTGTCGGGGGGATGCCATCCAGATTCATCAGGTAGTGATGAACCTGTGTACCAACGCTTTTCAGGCTTTGGGAGGGAAAAGCGGCCGCATCGAAGTAAAATTGGATGAACGTATTTTAATAGATCCCGAACCGGGCAACGATGATCACTTTAACCTGCCTCCGGGTCATTATGTTGAACTGACCGTCTCGGACAACGGTCCCGGCATTGATCCTGAAATCCTGGATAAGGTGTTTGATCCTTTTTTCTCCACCAAGGGTAAAAACTTCGGATCAGGCCTGGGGCTTTCTATGGTTCACGGTATTGTCCAGGGCCATAACGGGGCCATTTCACTGACTAGCAAGGCCTATGACCTGACCCGCTTTACGGTACTTTTACCCCGTATAGACCAGGTGGAAGATGAGGATCGGCTGGTTGAAAACAACATTTGCCTGGGGCAGGGCACGATTCTTTTTGTGGAGGATGATCCGGAACAGCGGCAAAGCGTGCCCCGGATCATTGAAAAGTTGGGCTACCTGGTCACTGCCGCAGATAGCGCAAGCCAGGCTCTGGAACTGATTCGACAAAATCCGTCAGGCTTTGACCTGGTTATCACCGACTATGACATGCCAAAATTTTCCGGCCTGGAACTGGCCCGGCAACTGGTCCGGATATTGCCCGGCCTGCCCGTGATCATGGTGTCGGGACGAAATGTGGAGTTCAGCCGACAGGAGTCGTCCAATATCAAGAATTTCATTGTAAAACCCTATGACAAGGCAATCTTATCCCGGGGCATCAACGATGTACTTTGCGCCCCGGCAAGATCCAATTGAGGCATCCATGGCATTGATTTTAATTATAGATGACGACAATGATTTCTGTGGCACCATGAAAAGCCTGGTGCTTCGCATGGAACATGATTTTCTGGCCGCAGGCACCTTGGAACAGGGCATCCGGATTCTTGGAGAACAGGCCGTAGATATCCTGTTGCTGGACGTGGGCCTTCCCGATGGCAACGGGCTTGAGGGGTTGTCCCGGATCAAGGAGGCATCCAAATCCAGCCCCGAAATATTTATCATCACCGGTCTGGGTGATCCGGCCGGGGCCGAGACTGCCATTACTGAAGGGGTCTGGGACTATATTGTCAAACCCACCTCCATCAAGGAGACCCGGGCCAGTCTCACCCGGGCATTGAAATACCGGCAGGAAAAGCAGCGCCGGCACCAGGCCGTGAGCCTGGATCTGGATCGTATTGTCGGTCGGTCGGCCCCCATGCGCAAATGTTTTGAGATCATGGCCCAGGGGGCTGGGTCCAGCGCGCCCGTGCTCATCACAGGAGAAACCGGAACCGGCAAGGAGCTTTTTGCCCAGACCATCCATGCCAACAGCCTGAGAAAAGACAAAGGCTTTATTGTGGTGGACTGCGCTTTTTTAACTGAAACCCTTATGGAAAGTACCCTGTTCGGCCACCGGAAGGGGGCATTCACTGGAGCGGTGGAGCGCCGGGACGGTCTTGTGAAACTGGCGGACCAGGGAACCTTGTTCCTGGATGAGGTGGGGGAGATGCCCCTGTCCGCCCAGAAATCCTTTTTGCGCATCCTCCAGGAGAAACGGTTTCGTCCTTTGGGGGATGCCAAAGAGACCACCAGCGACTTTCGCCTCATGGCCGCTACCAACCGGGACCTGGACGTCATGGTTGAAAACGGTACTTTTCGCAGGGATCTGCTCTACCGTCTTCGCACCATCCATCTGCCCCTGCCGCCTTTACGCCGACGGGGCCGGGACATTGAGACGCTCACCCGGTTTAAAGTCAGTCAACTTTGCGAGGTAAACAACCTGCCGCCCAAAAAAATAGAGCAGGGCTTTTTTGATACCTTGAACGCCTACCCCTGGCCTGGTAATGTCAGGGAACTTTGTAATGTAGTTGAAACCGCATTTGTGGCCTCAGGCAGCGAAGCCATCCTTTACACCATGCACCTGCCGGGTGAGGTCAGAATCCAGGTGGCCCGGGCATCTATTGAAAAGGGACAGTTGTCCCAAGTGCCTGAAGACAATCTTACCAACCCTGTCGTCTCTTTTCAGGGCAACATTCCCGGTTTCAAAGCATGGAAACAGAAAATGGAGCGGCACTACCTGGAGCAGATCATTGCCGCCACCAACGGGGATGTAAAACGCATCCTCAACCTGTCTGGTCTGTCCAAATCCCATTTCTATTCTTTGGTTAAAAAATACGGCGTCGAGATATAGGCTAAAGCAACTTTTTTTCAGTTACAATCCGTTACTTGATTTAGCGTCACGCATGATATAGGTATGGAAAAATATCAAATAAGATTTGGGCGGGATGACAGATTATGGAAAGATACTTGCTGGTAATTGTGGTGGGGACGATTGGGGGCCTTTTGGCACAACGCTTTAATGTGCCTGGTGGTGCCGTTGTCGGATCCATGCTGTTCTCTGGGATGACGGTTCTGTTTTTACCCAAGGGGATTGTGCTGCCGTCATCTGTGGGTACAGGCATACAAATTATTTTGGGCATCACCCTTGGGGTCACTGTTGACCGGTCCCTTTTGACTTTGGGGGTCAAGATAATGCCCATGGCAATTTTGAGCACCATTATTCTTTTGACGGTGGCTGTGTGCATGGCGTTTCTTGCCAACAAGCTTGGGCTGGTGGATTTTGGTACGGCCCTGTTCGGCTTTTCTCCAGGGGGCATGACGGGCATGGCCATTTTAGCCCAATCCGAAAATCATAATGGTTCGTTCGTGGCATTTTTTCATTTGGTGAGAATATTCACGCTTTTTCTTGTCATTCCACTGCTCGTAAAGGTGGTGATGTATTTACAGCATAAGGGGATTCTCTAACTTTGATCCGCCGCCGCTTTTTTTTCTTCCAGTTCTTCCCAGCGTGAATAAAGCTTTTGGACCAGAGACTGGGCCTGCTCAAGTTTTTTACAGGTGTCTGCTAAAAGGGCAGAGTTCTGGATGACGTCAGGGTGCTGGACCTGTTCGGAAAAGTCTTTAACACGTTGTTCGGCATCCATAATTTTTTCTTCTATCTGTTCCAATTCGTATTTGTCTTTAAAGGAAAATAACCGTTTTTTGGATGGGGCCGGTTTGGTCGCCTCTTTTTTGATTTTTTCACCCATTGGCTGCTGGGATTTTTCCCGGGCAGTCCGTGCCTTGAGAATCTGGCCGAAATCTCTGTAAAACTGAGGCGTTTCAGTGTTATCCAGATAGAGCATGCGGTGGCAGACCCGGTCCATGAGATACCGGTCATGGGAGACAATGATCACTGCACCTTCAAATTCTTTGATGGAGGTTTCCAATACCTCAAGGGAGAGGATGTCAAGGTCATTGGTGGGTTCGTCCAAGAGCAGCAGATCACAGGGCTGGAGCATTATTTCAGCCAGAACGATTCTTGCCTTTTCCCCGCCGGAAAGCCGGCCCACCGGCATGTCCAGCTGGTCAGGCATGAAAAGAAATCGTTTGGCCCAGGAGACCACATGAATGGACCGGCCTTTGTAATTTACGGAATCTCCGCCGGCCGGATTTAACGCATCCCGCAGGGTCATTTTCGGGTCCAGCTGGGTGCGTTCCTGGTGGTAGACGCATGTTTTAAGGTTTTCCGCCCATTTTACAGATCCCTGGTCCGGTTCCATGCTTTGTTCGATCAGGGATAAAAAAGTGGATTTGCCGGATCCGTTATCTCCGACGATGCCCAGACAGAAACCCGGCCCCAGTTCAAAGGTAATGTTGGAAAACAGCGTTTTGTCTTTAAACCCTTTGGTCAGGTTATGCACCCTTAGCAGTTTTCTGGTCTGGCGTCCTGTGCCGGAAAAATCAATGTCCATCCGGGCGGTCTGCCGGTTTCGGGCCTTAACTTCGGACAGTTCTTTGCGCAGTTCCTCTGCCTGGTCTATCCTGTATTTGGCCTTGGTGGTTCTGGCCTTGGCTCCCTGGCGCAGCCATTGGTCTTCCCTGCGCATTTTTGATGCCAGGGAGGATTGTTTTTTCTCCTGGGCCTCCAGGTATTTGTCGCGCTCCTGTTCAAATTTGGGATAATTACCCTGGATTTTGAAAACCCCGCCCTGGTAGTACCGGGCAATTTCCATGGTGTGGGAACATACGTTTTCAAGAAATGCCCGGTCATGGGAGACGGCCACAAAAGAAAACCGGGCTGTCAAAAGTATCTGTTCAAGCCATAAAATGCCGGCAATATCCAGATGGTTGGTGGGCTCATCCAGCAAAAGCAGGTCCGGTTCCTGGCAAAAAGCCCGGGTAATGGCAAGTCGCTTGCGCCAGCCGCCTGACAGCTCTTTTGTCTTTATGGCTGCATTGGTAAATCCACTTAGGCCCAAGGCCCGGTTTACCCTGCGGTGGCGTTCTTTTTCCTGCAGATCCAGGGATGACAGACTGTTAAACAAAACCTGCTCAATGGAAAGGTCTGGGTCAAATTCATCTTCCTGGGCAAGATAGACTATGCCTTGGCCGGGCTGGATACTAACCTCTCCTTCGTCCGGGATGCTCAAACCACAGATAATTTTTAAAAGGGTGGATTTGCCGGACCCGTTCATCCCGATCAGACCCATCTTTTCCCCGGGTTTTATATCGACGCTTAAATCCGTGAATAAGGTATCATCACCATATGCTTTGCAAAGTTCTTTTACGGACACTAAAACTGTCATCAGGATCTTTCCTCCTGGGCCTTGGATGGTTTGAGGCAGCGGTATACCCGGATCATTTTAATCACGAACACCAGGGTTAAGGTCAGGCTGATCAGAATAATAAAACTTGCGGCAAAAAAGGTCATGATAAAGCTGAAAGGATCATCTAAGCCATAGGCTCCCCGGATGAGGTCAACACCGAAAACAAAGAAAAAAAGGGATATTAAAAGGCATAATACCTGAGTCGTCCACCAGAGATATTTCATTTGATGTCCTTGCAAATCAAATTAGTTTTATTTAAAATTGTCCAAAATTAAAGGTCAGGTGAAAATACAGGTTCTTAAGGAAAAAATCAAATGGCCGCAGTTTTGTGTTGGGGATAGAATTAGTCTGGGGGCTTTAAATTTCAACATTGAGGATATTTCGATAAAGAACAGGTCGTTTACCCCATCCAAAGACAATCTTGATAATCCGTGAACATGTGAAAAAGTAACCCAACCGCCACTATTTTGATCGTTCTTGCCCTGGAAAGGAAAAAGAGCAGAAAATAAACAGAAATTGCATAGTAAGAATGTAGAGGATGGAACCCTATACTACATCTTGTCGGATCGAATATCGGGTCAGCGACTAAATGGTCTAAATCTACAAGCATCGTAGCAAGCATTATTATCCATGCCTTTTTCCAATTTTCTTTAAAAAATACCCAGGCAATCAGTCCTGGAAAAGCCAGATGTAAGCTGTAGTGAGTTATCTGTTGGAAAGCACACGGCATTCTGCTGTTATCCTTGCTGGTTTAATGGATTTTAAGCATATGTATTATTTGATTTTAATCTGATCCCAAGCCTTATTTTAAGATTTTTTGGTATTTCCCCATAACGGGTCATTCCCAAATCTATCAAACCACCAGTCTTCAGGCGATCGATATTGTTCAACCTCTTTTTTTGTAAAAGAATATTTATATTGATTGCAGTAAAGACAAATTGTCTTATAAGCAGCGATCAGGTTTTTTGTCATTTCATTGCATGTTTCATTATTGCCGGGGCATTTGTCCGGATGCCACTGCATGATCAGTTTTCTGTAATTTGATTTAATTTCTTCCATTGATGCCCGCTCAGGCAGATTCAACAGTTCTTTGGCTTTAACAATATCATTATATTTAATCATTTTTTTACGCCGGTATCAGTAAATCTTATTGTCTTGTTATCCACCTATTTTATGGGAATGTTAGCCTAAAAAAGGAAATTACAATAATTGGAGAATATCCTTACCTGGCCGACTTATTCAAGAAAAATATGGGACATGATGAATTAAAATTTGAAAATAAAGTTAATCTGGACATTCGCCGGTGTCTTTTTTACAATTATATTTTGGAGACAGGTTATAAACAACCGCATGAAAGGTATATTATGAATATTAACGGAACCAATATCGGCGCATCGACCGACGCTATGAAAAAAGCGATAGAGATGCCCAATCTCATGCTTAATCTCCTTGGACAAACTTCCAAGACCGCAAGCCGGACTCTTAATACCCAAATCCCTGCAGTTCAACAGACCCCCGATCTTGCAACGATCACAGGTAAAGGTAAAATGATTGATATCATTGCTTAATATTTGAAATCTATTTTCCGGATCACCCTGTTGCGCCGAGGGCGTTGGCTATTGCATTAACACACTGCAACAGGGCAAATAGATAATGGTTTTCTTCACTTGATTCTGTTTTTTTCGCTTTGCGCCATTTTTGTAACAATTCAACTTGGGCATCGTGCAGATTATTGAGCGCCTCGGCTCTGAGTATGGTTGAGTAATAGTGATTAATGCGTCGTTCGTTAATTGGTCGTTTTAACACATCAGCCACCATCTTACGTGTTAAGTCTAGCTCATGTTTAATCATTTCCATGATTCGGTCGCGAATCGTCACCTCTTCAACCAACGAAGCATACTTCTCCATAATCCGTACATCAGTCGATGCCAGGCTGCTATCCAGATTTGTCATCACATAACGGACAAAAGGATTGTATTCAACAAAATGAAGCAAACTTTTGTACGCTTCCGGATTTTCATTTTTCAACTCATCCAAAGTAGAACCAACACCGTACCAGCTGGTAATATTGAAACGTGATTGAGACCAACTGAACACCCAGGGAATTGCCCGAAGGTCTTCCATGCTGCGCTTAGCGGTACGACGTGTCGGGCGAGAACCGATTTTACTCGATTCAATAACATCAATGGGTGTTGCCTGGGAAAAAAAGGTGATAAAATCAGGATCGGAAATAAGCTGTCGGTAATAATGAAGTCCTCGATCACCTAACTGATTGAATAAGCTTTCAATTTCCTCGCGCGTTCCTTTTGTATTTTCGTGTAACACGGTTTGTGCCGTAACACTTGAAACCATCAGCTCCAGGTTATATGCAGCATTCACCAGGTTGGCATATTTTCGTTCAATCGTCTCGCCTTGTTCTGTAACACGAAACTTACCATTGATTGATCCGTGCGGTAATGTTTTGATGAACCAATGACTGGGTCCCGCGCCACGACTGATACTGCCCCCGGTACCGTGGAAAAAACGGATTTTTACACCGTGTTTTTCGCCTGTTTTTGTCAATTCTTTCTGTGCCTGATGCAAAAGCCAGGAGCTGGCCAGGATGCCGCCGTCCTTGTTACTATCGGAATAACCGACCATTACGTCCTGGATCAATTCGGCATTGGGATTTGTCCAGGATTGCATCTGCAAACTGTTTTTTACGATCGGATGGCCCAGGTAATCGTCCATAATGCCTGGGCTACGCTTTAAGTCTTCAATCGTTTCAAAAAGCGGCACAACAGGGAGAACCGCCCCCAATCGATCGTCTTGTTTCATAATTAAACCAACTTCGCGCATGAACAGGTAAACTGTGAGCAGATCTTCCGTATTTCGGGTCATACTCACGATAAGCTTTCCGAAAGCATTGGGGCTGTAACGTTGAACATGATCACTAACGACTTGCAAGGCCCCAATTACATTTTGTCCTTCCCTATCGATGCTTTTATGGTGCACCAAAAACGGACGGTTAATTTTCAGTTCCTGATCCAAAAAAGTGCGCCTGGTCTTCTGCGACTTTTCAATCCGCGCGGCGGCTTTTGCCCCGAGCGATGCGGTAACCAATTGTTTTAAAGCCTTTTCATGATAATCACTGTTTTGGCGAATATCCAACTTTGCTAAATGGAAACCAAAGATTTTCAACAGTCGTTTCATCCGCCCAACCTCAACATGGGCGACCTGGCCGATGCCACATTTTTTCAACTCATCGTGAAGCAAGTTTAAGTCAGCAATCAAATCAATGGAACTTTTGTAACTATTCTGCTTATCTTCTAATTCAAGATTGAACTCCCGGCTCAGATCAATCGGGATTCTTTGAATCAAAATCAATACATAAGCTTTAAAGATCTCCTCGGCATGTTCTTTAAGCGTAATTTCGGCATTTACGCCAACCTTTTTTCGAAGTTCTTTAATCCGCGCAGCAAAATTCTGGCTCACGTCCGAAATATTGTGGTAAATACTCAGATTTTGCGCCAACTTTTTCAATTCATTTTTAATGATATAAAAGGCATGAATACGCAGTTTTTCGATCGTCTTTTGGGTGATTTCCGGCGTTACCAGCGGGTGCCCGTCACGGTCTCCGCCAACCCAGTTTCCAAAGGACAGCACCGGAAGTAAATCTGAGTCATTAAGCACCGTCGGATCAAATCCGGATTCTTTCCAGGCGTGACGCAACCGTTTATCCAAAATCATAACCACGCTGGGAAAAATATGGGTCAGATAGTACAGAATATTGTCCAGTTCCGACGCCAATCGCGGCTTTTCAATATAGATTTCTCCGACATGCCATAGACGATGCAAGATCTGTTTGATCTCCTGCCGAATATCCGCTTGTTCAATTCGGGTGTACATTTGGTTTTCACGTTTAACCAGCAACAGGTATAACTCTCGGTATTCCTGTAACACCACAGTGCGTTTGGCTTCTGTCGGATGTGCAGTTAAAACCGGTTCGACCAGAACATTCGGCAATACCTTTAGAATTTGGGACTCGGTGATACCCTTAGACTTTAAATATTGGAATTGATTCGCCCACAGTCCGTTCACCTGGGCCATGTCCTCATCTTCTTTATGGCGACGGCTTTGAACAGCCCCATTCACCTCCACCAGATTTAACAGCTGAAAACACATCGACATCATATGGATGTATTCATTGCTCGTTAGGTCCGAATCTGACGGAACTGTAGAATTCAGCCACGGAAGCAAAGCAACCAGCTTTTGCTGATTATTTTCCTCCAACACTTCTTTAAAGCAAGTTAATAGAAAATGAAGATCGTCATAGGGTTTGCCCAATGCATTTTTGACTTGGGTGAAGGCTGTGTTCATAGTATTGCCGACTTAATTGGTTTAGAAGATACACAAATTATGTATCAGTTCACGAAGATTGTCAAATTTGTAGAGATCTGAAATCCGCCCGGTATCCAGCATAGTGGTTATCCGCTGTTCTCGGATAAGGTTTTTTATATGAAATTTCCAATAAGTTACTGAATTACTTTCATGTTTTTTTGGGGTTGAGCCTGGGTGTTGATAGACCAGGTCGGCTATGGCCGTTAGTCAATAAGATCTTGGATAGCCTGCGTTTTATTCATCACTTTCATGGCGCAGGAAATCAATGAATTTTTTTAATGGCTTCAGATAAGGGATGATGATGATTACACAGATGGCGCCAAAAACATACTGGAGCATTGCAAACCGGTGCTCAAGAAAATCAAACCCATAGCACCAGGCCACGATGGCAGTCAGGGTGCCCAATCCTGCCGCACTGAAATTGCTGAACAGACGCATCCTTATCATATAACCGATGATGGTGCCCACCACAGGGCCTGTAACAGGCAGGGGCGCCATCACAAAGGCAAATATGCCGAGCCAGCCCCAACGTTCTATTTTTTCTTTTTTCTCCTCAGCCTTTTCTTTGAGTTTGCCCATGGCTTTTTTGATCCAGGCCGCTTTGAATATACCGCTGGTGCTCAGGACAAAGACAGCATAGGTATAGCAGACAATCAGGCATTCTAAATAAAAATTTAAGGCAATGGTGGTAAGAGGGTCAAATCCGTTAAGGATGCATAGACCAATGCCGCCGGCCCGGCTGCCTACACAGTGGGTTAGGAACACGAAAAAAGCGACCTTTGCATTGGGTTCACCCCGGACGATACCGATGGTAACAAAAAGAAGAAACAGGGCAGTCAGCAAAAAACCGATTACAAGAACCCGGCCTTCAATGGTGTTTATAAGAAATTTTTTCATCTTTAAAATTTTCTATCTAAATATTTTTTGAAGACCGTTTATAAAGTATGTCGGGCTTATTGTCAAGACAGACTGTAATAATAGCGGGTTACAGCTTTATGCCTACAAAGAGGGTTACGATACCCAGTGTCATCTCCTTGTACCGGATCTCCTTGAATCCTGCCGCCTTCATCTGGCTTGCAAAGGATACAGGATCAGGAAATCTTAGTACGGATTCAGGCAGATACGCGTATGCATTGCCGTGTTTTGAAAAAAAAGAGCCGATTAACGGCAATATTTTTTGAAAGTACAAAAGATAAAGCCGGCGCATCAGTCCTTTTTGGGGTGTGGTCAGTTCCAGGATGATGATTCTGCCGCCCGGTTTCAGTGTGCGGTAAAATTCTTTCATGGCCCCGATGCGGTTCATGATATTGCGGATGCCAAAAGCCATGAATCCGGCGTCAAACTGCTGATTTTTTACGGGCAGGTTCAACGCATCACCGTTTACAAGGGCAATGGCTTGGCCTGCCGGGCAGTTCAGCTTTTTTTTGCCAAGGGCCAGCATGCCAAAGGAAAAATCCAGTCCGGTAATATGTGTCCGCCCCTTGAGTACTCGGCTGACTTCAAGGCCTACATCACAGGTTCCGCAGGCCGCATCTAAAACTGCGGCACCGGATTCCAGTTTTGCAGCCTTGACCATCTCCTTGCGCCAGTACACATCCTGTCGCATGCTGAGCAGTCGGTTTAAAAAATCATATTTGGGTGCAATTTTGTCAAACATTTCTTTGACAAAATCCAGTTCTTGCTTCATCGTTGACAACTTTGGAATCTGAGTTATTTTAAATTATTTATTTAGTCAAAGTAGGTTTGGAAGCTATCATACAACCGGATTAAACACAAATATAAATGAATTAAAGCACTATCGGGCATTAATATGAGTGAAAAACGAGATTACTATGAAATCCTTGGGGTCCAACGGGATGCAGATAAAACAACACTGAAAAAATCTTACAGAAAACTGGCCATCAAATTTCATCCGGACAAGAATCCGGATAATAAAGAGGCTGAAAACAAATTCAAAGAAGCGTCTGAAGCCTATGAAGTTCTGTCCGACGACAGCAAACGCCAGATTTATGATCAATTCGGCCACCAAGGCCTTGAAGGCGCTGGCCATTCTGGTCCCAGCGGATTTGAGGACATCTTTTCAAGTTTCGGAGATATTTTTGAAGATTTCTTCGGTTTTGGCGGCGGGCGTGGCGGTAACCGGGTCAGGCGAGGATCAGATTTACGCTATGACATGACCATAGATTTTATGGAGGCTGCCTTTGGTACGGAAAAAACCATCTCCATACCAAAGATGGAAACCTGTGACGCGTGTAACGGGTCCGGTGCCGCACCCGGTTCCTCTTCGGAAACCTGCTCCCACTGCCGGGGCACGGGGCAGTATATCCAGAACCAGGGTTTTTTTAAAGTCAAAACAACCTGTCCCTATTGCAAGGGCAGGGGGACAATTATTCCCAATCCCTGCCCCAAATGCCGGGGCGGCGGCCGTATGGAAATCAACCGCAAGGTCCAGGTCAAAATTCCTGCCGGTGTGGATGTAGGCTCAAAGCTGCGCCTTACCGGAGAGGGCGAGGCCTCCAGCACACCCAACGGTCCTTCAGGTGATCTGTACGTGGTCATTAATGTCAAACCCCACAAGTTTTTTCAGCGGGAGCGAACCGATATTATTTGCGCCATTGATATTTCTTTTATCCAGGCCGCCCTTGGTGCTGAGATTACCGTACCCACGCTGGTGGGAGAAAAGAAATTAACAATCCCTGCCGGGACGCAGTATGGAGACTCTTTCCAGTTCAAAGGAGAGGGTATCGCCTCTTTGAGAACCGGCCGAAGAGGAGATCAGATTATTAAAGTGATCGTTAAAACGCCTACCAAACTGAACCAGAAACAAAAGGATCTGCTTGAAAAGTTTGACAAGCTCGATGCAAATAAAATATCAAACAAGCTGAAAAATTTATTTAAAAACCTGTGATAGACAACAAATTCGGATGGGGGGCTATGTTTGAATTAAAGGTTAAAACCCGGTTTGCCGGGGCGCACCAGCTTGCCATGGTGGGGCGAAAATGTGAAAACCTGCACGGCCACAACTGGCAGGTGGAAGTATATGTCAAGGGCGATCAATTGAACGACGCCGGGGTGCTGGCCGATTTCGGGGATATCAAACGGGCGGTCCGGGCTGTTGTGGACGAGGAACTGGACCACCAGTTTCTAAACGAACTGCCTGCCTTTGAAGACAACCAGCCCACGTCCGAACTGATTGCCGTCTATATTGCAGGCAAGGTCCAGGCATACCTGGACAAAAATCTGGATGAAAAAGTTGTGGTGTCCAGAGTTATGGCCTGGGAATCCGATGATGCCTGCGCAATTTATTATCCTACCCCTGTTGTGACGCAATAATTTTTTTTGCCGGAATCAGGCCGGTGGCCGCTGCTGATACGATATTGCCGGCCACCCCCGGGCCATCTCCTGCCACGTACATACCCTTGATTTTGGTCTCCAGGTGTGGTGTGGTTTTAATTTGAGTGGCAAAAAATTTGATCTCCGGTGCATAGAGCAGGGTTTCATCGTTGGACACCCCGGGTACCACCAGGTTTAAGGTCTCCAGCCCTTCGATCAGATTGGACAGGATTCGCTCGGGCAACGCCATGGCAATGTCCCCGCATACCACATTGGTCATCGTCGGTTCAATGTAGCTTTTGTTGATCCGGTTCCAGGTGGATCGTCGGCCCCGTTTCAGATCTCCGAAGCGCTGGAGAATGGGTTTGCCTCCGCCGATGATGCTGGCCAGACGCCCGATGGATTCCCCGTAAGCCTGGTTGTCCGTGACCGGTTCCGTGAGCACCACCTTTGACAGAAAGGCAAAATTGGTATTGCTCGATTTTTTATTTGAATAGGCATGCCCATTGACGCAGACAAAATCCTGGTAATTTTCCAACGCCACAAAACCACCCTGGTTGGTGCAGAATGTCCGGGTCAGGTCATCATAGGTGTGGGTGCGGATGAAAAAGGTGGGGTCATAGATCACATTGCACAGATCATCCATGATATCGTTGTGCACCTCCACCCGGACACCGACCTCTATACCCCGCTGGTTTAATTCAATGCCATGTTTAAGGGCCAAAGATGATACCCAGTTGGCCCCGATGCGGCCCGGTGCCAGAATTACATTATGGGCATGATAGGAGCCCTTGTCAGATACCACCCCTTGGACAACCCCATCTTTTTCAATAATATCTATTACATTCTCACAGGTTCGTATCTCAAGTCCTTTGGACTGGATATAGTCGGCTATGTCCGTGATGTAGCCCGGCAGGTTGTCACTGCCCAGATGCTTTTGCCGGATAAGCAGAAGATCAATGCCGAACCGCTTGGCTTCCTTGCGGATGAGGGCGGCCTCTTCCATGTTGGTGGGAAATACCTTGGCATCCATCTTAAAGCGGGTAAAAATCTCTTCGGTTTCATCAATCAGGGCCTGGGCCTGGGGCATGGGCATGAACTGGGTGAGATCGGTTTTGCCAAGCCTTGGAATGAAATTAAGTTTTCCGTCCGAGTACAGGCCGGCTCCGCCAATGCCGGACAGAATATTGCACGGACTGCACTGGGCACATTTTTGAAGTTTGCTGATGGGGCATTTGCGTTCCTGGGGCTGTTTTCCCCGTTCAATGAGCAATACCTTGAGGCTGGTATGTTCCACCAGATGATAGGCCGCAAAGAGCCCTGCGGGTCCGCCACCCACGATAATTACGTCATACGTCATATTCAACCTTTCATAAAAAAGATTTTAACTCGGAGATAGTCGGCTTCAGGCCTTACCGAATATGGGCTATTGATCAGGATATATGATATATAATAACCCTTGCAGTACATAATGAAAGAAATTTTTTGCTTCTATATTGAAAATTTTATCCTGTTTTGTTAATAGTCAGCACCTACTTTTAACCCCAAAAACAGAAGATGTTATGTCAAAATCCATTGGAATTGATTTAGGAACCACCAACTCGGCATCCGGTATCAAAAAGGTGCATGTTGAAATAATACCCAACAGTGAGGGAGACACCATAACCCCATCCTGTGTATGCATAAAAAACAATAAAATTAGAGGCCTGCTGAACCGGCCCAAATTTGTTGTGGGAAAGCATGCCCTGGAATGGATCAAACAGGAGCCTGCCGGCACCATAACCGCAGTGAAACGGTTAATGGGCAGAAGTATCACCAATCCGGAAGTTCAAAAGCTGATAAATGATCCAAGACACGCCTTCATTATTGCCGGCCAGTCCAAGGGCACTGATAACAGCCTGGTGATCCGTATCAGTGATAGGGAATATTCCCCTGAAGAAATTTCATCCAAGATTCTTGAAAAAATTCGAAAAGATGCGGAAAAAAACCTTGGAGATAAGGTGGAATATGCCGTGATCACCGTGCCTGCCTATTTTAATGATAAACAGAAGCATGCTACAAGAACCGCGGCGGCCCTGGCCGGTATTAAAGTTCAAAGGCTGCTTTCCGAACCTACTGCGGCGGCTATCTCCTTTGGGGTGGATCAGGTGAATGAGGATGATGCCAAGACCATCCTGGTATTTGATTTTGGCGGCGGCACCTTTGACCTGTCTGTTCTTACAATCAGTGGCGGGCAATTTATAGAGCAGGGCAAAGGCGGCAATATGTGGCTCGGCGGAGAGGATATTGACCGGAAACTGGAAGAATATGTTTTACAGGAAACCGCCCGTGAATATGAAATTGATGATATTGCCGGAATGATTGCTGAGCAGGATTCCGGCGTAAGAAACCGTTTCCTGGGAGAACTCAAAGCCGCTGTTGAACAGGCAAAAATTAAGCTCAGCGATGGGCCGGAAGCCTATATTGAACTTCTGGGTCTGCTGAAGGATGCCGACGGTGACCTTTTGGATGTGGATGTCACTGTGACCCGGGAGGCCTTCGAAGAATTGATCCGGCCTGCGGTGCAAAACACCCAGACCCTGGTCCAAAAACTGCTTGATGATATTTATTTTTCGCCAGATCTTATAGACAATGTGCTGCTGGTGGGCGGCAGTTCAAAAATTCCATGCATTGTCAAGGCAATGGAAGATATGTTCGGCAAGGAAAAAGTAATGCTCCATGACCGGCCCATGCTGGCTGTTGCCGAGGGTGCCGCCATTTTAAGCCACCGGCTTGCCGATAATTACGAGTGTATGGGATGCGGCGGCATTGTCGGACAGTCGGACGTTCTTTGCAGCCATTGTGGATTCGATCTTGAAAAGCATACCATAGACCAGGGCGTATTCAACATTGTCCATGCTGCAGCCCATGACTACTATGTTACCCTTGACAATGGGGAGCGCTACCTGTTTGTGGAAAAAAATACCCCTCTGCCCTGTGAACAGGAGGAAGTGTTCAGGCTTGTGGATGCCTATCAGCAATTGATTCATATGAAATTTTTTAATATCGTCAATGATGCAGAGGAATCTATTGGTGATTTCTGGCTGAGTATTGATGCGGACGCCATCCAGGAGTACCGGTCCAATTCGGATCAAAAGGAATCTGATACGCCTTTCAGTATTTCGGTGAATCTGAAAATAGATGAAAATAATATTGTCGCGGTTTCAGGCGTTTTAACACAGCTTCCGGATGTCAGCTTAAGTAAAACGTTGTCCAGGGGCAAGGCAGACGAAAAGCTATTTATGGAACTTGAAACCATGATCGATCAGGCCAATGCAGACGAATCCGATAACTATGCCGTGGAGGAGCTGACCCTCAGAAGTGCGGATATCGTAAAGGATCTCCACAAGGTTCTCCATGAAACCACCGGAGAGGTCATCGAGACGGTTTACACCCTGGCAAAGATGAAAATCGACAAGGCAAAACAGCTGTTTGAAGAGAACATACTCTGCTATTCGATGATTTTTTATGCCGAAAGTGTACTTGAGGATTTTCCCTGGGTTTTGACCGATAAAGAACGTTCAGCGCTGGTAAAAAAAATCGAGGTCCTGCAAGCCATGAACCGGACAGGCACCTATGAACAGAACGTTGATGCCTTTGATGATCTGGATCAATTCCTTGAAACCTTCCCCTTAATTAACATGTTGATGGATATAAGCAAGGCCGGTGAATTGTGTGACATCCATGATCCCAAGAAGGCTGCGTCTTTTTATAATGCAATAGCAACCCTCATGAAAGCGGTGGGCAACACAAACATCGAAATGGTGAGCAAGACCATAGATAAAATTATGCCCGAAGCCTTGGACGTCATCAGTAAATACGACAGCACAGTTGGTATCGTTCAAAAAGGTGTTGTCAGGTAAATGGCTGTTACGGTTACCTGTCCGGTATGCCGGTTTACCAATATCCCGGAAGGCAGTGACACCTGCCCCCAATGTGATGCGGATTTGGTTTGTTTCAGGCTTCTGGAGACGCTTTCCGATGCGTCGGCCAATGAGACCGTGGTGTTGCCGGAGCAGCCCGGACAAAATATTACCCAAAATTCTGGTGAAAAAAAATATCGGATTCCGGTTATTATGTGCCTGGCAGGCTTGCTTCTAATTTTTCTGGTGCTGGTTTTCGGTTATGCCGCTAACCGGTTCAGTATTATGGCCGGGAGGGTGGAGCAAATGCAGGCAAGCATGACCAGGATGGCGGTAATGGTGGCGAAAGATCGCGTCGTGATCCGGGAAACCGGCCAATCCGTCCGGGAATTGCGGCAGACATCGGCAGGGACACTTGAGACCATTAAAAAACAGCAGGAGACCGTAAGCAGCAGTGAGTCCCAAACAGCCGGTCGTCCGAAAACCGGGCCGGTTTCGCCTGAGATGTCTCCACCACCGTCACCCCCGGTCTGTTTCAGACAATACCAGGCAAAGGATACAGACACCCTTTGGGGAATATCCCGGGCCCTTTACGGTTCAGGTGTCTTTTATCCGGTTTTGCTGGAACACAATCCAGGTCTTGACATATATAATATCAGCAGCAGGGATACCCTGCGTTACCTTTGTGACAAAAAAACTGTTTTGAATATTTACGAGGACATCACCGGGACCGGACATGGAAAACGATATTGGAAATATAAAATCAGGCCCGGGGATACCCGCCGGTCCGTCATCAGGCAATACTGTTCACATGGAACTGACTGCCTTGTTAAAGACCTCCCTTTTAAACCGGGGATGACCATCGGGATATACTTGGAGTAACCATGGCTAAAAAACGAAACTCAATTGATGCTATTCTTAACCGGGCGGAAAAACTGTTTGAAACAGAAAATTATCTGTTGGCGGAAAAAGAATTCAAAAAAGCAAGACAGAAAAAGAATAGCCCGGAAATAGAAGCAAAACTTGCGATATGTCTTAAAAAGACCCAGGGCCTTAAAGGTAAAGAATGGGTAAAAAAAGGGCAGAAAGCAGAAAATCAAAACGATTTATCCGGTGCTGTCTCCTGTTTCAGGGAAGCGGAAAGCCTGTTAGACGAGACGTGGCTTGGGGATAAGATCCGCGAACTAGAACAACGCCTTTTGGGTTGTGATGTGGTTGCCAAGGCCGAAATCGCGATCAGGAATAAGGATTATCTGGCTGCCTCCGATTTTTATACGGAACTTGCCCAAATTCACGGAAATGAAACCTATTTGTTCGACAGTGCAGTCTGCCTTGTAAAGGGAAACATGTTTGACCAGGCAGTTAAACTGTTCAAGTCCTTGAGCAGTCTGAATGATACGGCACACTATCATTTCGGTTATGCCCTGGCAAAGCAGGGCGAATATATAAGCGCCCTGGACCAGTGGGAGATGATTGATTCCGATGATGCGGGTTTTATTTCCCAGCAGCGCCAGGTGCTGGAACTTGCCTTTGAACAGCTTAACGCTGCCATGAACGCCGGGGGTGATATCAACCAAATACAGGCAGATGCGGGCAGGCTTTTGGGCGGCAAGGCTGTCCAGGGCAATGACAGAGTAGTCAAAGGACTTGAGGTCCTTTCCGATTACAGCAGGTTGTTCCTGGCCTCGTCCCTGTGGGAAACCGGCGATTATGGTGCTGTTGCAAAACTTTTGGATACAATTGTTTTTAAGAAAGATCCCGCTATAACTGTTTTAGAGGCCGTTACATACTACCATCTGGCTGAAACACAGGTCGACTATACCGGACCTATGGCGGATCATTGGCTGACAGCTGTTTATTCCATCGATCTGGCAACGGCTGTGGGGGATGACCCGGAAAAACAGGACAAGGTCCGGCAACGCTTAATCCGTATGGCTGAAAATAGAATCAAGACCATGACCGGGCCAGAAAATTTAAAAGACGCAGTCGCAACGCATTTTGATATTGACAAATCACTGATGGTCGATCTTTTGGCCATCTCCGGGGACCGGCATGACAGCCTTTCTGTGCCATGGATTTGCACCCCCTGTTTTTCAGAACGCTATGGCCTTTCTGACGCCGTTCTGGCACTGATTCGAAAGAACAGGGGGTATTTCAAGGATGAGGAACATTTTCTTTCGACAGGCGCCTGTTACTCCCGGGTGGGGGAAAGTTTTTATGCATTGAAAACCGGCAACACCAAGAAGGCTTTTGATCTCCTTGAAACAATGGATGCCGCAGATTCGACTGATGAATTTATAAAGTATGCCCTGGGCCTTATCCGTTTTGAATATGGAAAGTTTGTCCTGGAAAATGGTGAAAAAAATTTTCTTGACTACTTTGACTCAACGGTCAGTCTATTTGAGACCGTGCCTGGTGTTGAAAAACGCTTTTCACAGGAAATGATGCAATATGAAGGCCGGTACCTGCTTGAATATGAAGCGGTATTGGGTCTTTTATATAAGTTGCGACCGTCCGGGCCGATATCTGAAGCATATTCCTTTTTTATGGGCCAGGTAGCCGTTGACAAGTTCAATAGGGGGAAAATCACCAATAAACAGTGCCATGTTGCCCTGGAAAAAGCCCTTGGGATAGATCCCGGCAACGAATATGTTATCCATCTCAAGGAGCAGATCGCCATTGCTCTGGAAATGGATGCCCTTTACAATGCCATGAATAAAAGAAAGATGGGCAAGGCTGCCGCGCTGGCCACAAAATCTCCTTTTCCTGAAGTACGGGACAAGTTTTTTGAGTTTATCGAACAGATGATGGAACAGATCGAAGAGAGCGGACTGGAAAAACATTACCTCATAGCCGAATTGAATGATCTGCTCAATTCTTGCAAGGCCGTAGATCCGGGCTATCCCATCATTGACACCCTTGAAATGAAAATTCAACTGCTGGGAGATTGAACACAAATGAATCCTTATGTTGTGCTGGGCATTGACAAAGATGCCTCAAACAAAGAGATCATTCAGGCGGCTGCTTTGGCGATGCGGCAAAGGCGTCATGACGCCAGGACCATTGCCCAGGCCCAGAAAAAGCTGCTTGACCCGGTTTCCAGAGCCTGCCAGGCGTTTATCCATTATTTTGATTTTGAGGACGCCAAAAAACGGCTGGGTCTGGAACTGGATGACATTTTAACCTCTTACGACAAGACTGAAGGCGGTGATGGTTTTGATGCTCCCTGCCTATCAATATTTGACGGCCATCATGGGCAGTGAAAAAGAACAGCTGAAAAAAAAACTCATTGATTTTCAGCAGCAAATCGCCGGCTTGAAACTGGACCTTGCTGCCCAGGCCGGGGATCGTCAAAAACGGGAAAATGAGTTTTTTACGGGCCTTCTTGATATCATGGATGCCTTTGAATTGATTGAAGATAATCTTGAATCCAAAAAAGAGAGTCTGGATAAACCGGCAAGAATGCTTGGGAAAAATATTCGTTCCATCCACAAAAAGCTTTCCAGGTATTTTAACTCCGTAGGGATCTCCCCCATAG